>JAXHSS010000001.1:0-34717 GCA_034190675.1 Pseudomonadota bacterium
CTATCCCTGAGCTTCCACCAGTAATAACTGCAACTTTATTCATAAGCGTTCTTATTGTTTATCAAAAACAGTAATGGCTTGCCTAAAAAAAGGCAAGCCCCCAGATACATCACTCGCCGAGCCGGTTACCGTGGTTACAAGTTAATACCTGAAACGGTTACTTATTCAGCGTTGGGTAGTCGGTGTAGCCTTTCGCACCACCGCCATAAAACGTTGACTGATCAGGCTCGTTTAACTCAACCCCTTGCTCTAAGCGCGTTGGCAAATCGGGGTTGGCGATAAAAGGTCGGCCAAAGCTGACCGCATCGGCCGCGCCTGAGTCGATCACGCTTTGTGCGCGCTCTTTGTCATAGTCGCCGTTGGCAATATAAAAACCCGGCCATTGCTTGATCAGTTGATCCAGCAGTTTGAGGTCGTCCTCGCTCGGCTGCATGCCCGGAAAACGCTCAACAATATGCATATAGGCCAGTTTATAATGTTTCATCAGCTCGATGACTTTCGTGTAGTTCTCTAGCGCTTGGTCATCTTGCATATCGTTAAAGGTGCCTGTTGGAGACAGACGTATACCCACCTTACCTGCACCGATTTCGCTCACCACCGCACCCAAAACTTCGTCAATAATGTGCGTTCGGTTATCTACACTACCACCATATTCATCATCGCGCTGGTTGCTGTAGCTGCTAATGAACTGGTTAAGCAAGTAGCCGTTAGCCGCGTGGACTTCTACGCCGTCAAAACCGGCTTTCAGCGCATTGGCCGCAGCTTTTCGGTAATCATTTACGGTCGCTTTGATGTCGGCCTGTGTCATCATGCGTGGTGCTGACACATCCGCCATTTCACCATTTACAAACGTTTGGGCCTGCGCTTGAATACCGCTCGGCGCCAGTGGCTGCTCGCCTTCTGGCAACACATCGACATGGCTGATACGGCCCACATGCCAAAGTTGAAGCACGATTTTCCCGCCTTGAGCATGCACCGCGGCCGTGATCTTTTTCCACTGCTCGACTTGCCCGCCGGAGTAAATACCCGGCGTTGCAACATAGCCTTTGCCCATTGGGCTTATTTGTGTTCCTTCAGCAATAATTAGGCCAGCTTCAGCACGCTGCTGGTAATAGGTGATGGCAAGGTCATTGGGAATATCGTCGGCATCGTGTGCGCGGTTGCGTGTGAGCGGCGCCATAAAAACGCGGTTTTTTACGTTGATATCGCCAACCGTTGTGGAGGTAAATAGTGTAGACATGAGTGACTCCTTGATCATTTTTGAAATATTTGATACATATGCTACGCATTGGCAAGTTAAATATTAATGAAGTAAGGCAGGTGAGCTAGGTTGTAACTTTGAAGGCCCTCTCTGCTCTGACCGCAAACTGTCAGAAACCTCGCGCTTGGCGCGGGCATACCATACTTTTTCATGCAGATAATAGGCGATCGTGTTAACCGCAGGCTCGACCATCGCGATCAATCCGCCCGACACCCAGCTGCCTGTTAGGGCATAGCCAACAGAAAATGCGACACAAAAATGCACACAGGCAAAGCTCATTGTTTTTGCCATTTTGATCCTCCTTTGCTGAGTCCAGCAAACTAAATTACGTTACTGTTCTCAGGTTAGGATGTCGTGGCGGGAAGGTATATCGCGTTTTCTCGCACGAATGTATCGAAAAAATGCAATATCCGCTCAGCTGGATGGCGGGCTTAGGTTCAGATTAAAGCGTATTTTCAAAAATCCGCTGTCGCTCTTTTTCAAGGCGAAGCAAATCCGTGCTGTCTTGCAAAAACAGTTTGCCACGGTTGCTGATTTCCTCAGAAAACTGATAAACCACTGTACCAAAGGTTTCGGGGCTGATCTGCTTGAGCACCGACAAGGCGTCGAATAGACGAATCAGGATCTCGATCATGGCCGCGCCATCGCGGGCGATCGGGGTGTAGAAGTCATTAAACAAGCTATGCAGATCAAGTACTTCAGCATAAAGCTGCGGGTAGTGAATGCGCTCATCGTCATCGTCTAAACATTTATGATCCTTCCATTTTGCAAGCAGGCGAACTGAACGTGCAATCACGTCGGAGGCTGTGCCTGGGTCATTCACTGCTGGCGACAAGGCTCTTGATGCGATTTCGGCCATCACTTGCATTCCAAAGCGGGCATCATGCTCAAAGGTGCGATCGTTTCCAAGCGTAATATGCGAACAAAACAGCTTGGCTAAGTCTTCATTCATTTCTCCGCTAAAAGCGCCTATGGGCTTTTTCGGGTGAATAAAATCGCCCGGCTGAATCAAAAGCGCCAGCTCGCCCTCTTGAGCCTTTGCGCAGTCATTGATGGCTTGCAAGTCCATATGCTGGATGTAGCCGATTTGGTCAAAATAGAACACATTATCAATAAAGCTCGGTGGCTGGCTCAGATCAAGCAGCTTTGCGCCTAAATGAGGGTATTCAACTCGAAAGGCAATGGCATCAGCAGCAGCTTGCTCCACCAAAATGGTGGTTTCACTCACCCGGCCAAGGCGAGAAAGGTGCTCGATCCAGCGCAATAAAGCGACCAAAATCACCACGATGATGACAATGGTGGCCAGAAATAATACAAAGCGCCCAGTTTCATTAAATATGCCCGCCTCGAGCGCGATAATGCCGATGAGACTGTATTGAAACGCGCCAATAAAGGTGGCGAGCACATTGTGCGTTGTGGAGTCTTGACGAACCAGCTTAGTGGCTCGCGGCGTCACACTGGAGCTGGCGGCTGAATACGCTGAAACCATTACACTAAGCGAGAATGTCGTTACACCTAAAAGACTGGTGGCGAGGATATGAAGAATTTTGCCGACCGAATTTTGCCCCACGGTAAATGGCAATACCCAGTCGAGATCAAACTGAAACTGGATGACATAGGCGGCTAACACGGTCACCAACGCGACAATGCCAAGAATCGAGGCGCGCCACCATAAGTTTCCGACGAGCTGTTTGAGCAACCATTGCCATTTGCTAAGCATAGAGGGTTCCATTTTTAGGCGGCTTCGGCGTGCGAGCCCAGTTAAGACGCCCACAGTGTAGCATGATTTTTTGATGGGTAGAGCCAGTCGGTGCCGATCAGAAAGACAAACTCAAGCAGCAGTTGCGCACAGAAGCGCAAAAAAACGATGTCAAATCTGACAAAACGGCTTAGACAAGACCAAGCAAAAAAGCTGATAAAAGTAAATGTGAAATAGATATTGAGCTAAGAGCTGAGTTTGCGTGCTGAGATGTGTTTGCTAGCAAGAGACGAACCAGCGCGTTCGTTTATTTGGTGCCGAGGGAGGGACTTGAACCCTCACTCTGTTTCCAGAACCGGATTTTGAATCCGGCGTGTCTACCAATTTCACCACCTCGGCAAGATGGGTTGCTCGAAAACGTAGCGGTGCATTATAGCAATTCGTTTGTGCAGGTCAACGAAGTTTTTTCTACTCTTTTTGAAGTGTTACCAAGCGCTACTTTTTCAGGGGCTGTTTTGGCCGTGAAATTTGCGCAAAACCGTTGATTAGCTTAACATCTTGAGCAGTTCAAACCATCGGCATTTCTATGAAAAAGTTATCTTCTGGCGCAAGAATGCGCAAAGCTATCGAAACGGAAAAACCTTTACAAGTTGCAGGCACGATCAATGCTTATACAGCGCTTATGGCTGAGCAAGTTGGTTTTCAAGCCATTTATCTATCAGGCGCAGGTGTTGCTAATGCCTCTTTTGGCCTGCCTGACTTGGGCATGACTAGCCTTGAAAACGTAGTAGAAGATGCCAAACGCATCACGGGTGCGACAGAAGTGCCTTTGTTGGTGGATATCGATACTGGTTGGGGTGGCGCATTTAATATTGGCCGTACGATCAAAGAAATGGAGCGAGCGGGTGTAGCTGCCGTTCATATTGAAGACCAAGTGGCGCAGAAGCGTTGTGGCCACCGTCCTAATAAGGCGATTGTTTCTACGGCTGAAATGGTTGACCGATTGAAAGCAGCTCTTGATGCGAAAGTTGATGAGGATTTTATCGTGATGGCGCGTACGGATGCGTTGTCTGTTGAGGGTCTTGATGCAGCTGTTGAGCGTGCGGTTGCCTTCCAAGAAGCTGGTGCTGATGCGATCTTTGCTGAGGCATTAACTGATATTGATATGTATCACAAGTTTACGGATGTTTTGGACATTCCTGTGCTGGCGAATATGACCGAGTTTGGTCAAACCGACCTTTACACCACGGAGCAGCTCGGTGCTGTAGGCGTTGATATGGTGCTTTACCCACTATCGGCCTTCCGTGCGATGAACAAAGCGGCATTAAATGTTTATCAAGCATTACGCGCTAATGGCACGCAGGAGTCAGTTGTCGATACGATGCAGACTCGCGCAGAGCTATATGAATTCCTAAATTACCATGCATTCGAGCAGAAGCTGGATGCACTTTTTAATGAGTCTAAGTAAGTCATAACGAGGAGATTAAGAACATGGCAAAACAACTTTCAGGCGCTGGCCTTCGTGGTCAGGTTGCTGGCAAAACCGCTCTTTCAACCGTTGGCGTTTCAGGCTCTGGCCTGACTTATCGTGGTTATGACGTTAAAGACTTAGCAGAAAGCTGCATCTTTGAAGAAGTCGCTTACTTGATTCTTAAAGGCAAGCTGCCAAACCAAGCCGAACTCGATGCTTACAAAGCCGAGCTTAAAGGCATGCGCGACCTTCCTCAGCCGCTCAAAGAAGTGCTAGAGCGCATCCCTGCTGATGCTCACCCAATGGACGTGATGCGCACGGGCTGCTCAATGCTCGGCAACCTTGAAGGTGAAGATACAACTGAAATGGGCGTTTTCCCTGATCAGCAAGAAAAAACTGACCGTATGCTAGCGGCTTTCCCTGGCATTATTTGTTATTGGTACCGCTTCAGCCACGATGGCGTGCGTATCGATACTGATTTGGACGATGAAACGATCGGCGGCCATTTCTTGCATATGCTTCATGGCAAAAAGCCGAGCGAGCTGCATGAGCGTGTAATGAACGTTTCATTAATTCTTTATGCAGAGCATGAGTTCAATGCATCAACATTTACGGCGCGTGTTTGTGCTTCAACATTATCGGATATTTTCTCGTGCATTACAGGCGCGATCGGCTCTCTTCGCGGTCCACTTCATGGTGGTGCTAACGAAGCCGCAATGGAGCTTATTGAAAAGATGAACGATGCGGATCACGCAGAAGAAACCTTGATGGGCATGCTTGAGCGCAAAGAGAAAATCATGGGCTTTGGCCACGCGATCTACAGCGAGTCTGACCCACGTAACGTGATCATCAAAGGCTGGTCTGAGCAGCTGGCTGAAGAAGTGGGCGATGAGACACTTTATCCTGTTTCTGTTCGCTGTGAAGAAGTGATGTGGCGTGAGAAAAAGCTTTTCTGTAACGCTGATTTCTTCCATGCCTCGGCTTATAACTTCATGGGCATTCCTACGAAGTTGTTCACTCCGATCTTTGTTATGTCTCGTCTAACAGGCTGGGCTGCTCACGTGATGGAGCAACGTGCAGACAACCGCATTATCCGCCCAAGCGCTGAATATACGGGCGAGGACCTTCGCGACGTAACACCGATCGCTGAGCGCGCATAAAATAACCGAAAAGGCCTGCATGTCAGGCCTTTTTTTGATGTTGAATTCTCAAATTGAATGAAGAACGCTTTATGAACACGAATTATCGCAAACCGCTTCCAAATACTGATTTGGACTATTTTGATACCCGCCAAGCTGTTGAAGACATCCAGTCAGGCGCTTATGACAAACTCCCATATACCTCGAAAATTTTGGCAGAGCAATTGGTACGCCGTTGTGAGCCTGAGGTGCTGACCGACTCACTTAAACAGTTGATTGAACGCAAACGTGACTTAGATTTCCCGTGGTATCCAGCGCGTGTGGTTTGTCACGATATTTTGGGACAAACAGCGTTAGTTGACCTTGCGGGTCTGCGTGATGCGATTGCCGAAAAAGGCGGTGATCCAGCTAAAGTGAACCCAGTTGTTCCAACACAGCTGATTGTTGACCATTCACTTGCAGTTGAGCACCCAGGTTTTGAAGAAAACGCGTTTGAGAAAAACCGTGCGGTAGAAGAGCGTCGTAACGAAGACCGTTTCCACTTTATTAACTGGACAAAAACAGCGTTTGAAAACATTGACGTGATTCCACCGGGCAACGGCATCATGCACCAAATTAACTTGGAGAAAATGTCTCCAGTAGTACAAGTGCGTGGCGAAGGTGCGGGTAAACGTGTGGCATTCCCTGATACGTGCGTGGGTACAGACAGCCACACGCCAATGGTTGATGCGCTTGGCGTTATCTCCGTAGGTGTTGGCGGCTTGGAAGCTGAAAGCGTGATGTTAGGCCGACCATCGTATATGCGCTTGCCGGACATCGTAGGTGTTGAGCTGGTTGGTCAACTTGCACCGGGTATTATCGGTACGGACTTGGTACTGGCGCTAACACAATTCTTGCGCCAAGAGCGCGTTGTCGGTGCTTACCTTGAATTCTTCGGTGAGGGTGCGTCGTCTTTGAGCTTAGGCGACCGCGCAACGATTGCCAACATGACACCTGAATATGGCGCAACAGCTGCCATGTTCTCAATCGACGAAAAAACCATTGATTATCTTCGCCTTACAGGTCGTGAAGAAGAGCAAGTGCAACTTGTTGAGCATTTTGCTAAGCACACAGGTCTTTGGTCTGATACGCTCAAAGGTGCTGAATATGAGCGTGTATTGCGCTTTGATATGTCTACGGTTGGCCGCAACTTGGCGGGTCCATCAAATCCACATGCGTTATTACCAACGGCTGACTTGGCTTCTCGCGGTATTGCCGCTGATTACACCGAAGAAGAAGGCCTAATGCCTGATGGCGCGGTGATTATCGCGGCGATTACCAGCTGTACGAATACATCGAACCCGCGCAATATTATCGCTGCGGGCTTGTTAGCACGTAATGCCAACAAGCTGGGTTTAACGCGCAAGCCGTGGGTGAAATCATCACTCGCACCGGGTTCTAAAACGGTAAAACTCTATCTTGAGGACAGCAACTTATTGCCAGAGCTTCAACAGCTCGGTTTTGACGTGGTGGCGTTTGCATGTACTACCTGTAATGGTATGAGTGGCGCGCTTGATCCGAAGATTCAAGAAGAAGTCGTTAGCCGCGACTTGTATTCAACCGCTGTGCTCTCGGGCAACCGTAACTTTGACGGACGCATTCACCCGTACGCGAAGCAAGCGTTCTTGGCATCGCCGCCGTTGGTTGTTGCCTACGCGATTGCTGGCTCGATTCGTTTTGATATTGAAAAAGACGCACTAGGCACTGATGCACAAGGCAACCCGATTTATCTGAAAGATATTTGGCCAAGCGATGACGAAATTACGGAAATCATGAATGCTTCGGTTAAACCTGAGCAATTCCGTAAAGTCTACATCCCGATGTTTGAAGCAACGGGCGAAAACGAAAAAGGCGACCCGCTGTATGATTGGCGTCCAATGAGCACCTATATTCGCCGTCCGCCTTACTGGGAAGGCGCATTGGCTGGTGAGCGCACCATGAAGGGCATGCGTCCGCTGGCGGTGTTGCCTGACAATATCACGACTGACCACTTGTCGCCGTCGAACGCGATTTTGGCCTCAAGTGCAGCGGGTGAATACTTGGCGAAAATGGGCTTACCAGAGGAAGACTTTAACTCGTATGCAACGCACCGTGGCGACCATTTGACAGCACAACGTGCCACATTTGCTAACCCTAAACTTATGAACGAAATGGTGCTGGATGAGAACGGTGACGTGCGTCAAGGTTCATTGGCCCGTATCGAGCCAGAAGGCAAAGTCGTGCGTATGTGGGAAGCCATTGAGACGTATATGGAGCGTAAGCAGCCGCTGATTATCGTGGCTGGTGCTGACTACGGCCAAGGCTCATCACGTGACTGGGCGGCGAAAGGTGTGCGCTTAGCAGGTGTTGAAGTCATTGCAGCCGAAGGCTTTGAGCGTATTCACCGTACTAACTTGATTGGTATGGGCGTGTTGCCATTGCAATTTGAAGCGGGTACGACACGCAAAACGCTGGAGCTTGATGGTACAGAAACATACGACGTTGAGGGTGAAATTGCCGCAGGTGGCACAATGACGTTGGTGATTAATCGTGCCAATGGCGAGCAGGTCAAAGTGCCAATGCTTAGCAGATTAGACACCGAAGATGAAGTTACAACGTACAGCGCAGGTGGCTTGCTACAACGCTTTGCAAAAGACTTTATCGAGTCGTCAGTCGCTTAATTGCGCAAACGCCTAGCTGCTGAGTTGCAAAACCCAGTAGCTACGCCTGTCACTCGCCATTGCGATGCCGACATATACCTGTCATTGCGAGCATAGCGAAGCAATCTAAGCACGGCGTTTAAAACTCGTCATTACGAGCATAGCGAAGCAAGCTAAGTGCAGCGTTTAATGCTCGTCACGGCAGCTAAACGTTGCGCTTCGCAATGACATACATTTAGCAATAAGATGTATTCAGTAATGACACGGATTCAGCAGTGACGCTTTTTCAGAATATTCGTGTTTACGTTTACGGCTGCTGATTACTTGTCTAGCCGTACACGCAGAACCAAACCCATCAAACTAATTTGAGAACCTTATGAGCCACAAACCTCAAATCACAATTCCTGCCACGTATATGCGTGGCGGCACATCAAAAGGTGTGTTTTTTAATCTTGCGGACTTACCCGAAGCGGCACAGACACCCGGCGCGATTCGCGATCAATTATTGCTGCGCGTTATCGGAAGCCCTGATCCATACGGCAAACATACTGACGGCATGGGCGGTGCGACTTCAAGCACTAGTAAAACGGTCATTTTGAGCAAGAGTGATCAAGCCGACCACGATGTAAATTACCTATTCGGACAAGTCGCCATCGATAAGCCGTTTATCGATTGGGGCGGCAATTGCGGGAATTTAACTGCAGCAGTGGGTGCATTTGCCATCACACAAGGCTTGGTAGATGCGGCCAATATTCCCGAAAATGGCATTGCGACCGTGCGCATTTGGCAACAAAACATCGAGAAAACTATTATCGCCAAAGTGCCAATGACAGATGGTCAGGTGCAAGAAACTGGCGACTTCGAGCTAGATGGCGTCACTTTCCCAGCAGCAGAAGTGCAAATCGAGTTTTTAAACCCCGTGTCAGAAGACAGTGCCATGTTCCCGACGGGCAATCTTGTCGATACGCTTGAAGTGCCGGGCATTGGCAGCTTCGAAGCAACCTTTATCAATGCGGGCATCCCAACCATCTTTTTAAAAGCAGAAGCTTTAGGCTATAGCGGCGACGAGCTGCAAAAAGACATCAACAGTGATGCACAAGCACTGGAAAAGTTTGAGACCATTCGCGCCCACGGCGGCGTTAAGATGGGTATTTTCGAGACAGTCGAAGGTGCTGTGACAAGCCAGCACGTGCCCAAGGTTGCATTTGTCGCACCAGCGAAAAGCTATACCGCCTCAAGTGGCAAAGCGGTCGATGCCGAATCGATTGATCTGTTAGTGCGCGCACTCTCGATGGGACAATTACACCACGCCATGATGGGCACCTGTGCAGTGGCAATCAGTGTTGCCGCCTGCATTCCAAATACCTTAGTGAATTTAGCCGCAGGCGGTGGTGCACGTGAAGCTGTGGTGTTCGGTCACCCGTCAGGCACGCTGAAAGTCGGTGCAGAAGCCGTAGAGCAAGACGGCAAATGGTTAGCGAAAAAAGCCATTATGAGTCGTAGCGCACGCGTGCTAATGAGCGGCCAAGTGCATGTGCCAGCCACAGTTTTAGACAACTAACAAACCTATTAGCCTGTTCCACCCTTGATCACTTCCACCCTTAACAAAGGTGGAATGGGCTGTGTCTTTGGCCGCGAGGGCCCACTGACAAGAAAATTCCTTCATCTAAAGCTGTGACCTTATGGTTAATTAAATGATTTTAGGCTTTTATTTGACTCACTATACTCCTCACCAACTATATAACCCTCTGAATTTAAACTTTGATCAATAGCTTTTGTCGCAAAGATTAATTGAAACTCTGTTTGATAACTAGATAGAGCATCAACTACGATCTTTTGAAAGTTCTTAGAGCGGCCATCCTCCATCCCTCCATTTTCAATCCCATCGAGCACCAAAAATCTCGGAAGGCGTATATATTTTTTTTCAAGTGCAGCCATCAACAGAGCAACATGAAAGGCGTTATTTAACAAGACCATTCCACTTTCTGAGAACGCTGTTTTTCCATTCACAGATACACTATTGGCTGCGAAATCAAACTCTGCATACTCTGCATTTTTAAACTCCTTTTCTGAGCCATTATCTTTTCGAAGCAACTCACAAAGCTTCTCAGATATAAGCGCATTCACTTCCGGTTCTCTCTTAAGTTTTTGTTTTTCTATCAATTCTATTTTGTCATTAAGCCTATTAACTTCAGACTGAACACTTTCTCGTTCACCTCGCAATTCGATTAAGGACTGATGAAGCTCGGCAATTTTATCTAATGTTTGAAGTTTTTCTTCGAGCTCACCTGTTAGCCGGTAAAGATCAAATAGCTGCCTTTCTTTGCTTGCATCGACAGAGCTCATGGTTGCAGTAACTTTGCTAACTTGTTTCCTGAATAAGCTTCTTAATTCCTTTCGCTTATTTGTAAGATCCGTTAGTTTTTGCTTTTTCTTTTCCAATAACTTTTCAGATTCACGAAGCTGGATTGCTATTTCATTCTTCATTCTAAGGAGACTATTCGAACTGTCTGTTGACTCTATCGGCTCACCACATACGCTACAGCAGTCCTTAGCTTTTTCTTTGAGTGATTTATTACAACTTGGACACGATGAGAATTTGAATCCATCAATCAAACCTCCAACTTTAATTGAGTCTCTTAGCGCACACTGTTTGTCAATAAGCTCAGATACAAACTCTTCAGAGTCAAGTATATTGTAATTCAACTGATGTATTTCAGTTTCCACTTCTAGCAATTTGTTCCGAGTTGTTACACTAACTTTTGCTGAGGATTCAGTTTCTTTTTTATCAGAACTATATGAAATCATAGACTTCTCTTTAATATCTATAATTTCGACATTAATAGAGGCAATTTTATCTAATATATTTTTTTTCTGTTCTTCAATGGTTCCAATACCCTCACCAAAAGAAGTCTTTCCAACAACCGACTGAATTGCCTGAAGTTTTGCAATTATTTTTTGTAGATTCTTTTCTTCTTCAACAAGTTTTATCTTTGCGTCATAAAGTTCATTATCGTACAAGCCTAATAAGTATTTACCTACAGATTCCCTTTTAAATGCAGAATCGAACGGCTCATTGTTAAATAAGGCGCTAGAGGTATTTGATTGGTCTGCATAAATTAGACGAAATACCTGATGTAAAGTTACATTGTTATTGTTTGCATCTGCTTTTACTTCGGGCAGGCCAAGTAAATCAAACATTTGTTGGGAAAAACTCGGCTTGCTTCCTATTGAATAGGGATAATTAAACCAATTTGTGAGAGGAGAGGCCAATGCCGCATCCATTTCTGAAAAACAAAAATCCATTGATTGCTTATCTGAACCATTGTTTTTGCGCTTAATGGTAACGGGACTGCCATTGACTTTTAACTCAACATAAATATTGTCACAAAGACTCGCTTCTTCTTTCCAATTTGGGACTTCGTATCCTAGTCCATACATTAAAAGTTGAATTACGGAGGTTTTGCCAGAACCATTCTTACCAGACAATACATTAACGCCATGATGAAAGGCTTCATCAAAAGCGACTATAGAGCCTCTTTTTACATGAAGCCTCTCAACCTTCAAAGTAGGTTTAATTAACATCGTATCTATAATCCATTAAGCTTGTTATTTTTTTTAGTCCATCAGAACCCGTAACTGAGATCGATATTAAATTTTCCACGATAAAATCAATTGCTTGACTAGATATGCTATTTTCTTTTGATTCAGCTAGGCTTTTTAATCCTTCTGGAATATTTTCGAGGTAGACATTATATTCCGAGGAATTGTCACCTGTTTTCAACACCCCTAGAACAACTAGTCGCTCAATGGCAAGGCAATGTATTTCTTTCATCGCATTGAAGAGACTTATCGGATCAAAATTCTGATATCGGTTTTTGTAACTTTTAAACTCATTTTTATCGGTAAATTTATCTCTTGGAACAGATAGTTTTTCAATATGTGCAGGATTTGCAATTAAGAAGTCAAATAAACGCAGTGCGTCACTTTCTAGACTTTTAGCTTTCCAAGAAATTAATAATGCCGTCATGCGCAGCAGTGTATGGTTTGGATCTAGAGCTTTGTTATATAAAAGCATTATTTCCACTCCAAGTGGCAATTCCCCGTAAGGAAATAAACCATGCCATTGATTTGACGATTGAAAATTTCTAAAACATTATCACCTAGGTGAGCTTGAATTTCTTTCTCAAGGTGAGTCCTGAAAAGTAGCTTCAATGCTGCTTCTTCCTTTACATCAAGTAACCTTTTTTTAATATTTGCGTTAAAAATCGACTCAACTTCGGCTAATAAAAAAGTAATGATTTTCTGAGCCGACTTGTAATGCTGATTCCGAATAATTAACTTACTGACTTCTTCCTTTAGTTCCTCTCCGACATCAACCAAATAGCCAAACCCAGCATCTTCAAGTTTTTCAGTCAAATCTCGAATATCGTAATTTTCATTACTATAGTGAGTCAGCTCATCAATAATTACATAAGTCACTTGTTGATTCGACTTTTCTTCAACATACTTTTGCGACAGCAAATCCATCTGTGTAGAAGCTGGTAAGATATTTGTTATCTTGTCTCGTCCAACAACATCTCCGCCCGCCGTAATATTTCTGAGCCAATTAAACATTTACTTTTGAACCTTATCTCGGCCTACAACATCGCCGCCAGCTTTTACATTTTTAATAGTGGTTTTACTTCCAGATTTAAAGCTTGCATGAACTCTTACTCCAAGCCCAAGAACTGAAAAGACAGCCGCAGCTATTATGCCAATTGTTATTAAATCATCCATTTTAAAAACCTCAATAATTGAGTTATGTAATCGTATAATCAAATTAGATCTAAGTCTGTAATTAAAGTCGTCAATGATGACAACCACAGGCTCGAAACCGTTAATCTTCTAGCTCTCGAAAATTGGCGCTTCACTTCTTTTTAAGGCCTAAAGCTTAACTCCCAGCTGCTAAAAAATTTGTCTTTGTTTTCAGTCTTTCTGACCCTTTTTTGCGTGTGCAATAACCGACGAGTTGAGGGCAAAACCCTAACTTTTTGCGTTAAATAGTCTTAAATAAAGCCTACCCGATCAATTTGCTGGTTTCAACTGAGACTTACAGTGCGTTCAACCATCCACTTTTTTCATTGAAATAACTTATATCAAGCAGCGGCATCGCTAAACTGTTACAGTACGCAGGCAGAAATTGATATTGAGTGGCCATGAGCAGTACAACGTTTTCATCGCTGAGCCTTGCGAAAGAGGTTTTGCAGAATTTAGATTCTCTTGGGTATAAGGCGATGACGCCGATTCAGGCGCAGAGTTTGCCTGCAATTTTGGCAGGTCGGGATGTTGTTGCTCAGGGCAAGACAGGATCGGGAAAAACGGCTGCGTTTGGCTTGGGGTTATTGTCCAAGCTGGATGTGAAACGCTTTCGTGTGCAAATTTTGGTGCTCTGCCCCACGCGTGAATTAGCCGACCAAGTGGCGGTGGAAATTCGCCGCTTGGCGCGCGCTACGCATAATGTGAAAGTGTTGACCTTGTGTGGCGGCAAACCACTGGGTCCGCAGATTGGTTCATTAGAGCATGGAGCGCATATTATCGTCGGTACGCCCGGCCGTGTTGAGAAGCATTTGAATAAAGGTACATTGCGTCTTAATGATGTGTCGATGTTTGTGCTGGATGAGGCGGACAGAATGCTTGAAATGGGTTTTCAGGATTCGATTGATGCGATTGTTGAGCAGATGCCTGAGCAGCGCCAAACTTTGCTCTTTAGTGCGACCTATCCCGATAAAATCGAATCAATTGCCAAGCGCATTACGCAGAATCCGCTGATGGTCAAGGTCGCTTCGACGCATGAGAACAACAGCATTGCGCAGTCTTTTTATCAGGTGGAAAACAACTCGGCACGTGATGAGGCCGTGCGTTTACTGTTACTAGAGCACTTGCCTGAGTCTACGGTGATTTTCTGCAATACCAAGGCCGAGGCACAGGAGCTAGCTGATACGTTAGCTGATGATGGTTTTTCGGCCTTGGCGATTCATGGCGACTTGGAGCAGCATGAGCGAGACAAAACCTTGGTCTTGTTTGCTAATAAAAGCGCGTCGATTTTGGTGGCAACCGATGTTGCTGCGCGGGGTTTGGATATTGACGACTTGGACTGCGTGATCAATTATCACGTTTCGCGCGACCCTGAAGTTCACGTGCACCGCATCGGACGAACGGGCCGAGCGGGCAGCAAGGGTTTGGCATTTTCGCTGTTTGCTGAAAAAGAGCTTTATAAAATGGCACAGCTTGAAGACTACTTGGGTAAGGAGATCAAGCCCAGCCAGCTACCCTCTACGCATATACAAACCAAGCACTTCCCAAGGCCTTCAATGACCACGTTGCAAATTGAGGGTGGCAAGAAACAAAAAATTCGCCCAGGTGACATACTCGGTGCCTTAACCGCAGGGCAAGACATCCAAGGAAAACAGGTGGGCAAAATCAAAGTGTTGGAGCATCACGCCTATGTTGCTGTTGAGCAATCAGTCGGTAAGTTGGCGCTGAAAAAGCTCAATGAAGGCAAGCTTAAGGGCCGCCAATCGCGTGCTAGGCTACTGTCTATTTAAGCAGGCATTTTCTTAAATGAGCAATGGTGGTTAACGGCTTGCCGTTCTGGATAATTGATTTTTCCGCATAGATCATTCGATTTAACCCCGTGTCCACGAATGGAATTTCATCTTATAGTTAAGTTATAAGCTTTAGACTTATCATTTAATAAAGGAGAGCCTTATGACCGACGTAAATATTGGTATTGAAGACAGCAAACTTACAAAGATCGCTGATGGATTAAAGCGCGTGCTAGCCGACAGCTACACCTTGTATCTTCAAACGCATAACTTCCATTGGAATGTCACTGGACCACGCTTCCGCGAGCTTCACTTAATGTTTGAAGAGCATTACACCGAGCTAGCTGTTGCTGTGGATGATATTGCCGAGCGTATTCGCACCTTAGGTGAGGTAGCTCCGGGCACTTACAAAGCATTTGCTCAGCTGAGCAATATCGACGAGGTCGACGGTGTTCCCGAAGCGGATGATATGATCGATATTCTATTGAAAGGCCATGAACAAGTCGTTCAGACATGCCGAGAGGTATTGGCAATTGCGCAAGATGCCGACGATGAGTCGAGCGCTGCGTTGATTTCTGATCGTATGCGAGTGCATGAAAAAACAGCTTGGATGCTACGCGCATCAGTGTAAAACACTCAAACCAAAAGCGACGAGAAAGCCAGCGAAAGCTGGCTTTTTTCATTTTAAGTTAGGGGCTATACCATCTAAGCACTATGCTAAGATGGTATAGCCCCAAAATATTAATCGCGGTGGTAATAACGCCCAGATAATACCAGTCACCCGTGGTACGCATCTGCAAGGTGGCACTGGTCGCGTTATTGGGTAGGAAAGCATCCGCATTGAATGTATCTGAGTCATAACCTAGCTGGTTAAGATAATTGGGGGTTTTGGCCGTAAAGCTCGTGCCCAAATACGAGATACTACTATTAGGCGAGTTAGTTGTTGGGTTGGTAGCGTTACCAAGTTCTGTGCCCTCAAATAGTACTCGGTCGCCCCTAATGCCCAAGTCGCCCTCATAGGCAACAAAGCCCACGGTAGCACCAACGGTTCCAAAAGCGGGTGTTAAAAAACCGCTGATATTGATATTAATGTCTCGCGGGTTGCGTGTGTTGACCTGAGCATAACCATCGAAGACCGTTAAGTTGCGAAACTGCTCAGCAGGGTTGGTGTAAACAACCACCAAGGACCAGCCAGCATAGCGCCCTGTCGCTTCGCTTGCCTTAACATCAGCGACAAAGTACGTGCCATTGCCACCAGCTTGTACTAGCGTGGTGACATCGGCAAAAGCATGGTAGTTAGCGCCTGCATTATTGATTTGTCCTGCGGTTAGTGGCACATAAGCCCCGGTAGACGGCGTTCGAATCGCCGCTTGGTTTCTCGCTGCATTATTTGTTTACGCACCCCAATACAGCGCGGCAAATTGCACGGTCGAGCCGGCTGGTAGATTCAAATCTGCAGAAGTTGAGGTATTCCCTTCACCTGTGCCGGCGCTATCGGGTCAATATCAATACGACGCATGGTGTAGTTGTTATTATTGGTATTACCCGTACCGTTTCGAGCATTGGTACAGTTGGTACTGTTTTGACAGGTCATCAAGGTATTACCAATAATGGCGGTATTACCAGCAGCATTAGTTTGAAAGCGTGGTGTAAACCCGCGAATCGTTGTTGAAGCCAACGCATCGTTGACCAATAACAATAAAAAAAAGAGCAGATAGCGCTCTTAGCAGCATCTTATTCATAAACCCAGTAGCACAGCGGCCCAATACAAAACATGGCCTGACTCTCTTAATCTAGCCAGGGCCCCATCGCAAAGCAAATAAACAATCGTTAAGCTTTCGCAAAGGTTCTGCTTAATTGAGCTTTAGCGCGATAACACCAAAACCTGTTTGCTTCACCAGCTAGCTTGGATCAACTAACGTCAACATGGCGAAAAGCAGCGCTTTGCGCTAAACTGCGCGGCATGAAAACCGCTGATTTTGATTACCACCTACCCGAGGAGCTGATTGCCAGCTACCCGACAGAACAACGCAGTGCTAGCCGACTGTTGAAAGTGAGCGAGGACTCACTTAGCCACCACCAGTTTACCGATATTTTAGACTGGATTTCGCCCGGCGATGTGTTGGTACTGAACAATACCCGCGTGATGAAAGCGCGGCTATATGGCCAGAAACAAACCGGTGGCAAGCTAGAGCTTTTGCTTGAGCGAGTGTTAAGCGCGAAGGCTGCACTGGCGCATATTAAATCCAGCCGTTCGCCCAAAGTGGGTGATGTGATTTTACTGGCAGGCACTTACCCAGCCACCGTTGCAAATCGAGAAAATGCGTTGTTTCACATTGAATTAGTGGATAGTGAGCACTCACTGTTTGATATTATGGCCAGTGATGGGCATTTGCCTTTACCGCCCTATATGAACCGTGGCGATGAGGTGCTGGATGAAACTCGCTACCAGACCGTTTTTGCTGAACAACAAGGCGCGGTCGCAGCACCAACCGCAGGGCTGCATTTTGACGAAGCCTTACTAGCCCAACTAAAAACCAAAGGAGTTCGCATTGAAACCATTACGTTGCATGTGGGCGCAGGCACCTTTCAACCCGTGCGCGTAGATGATGTAGAAAACCATCATATGCACAGCGAGTGGATTGATGTGCCTGAATCGGTGTGCAAGGTGATCCGCGATACTCGCTCCTCTGGTGGTTCGGTAGTAGCCGTGGGCACAACAGTGGTACGAGCTTTAGAGTCGGCAGCGCAAAAAAGCCAAGCAAACGACCACACAGAGCTGCAGGCTTATCAAGGCGAGACGGATATTTTTATCTATCCGGGATATGAATTTGCCGTGATTGACCGTTTGATCACCAACTTTCATTTACCGCAATCCACCTTATTGATGCTGGTCAGCGCTTTTTGTGGCAAAAACCGCATGATGCAGGCATATCAGGCGGCCATCACCGAACGTTATCGCTTTTTTAGCTATGGTGATGCCATGTGGCTGGAGCGACAAGCCGATGATTTACCTGAGACGCCAAGCAACGCGACATAACGAGACACTAAAAAAGAGAATAACCGAGAACAGCCGATGAAATTTACATTGTCCCATACCGATGGCGCTGCCCGCCGTGGCGAAATTGAGTTTGAGCGAGGCACCATTCAGACACCCGCCTTTATGCCCGTGGGCACTTATGGCACGGTCAAAGGCCTAACGCCTGACCAAGTTGAGGAGTTAGGTGCTGATATTATTCTAGGCAACACCTTTCATTTAATGCTGCGCCCGGGCACGGATATTATTGAGCAGCATGGCGATTTACATGACTTTATGCAGTGGCAAAAGCCCATTCTGACTGACTCTGGCGGGTTTCAAGTATTCAGCTTAGGCAAGCTGCGTAAGATCACAGAGCAAGGCGTCACCTTCCAATCACCGATCGATGGTTCAAAAGTGTTTATGGGGCCTGAAGAGTCCATAGATGTACAGCGTAAACTCGGCTCGGATATTGTGATGATTTTCGACGAATGTACGCCGTATCCAGCTACCCACGAAGAAGCAAAAACCTCGATGGAGCTATCCATTCGCTGGGCCAAACGCAGCAAAGAGGCGCATGGTGATAACCCTTCTGCACTATTTGGCATCGTGCAGGGTGGTATGTATGAGGACTTGCGTGAAGTCTCGCTCAATGCTCTAGAGGAGATTGGCTTTGATGGCTATGCCATTGGCGGCTTATCTGTCGGTGAGCCTAAAGAAGAGATGATCAAGGTGTTGAACTATCTGCCGAATATCATGCCCAAACAAAAGCCGCGCTATTTGATGGGTGTCGGCAAGCCGCAAGATATTGTTGAAGCGGTGTATCGAGGTGTCGATATGTTCGACTGCGTGATGCCAACTCGCAATGCGCGTAATGGTCATTATTTCACCTGCGAAGGCGTGGTTCGTATTCGCAATGCGAAGCATAAAACAGACACGGGGCCTTTAGATCCGAACTGTCATTGCTATACCTGTCAGAACTTTTCACGCAGCTATTTGCACCACTTAGATAAGTGTGGCGAAATGCTCGGGCCACAGCTGGCTACCTTGCATAATTTGACCTATTACCAAACCCTGATGAAGGGCTTGCGTGAAGCTATTGAACAAGGTAATCTCGATGCCTTTCGAACGCAGTTTTATATTGACCAAGGGCTCAGCCCCGAATCTGAGGAGTAAATATGTTTATTGAAGTTGCACACGCAGCAGGTGAAGCCGCCGCACCACAAGGCGGTCTAATGACGTTAATCATTTATCTTTTAGGCTTTGGTGCGATTTTCTATTTCTTGATTTTCCGTCCCCAGCGCAAGCGCCAAAACGACATGAAAAACTTGCTCAATAGCTTGCAAGTAGGCAGTGAAGTTGTGATCAATGGTGGCCTGATGGGCAAGGTAGTGAAACTTGACGAAACTTACGCGGTTGTCGAGATCGCACCTTCTGTTGAGATCAAAGTTCAAAAAGTTGCCATCAGCGCAACGTTGCCAAAAGACACCTTAAAAAATATCTAACACCCGATTAAAGCCAGGCATTGCCTGGCTTTTTGGCAAGGTATGCCGTCGAGGAGACTATGCTAAAACCTTATCCGTTCTGGAAATCCCTACTCTTTATTGCCGTGGTTCTGGGCTGTTTTTTCTACGCCTTACCGAATCTATACACCCAACAACCTGCACTACAAATTAACGCTCAAAAGGCCGGTACAGAGCTGCCACCTAACCTGCTTGATGATATTCAATCCGTTTTAGGGCAGGCAGATATTTCGCTGACAGATGCAGAAGCCTCTAGTACGGATTTAACCCTGTTTTTCTCAAACACGAATGACCGTAGAGCCGCCCGCGACCGTGTTCAGGCTGCTGTTGGTAATGACTATGTCGTGGCGCTAAACACCATTGCTCGCACACCAAGTGTTTTTTCTGCCATTGGTGCTGATCCGCTAAAGCTGGGGCTTGATCTTCGAGGTGGTGTACATTTCCTGCTTGAAGTGGATGTTGAAAAAAAACTGCAAACCTATGAAAAGTCGATGCTTGATGGCTTGCGCCAAACTCTACGTGAAGAGCTAGAAGCCGGCCAACGCTATGGACGCTACCAGATGTTATCCCCCAATGGTTTTGAGCTAGCCTTTAATTCTGAGCAAGCGCGTGACAATGCCAAGAGCATTGCCCGCGATGTATTAGGTTTTGAGTATGAAACCAAAGCAGGTGAATTTAACGACCAGCCTTCATTGCGCTTTCAGCTAACGGAAACGGCTTTATTCAATATCAACCGTGAAACCGTTGAGCAAAACCGTATCGCACTAAGCAACCGTATTAATGAAATCGGCGTAGCTGAGCCATTAGTTCAGCAGCAAGGTGCTGAGCGCATCTTAGTCCAACTGCCCGGTGTTGAAGACACGGCTCAGGCTAAGCGCGTTATTGGCCGAACAGCAGACCTAGAGTTTCGTTTAGTTAAAGGCAGTGGCCGAGTTGGCTCAACAACGCTACCAAATACGGAAGTGCTAAATCGCAAAGATGGCGGACAAATTCTTCTGAATGCACAACCCATCGTCACCGGCCAAAACGTTATCGATGCCAGCGCAACCTTTGACCAAAATGGACAGCCTGCGGTTTCCATTGGTCTGGACAGCGCGGGTGGTCGCAATATGTTGCGCACCACACAGGACAATGTCGGTAATTTAATGAGCGTGGTGTTCATTGAATCCAAGGCGGAGCCAACGTTTGTTGAAGAAAACGGTGAGCAAGTGCTGGTCTTCAAGAAGCGTGAAGAGCGCCAAGTGATCAACACGGCAACCATCAACGGTGTATTCGGCAATCAATTCCAAATCACTGGCTTAGATAGCTTGCCTGAGGCAAACGAGCTGGCGTTATTGCTTCGCTCGGGCGCTTTGGCTGCGCCGATGTATATCGTGGAAGAACGCACCATTGGCCCAAGCTTAGGTGCTGAAAATATCCGCAAAGGCTTTATGTCTTTGGTGATTGGCTTTGCTTTGGTGATTATCTTTATGATCATCAAATACCGTGTTTATGGTGTGCTGGCGAATATTGCGTTGTTCTCTAACTTGATCATCATTGCCGCTGTTTTGTCATTTTTTGGCGCGACGCTAACGCTTCCTGGCATTGCTGGTATTGTCTTGACGGTTGGTATGGCGGTTGATGCCAATGTGCTGATCTTCTCGCGAATTAAAGAAGAGTTTAAGAAAGGCATGCGCTCGGCGGATGCGGTGGAAGAAGGCTTCGCAAAGGCGCTGAGCGCCATTGTCGATGCGAATATTACCACGTTAATTATCGCCGTGATCTTACTGTTCTTGGCAACCGGCTCAGTAAAAGGCTTTGCGGTAACGTTGGCCATTGGTATTTTGACCTCGATGTTTACGGCATTAATCGGCACACGTGCGCTGATTCAGTGGGTCTACGGCCGTAAAAAACTCAAAACCATCAATATGGGCTGAGGGAGTCTATTATGTTTAAAGAAATTAACTGGATGGGCGCTCGCAAACTAGCCATTGGTTTGTCACTTGCGCTGATTGTGATCTCATTGATCTCATTGTTTACTCGCGGCTTGAACCTTGGTCTCGACTTCACCGGTGGTAATGCCATTGAGCTTAAGGTGCCTGCTACGCTTAATATTGACGATGTACGCAATACCATGAGCGCCTCGGGGTTTGAAAGCTTTGTTGTGCAACGCTTTGGCTCTGACACCGAGCTATCCATTAAGCTGCCACCGCAATCAAACGAAACCCATTCCGTGGGTGAAGCGGTTGAGCAGACCATTGGCGAAGAAGTTTTTGACGTTTTGAATAACACCTATGGTGATATTGAACTGGCTTCTGAGTCATTTATTGGCCCTTCTGTGGGTGATGAGCTGCGCGACACCAGTGGTAAGGCGATGATTTTGGCTCTAGTCATCATGCTGGTTTATATCGCTTTTCGTTTTACCTTAAAGTTTGGCGCTGGCGCGATTATTGCATTGGCTCACGATGTGGTGATTACGCTGGGCTTTTTCTCGATTACGCAAATGAGTGTCGATCTGGCTGTACTGGCGGCGATTCTCGCGGTGGTGGGTTACTCCATCAATGATACCGTTGTTGTATCCGACCGTATCCGTGAAAACTTTATTGGCCGTCGCGACTTGAAAACACTCGAGGTTTTCAATGTCTCTATCTCTGAAACATTTGAGCGCACCTTAATGACCTCGATCACCACCTTGCTGGTATTGATCGCTTTGGCCATTTTTGGCGGCAGCTCTTTGATTGGTTTCTCAGCGGCCTTAATTGTTGGTGTGCTAGTGGGTACTTACTCATCGATCTACGTTGCTTGTAGTGTGCTGATCGGTCTGAATACCACCGCTGAAGATTTCATGAAAAAAGACAAACAGGAACTGCTCGACGACGCACCATAAGCGCCGTTTCGCGCCTGTCGTGAGCTTGATTAGCGTATAACAGCTGCTGCTCACCATAAAAAAGCGCTTAGCCTGAACAAACGGGCTAAGCGCTTTGCTGTTTTTAAGCCCTGCTGATTTTTTGCGCTGTTTTTTGCGTTACTTGTTCAGCACGACTTGTTAAGCACCACGTTTTAAACAAAAGTCGGGAGAATTAGCTTGGCTCAGACTCACCTTGGTCTTCAAAATCGCTGACCTGCTGCTCCATTTCACTTAATGTGCTATGGCGCACTTCTTCACCACTGACCAGATAAATAATTTGCTCACTGATATTTCGCGCATGATCGCCAATGCGTTCAATAGCTCGTAGCATCCATAAAATATGAATGGTTTGACCAATAGAGCGTGGGTCTTCCATCATATAGGTACTGAGTTCACGGATCGCTGATCCATAACGTTCATCAACAACTTTATCGCTGCGAACCACCTCAAGCGCCGCTTGGGTATCACTACGTAAAAAGGCATTCAACACATTATTGAGCATTTTGCTAACATTTTCGCCCATATTGCGAATGGCAGAGCGGCAGATCGAAATCTGGCTACCTTCGTTCATCAGCTCCAACGTTTGTTGCGCCACTTTAAAGGCTTGGTCGCCCATACGTTCAAGGTCACGGGTGATTCGAGAAATCGCTAATACCATGCGCAATTCGCGGGCAGTTGGCTGACGCTCAATCAAAATATGCGTGCAAAGCTCCTCGATCCGAATTTCAAGCTCATCAACTTCAGGCTCAATTTTTAAAACGGTTTCAGCGGCACCACCATCATTATCGCACACACCGATAATTGCACATTCTAGCTGATCTTCCACCATGCCGCCCATTTTCATCAGCAGCTGGATAACATGCTCCAGCTCCTGATTAAATTGGACAGAAACATTTTCATTGACTTTCATAAAGATTCCATCGTTACTACGGCTAGTTTAGCACAAAGTAAATTTGGCCTAATATAGCTTGATTCACCGAAAAGCGGAATTTTTGTACACTTATTTACATTGTCATATAACTGTAACGTTTTGCCAGTATCATGATGTTCCTTATCTTGGGAGACAGCCGTGGACATTACAACCATTCTAATGATTGTCGGCTTTATGATTGCCGCCTATGCCATCATCTCAAATGATGCGATTCAAACCTTAGGTACATTTCTCGCTTCAAACTCTCACCGTCCTGCATGGTTATTGTGGATTTTTGCTACCGTCGTTTTAGTCGGAACAGTTTTATATAGTTACTTCGCTTTTGGAGGCGATGTTTCTCAGGGTCGTTTGACCAAATTTCCTCCCGTCGAGCATTTTCATTGGATATATATCGTCCCGCCCATTTTGATTTTAATTCTGACGCGCTTCGGTATTCCTGTCAGCACGTCTTTCTTGATTCTGACCGTGTTCTCTACCGCAACACTCGACAAGATGCTACAAAAATCATTATTCGGCTATTTTGTTGCTTTTGTTGTTGCGATTTTAATTTATCGCTTAGTGATGGCGACCTTCGAAAAGCGCTTTGCGGCTAATCAAAGCCAAGGCATCCCCGGTTATTGGGTTGGCTTACAATGGTTCAGTACGGCATTTTTATGGAGCCAATGGCTTGGCCAAGACCTTGCTAATATTTTTGTTTACGCACCTTCAGCTGGTTTCAACGAGTTTGGCGTACGCACCATCGACCCCTATTGGCTAGTAGGCTCGCTGGCGTGGATGGTGTTCATCTTGGGGATGGTATTTTGGCGCAAAGGCGGCAAAATTCAAAACATCGTTGATGTAAAAACCAATATCCATGATATTCGCTCAGCAACGATTATCGATTTAATGTACGGCGTGATTTTGTACATTTTCAAAGTACAGAGCAATATCCCAATGAGTACCACGTGGGTATTCCTCGGGCTTCTAGCAGGCCGTGAATTTGCCCTGGCTTTGGCCTCAAAACCCAAGACCACTGGCCGTGCATTCTCTATGATAACCAGCGACATTGGTAAAGCGACTATTGGCCTTATACTGAGCGTCGCAATTGCAATATTAGCCCCTTATATTATGACCTTAGCTTAGGCCGATTACGGCGGGTCAAAAACCCGCCTTTTAGCTTGACAGGGCTCCCAAAATCATTGATTTTTGAGCTTTTACTCTAGGCTTTTCAACATGAGTGCATCTTACCCCTCGACCCGTCTTCGTCGTAATCGCCGCTTGAGCGGCATTCGCGATTTAGTACAAGAAAATCAGCTCACCAAGAAAGACCTCATCTATCCTGTGTTTGTTATGGAAGGCGAGCAGGCTGAGCAAGCTATTGCAGCGATGCCAGGACAAAACAGACTGAACCTGGAGGCGCTGGTTAATAAAGCAAAGGATTTACACGCAAAAGGCCTACGTGCGATGGCCTTATTTCCCGTGGTTCCAGCTGAGCTTAAATCCGCCGATGCGCGTGAAGCTTTTGACGAACAAGGACTTATCCAACAGTCTATTCGCGCCCTTAAAGCCGCTTGTCCTGAGCTGGTGATTATTTCAGATGTTGCCTTAGATCCATTTACCTTGACCGGCCAAGATGGCATCACCAATGAGGCGGGCGAGGTGCTCAATGACGAGACGGTGCGCGTGCTAATCAAACAAGCGATTTCTCATGCACAAGCGGGGGCGGATATTGTTGCACCAAGCGACATGATGGATGGCCGTATTGGGCTTATCCGAGATGCACTTGATCACGCTGGCTTTTCTGAAACGTCAATTTTGTCTTATGCCGCCAAATATGCATCGGCTTTTTATGGGCCTTTTCGCGAGGCTGTTGGCTCAGCGTCCCAGCTCAAAGGTAATAAGAAAACCTACCAAATGAACCCAGCCAATGCGCTAGAGGCGCTGCGCGAGGTTGAACTGGATTTACAAGAAGGCGCGGATATTGTCATGGTCAAACCTGGCATGCCGTATTTGGATATTGTTCGCCAAGTCAAAGAACGCTTTGGTGCACCGACTTTTGCCTACCAAGTCAGTGGCGAATACAGCATGATCAAAACCGCTGCTGCACAGGGTTTTATCGATGAACAAGCTGTCATTTTAGAGAGTCTTTTAGCATTTAAGCGCGCCGGCGCCGACGCGATTTTAACGTATTTTGCTGAACAAATTTTAACCCTTTTACCGGAGTAACCATGTCTCAGGACATCCGTCCCGAACATTTTATTAACCGCTGGCATAGCCTTCTGCGCTTTAACCTGCGTGTTCTTGAACAATCGCTTAACCCGCATATCCCATTGCTGGAGCGCTTAAAGTTTTTAACGATTTTCAGCAGCAATATGGATGAGTTCTTTGAGGTTCGCTTGGGGCCGATCATTCATCAAGTGGCACGTGGCGAAGGCACAATAGGCGCTGATGGCATTGATCCGCTTGAGCTGGTTCAAGACTTAAAGCAGCGCTGTCATGAAGCGGTTGAAAAGGAATACAGCATTTTAAATGATATTTTACTGCCCGAGCTTGAGCAGCAAGATATTAGTTTTTTGCGCCGAAATGACTGGGATGAGACGGTGCGCATTTGGCTTAAAAACTTTTATACCGAGCAAGTTGAGCCGGTATTAACACCCATTGCCGTAGATCTTTCCCACCCTTTTCCTCGCTTAGTGAACAAAAGCTTAAATTTTATTGTTTCGCTTAGAGGTAAGGACGCCTTTGGCCGCATGCTCGATTTGGCCATTGTTCCTGCGCCGCGCTCATTGCCACGCGTGATACAGGTTCCAGCCAAGCTCGTGGGCGGCAAAACCGCATTTGTGTTTTTATCATCGATTATTCACGATAACGTTAGCTCGTTATTTCCCGGTATGTCGATAGAAGGCTGCTATCAATTCCGAATCACCCGAAATGCCGACTTTAATCTTGATGAAACCAATGTCGACGACCTACCTGAGGCGCTTGAGAGCGAGATTTTCTCTTCCCGCTTTGCTGATGCCGTTCGCTTAGAAGTCGCCGATAATTGCCCGAACCATTTGGTGGATTTTTTGCTGCAGGAAACTCAGCTCACCAAAGACGATTTATACCGCGTTAATGGCCCGGTAAACCTTGCACGTCTCATGGGCATTACGGGCATTGATCGCAGCGAATTAAAGTTTCCGAGCTTTACGCCAAAGTTCAATATGCCGCTGATGAGCGACGAGGTCTTTTCTGAAATCCGCCAACGCGACCATTTGCTTCATCACCCATATGAAAGCTTTGCACCCGTTGTGAACTTGGTGAAATGTGCCGCCCGCGACCCCAATGTTTTGGCGATTAAACAAACATTATATCGCACACAAGATGACTCCAAGTTAGTGGATTACTTATGCGAAGCAGCGCGAAATGGTAAAGAAGTTACCGTGGTTATTGAGCTGCGCGCCCGTTTTGATGAGGCCAATAATATTGAAGATGCCCGCGAGCTTAAAGAAGCTGGAGTAGTCGTTGTTTATGGTGTGGTGGGTTATAAAACCCATGCCAAATTATTGATGATTGTCCGTAAAGAAGCTCAAGGCATTCGCCGATACGTGCATTTAGGCACGGGTAATTATCACGAAGGAACCGCTAAGCTCTATACCGACTTGGGCTATTTAACAAGTAATCACCGAACTGGTTTAGACGTTAATAGCATTTTCCAAGAACTCACCGGCACAGGCGCTGCAGCGCAAACTCAAACCTTGTTGCATGCACCATTTACCCTTCATGCTGGACTGCTCGAGCTAATCGAAAAAGAAACTCAGCAGGCCAAAGCCGGCCAAGCCGCGCACATTCGTTTTAAAATGAATTCACTAACCGAGCCTGAAATTATCCGTGCGCTGTATCGCGCCTCCCAGGCTGGGGTTAACGTTGAGCTAATCGTTCGCGGGATGTGTTGCTTACGCCCCGGTATTAAGGGGGTTTCCGAGAACATTGTCGTGCGCTCCATCATTAGCCGATTCCTTGAGCATTCGCGAGTTTACTGGTTCAAAAACAGCTCAGGTGAAGCGCCAATAATGTACTGTGGCAGTGCCGATTTAATGGAACGCAACCTATTTAAACGAGTCGAGGTGTGCTTCCGTGTTGATAATCCGAAGCTTCGCGAGCGGATTGAGCAGGAGTGTTTTGAGCTAGCTTTACAAGATACGGGCAGCGCATGGATTCTGCAGTCCGATGGCAGCTACCTGCCGCCGAGCGCAAAAGCCATTGAAGGCCAGTATTTACAAGAGCAGTTGATCGACAAACTGGCGTTTATTTAACTGGTTTGCAGAGTAAGACGGATGCCGTACTTTTTAAGTAGCTCCTGCTCTTCCTGCAAATCTGCCTGAGTTAACGGGCGCTCATCCAGCCAATTTTGACTCACCGTTAGCTGATATTTTTGGCCCTGACTCCCCTGACGATCTAAGCTCGCTTCAGGAGAGCTTTCGCTATGATCTCGATGCAAAATAACCGCCAGCCTGAGCACTAAGACTTTGTCCTGCGTCAGGCTTTCTTGTAAGTCAGGCCACTGGTCCATCTTCAGCGATTTACGCTGGTTGTGAACCAATAATGCCACACGCTGCTGCTCTTGCTGGGAAAACCCCGGCAAATCGGAAAACTCGACCAAGTACGCGCCATGTGCGTGATGTCGGTTTTGCGAAATGGCTAAACCGAGCTCATGAATACTCGCCGCCCATTGCAACTGCCTCAGGGCGAATTTGGGAAGCTCAAGGTGAGACGCGAGCTTTAACACCGTTTGTTTTACGCGGTTTGCTTGGTCAATATCCACTGTATAGCGTTGCTGAAGAAAGCGAATGGTCGCCTCACGAACATCTTCATCACCATATCGACCAATCAGATCGTACAGGGCGCCTTCTCGAAGTGCGCCATCTGAAAAACGCATATGCTCAATACCCAGCTGCTCAAACACACCGGTTAACACACATAAGCCCGCCACAAAGGTCGGATTTCGAGCGTTGGTCAATCCGCTAAAGCTCAGTGCATCAAACTGTTTCGCCTTGGCGCATAGCTTTAATAATTGCTGCATGCCGCCCAGCGTAATATTTTCTTGGCCAAGCTCTTTTTTTAGTACAGCTTGAATTGATTTTACTGACCCAGAAGCGCCGATCGCTTCCTGCCAGCCCATACGCTTATATTTTTTATGCACTTTCAGTACTTGACCACGAGCAAACTTCACCGCTTCTTGCAGGCTCTGACTATCACAGCGGTCTTTTTTAAAGAACTGATGATTCAAACTAACGCAGCCCATCTCCAAGCTTTCCATTAACTCAGGCTGAAAACCCTGACCAATAATAATCTCTGTACTGCCCCCGCCAATATCCACCACCAAACGGTTTTTCTGGGTGATCGCGAGCGTATGCGCTACGCCTAGGTAAATTAAGCGCGCCTCCTCCTTACCGGAGATAATCTCAACAGGATGACCTAAAATACTCTGCGCTTGCTTAATAAAGGTTTTGCCATTTTTCGCTTGTCGTAAAGTATTGGTGCCGTAGATTTGAACCGAACCCTCAGGCATATTGCCGATAATCTGAGCAAACTCATGCAAGCATTGAAAGGCCTTATCCATGGCCTTTGGCGTAATATTGCCCTGTTCATCTAAACCATTTCGCAAGCGAACTTTGACCGAATGACGATCAAAAAAGCGTAGATGCTTTTGATCTTCAACTGCCGCAATGATCATATGAAAACTATTGGAACCCAGATCAATCGCTGCGACTTTGTCAAATTCAATTTCTTGCATAAGGTGTTCGATAAAATCAAAGCGCTAAGTGTAGTGGTTTTGTTGGCTTATGTCCTTGGTGCTGATACCATAATGAATAGATTTTTTAAGGAGTCAAACATGAGTGAACTCATCAGTAACGTTACTGTTGGCGATTTCGACGCCGAGGTTTTAAATTCAGACGTGCCCGTGCTAGTAGACTACTGGGCACCGTGGTGTGGTCCTTGTAAGATGATTGCTCCAGTATTGGAAGATTTGGCCAAAGATTATCAAGGTCAAGTAAAAATCGTTAAGCTAAACGTTGACGATAACCAAGAAATTGCCGCTAAACACGGTGTTCGTGGCATTCCGACACTCAGCATCTTCAAAAATGGCGTTGTACAATCAACTAAAGTTGGCGCGTTAACCAAAGCCCAGCTGTCAGCTTTTATCGATAGCACCATCTAATTTAAGCGACCCGTTTATCATTTAAAAAAGCGCTCTCATCTCTGAGGGCGCTTTTTTTCTTGCAAAAATCCGTAAAGCGGTCATAATCACCGAACAACCCTTCTTTCTATTCCCCTATTTGAATTTCTCTTCTCTGGATTTTTCCACTATGAATTTAACCGAGTTAAAACAAAAACCAATCAGTGAACTCTTAGATATCGCCAAAGAAATGGGCCTCGACAATTTAGGCCGAACTCGTAAACAGGACGTTATTTTTGCTATTTTAAAACACGCTGCACAAAACGGTGATGACATCAGCGGCGATGGTGTCCTTGAAATTTTGCCTGATGGTTTTGGCTTTCTTCGCTCTGCAACAGGCTCTTATCTTGCTGGCCCTGATGATATTTACGTATCACCAAGTCAGATTCGTCGATTCAACCTGCGAACTGGCGACAGCATCAGCGGCCTGATTCGACCACCTAAGTCAAGCGAGCGCTATTTCGCCCTACTTAAGATCGATACGATCAATTTTGAAAGCCCAGAAAACGCCAAGAAGAAAATCTTATTTGAAAACCTAACGCCATTATTCCCGGATGATCCTTTCATCATGGAGCAAGGTACTGGGGCAGCTGAAGATATTACCGGTCGAGCTATTGACCTGATTTCCCCGATTGGTAAAGGGCAGCGTGGCTTGATCGTAGCTCCACCAAAAGCGGGTAAAACCATGTTGCTTCAAAACATTGCGCATGCCATTACACGTAATAACCCTGATACGTACATGATCGTTTTGCTGATCGACGAACGTCCAGAAGAAGTGACCGAAATGGAGCGAACTGTTCGCGGCGAAGTGATTGCTTCAACCTTTGATGAGCCACCTGCTCGACACGTACAAGTCGCTGAAATGGTGATCGAAAAAGCAAAACGCCTTGCTGAACATAAAAAGGACGTGGTGGTTTTACTGGATTCAATCACTCGATTGGCGCGTGCATACAACTTGGTTGTTCCTTCCTCTGGCAAGGTGCTGACGGGTGGTGTCGATGCCAATGCGCTTGAAAAGCCAAAACGCTTCTTCGGCGCAGCGCGTAATATTGAAGAAGGCGGTAGCCTTACGATCATCGCAACAGCGCTGGTAGATACCGGCTCAAAAATGGATGAGGTTATTTACGAAGAGTTTAAAGGCACAGGTAATATGGAGCTGCACTTGGAGCGTCGTCTGGCCGAAAAACGTGTTTACCCAGCCATCAATATCAAGAAGTCCGGCACACGTCGCGAAGAGCTTCTGGTTGAAGAAGAAGATCTCAAGCGCCTATGGATTTTGCGCAAACTCCTTCATCCGATGGACGAAGTGGCCGCGATGGAGTTCCTTTATGACAAGTTGCGTGAAACGAAGACCAATGCAGATTTCTTCGATTCAATGAAGCGTTCAAAATAAAGCTTTAGCAACCTGAGTTTTTGCTCATAAGCTCAAATTAAAGAGGTGGTAGATCCATCTCTTTAATTTGCTTGCAGCTTGCTCACCTTCCTTGCTTTGCGAAGCTCATAGCGATTTTGCGGTCGACTCGGGTCTGGCGTTTTAAGCCGTGTCTGATCTCATTGAATGGCTTTGGCGCTGAGTGATTTGCCACTGCACTTACCCCCTTAAGATAAGAACGCTTTTCTTAACATGGGCAAAACGCTACTATAGACTTTTATCGAATGAAATCACTGCGTGGCTGAACCGTATACCCCTGCTCCAGACCTAGAGACGGCTTGTCTTTACTGCGACGCAACCTACCCGATTGACCCTTTGGCAGCCAACCAAGTGGCCAAGTGTCGCTGTTGCGGCGCAACGCTTTATCATGACAAGACCGATATGTCTGAAGCACTCATTTATGCTGTGGTTGGGCTGATCTGCTTTATCTGCGCTAACGGCTTCCCCTTTTTATCGATCACGATTGCCGGCGAGCCAGCAACAGCCTCAATTGTTTCATCCGTTGGTACGCTGGCCACTCATAGCATGTACTTATTAGCGATATTCGTGTTTTTTTTGATCATCCTATTCCCTGCTCTGTATTTAGGGTGCATAATTTGGGTTATTCAACGTGCTCGTCAAGGCGTGATCACCAGGCTCAGTCGTTTTGTTGGCTTTTTAAGCCCATGGAATATGATAGAGGTCTACATGCTTGGCGTCATCGTTTCTTTAGTGAAGCTCTATGATATTGGCAGTGTGACCATTCAACCGGGTTTTTGGTTTTTTTGCGTGTTGATTTTTTGCTCTATTGCCTCATCGGTTCGCTTTGACCTTCAGGCCATCACCCAACAACTGTATACCAATAAGGCTGCTGATGAGCCGAGCCGTTGACCATAATCTCGCATGCTGTCATGTATGCCGAAAACTGAATCCCGTTGATAATAGTCACTGTGATTTTTGTTTTTCGAGGCTTCACCAGCGCAAAGTCGAAAGCCGCAGTCGCAGCTGGATTTATTTAATCACGGCAATAATTTTGTTTTTTCCTGCAAACTTGTTGCCCATGATGTACACCAGCAAATTAGCCAACACCCGCAGCGATACCATTTTTAGTGGTATCGTGGAACTCTGGACTGAAGGCATGCAACCCATTGCCACCATTGTCTTTATTGCCAGTATTGTCACGCCATTGATCAAAATCGTGATTCAGCTCTACCTATTGAGCTACCGACCCAATCACAAGCCTCCGGTGATACAAACCGTGCTCTATCGCTTTATCCATTTTATTGGCAAATGGTCAATGGTCGATGTGTTTGTCGTTGCACTTTTAGGCTCCTTGATCCAAGGAAATTTATCCTCCGTGGCACCTGGCATTGGTGTCATTGCCTTTGCGGGAGTGGTACTATTCACCATGATGGCTACTGAGTCATTTGACCCTCGCTTATTATGGGACAGGCACGCTACCATCGTAAAACAACAGAGCACGCATGAACGAACCGATCATTAAACACCAACGCTTTTCCGCTTTATGGATTTTTCCTGTTATTGCTTTACTCGCTGGTCTTTGGCTAGCCTTTCAGCATATTGCCAGCCAAGGTCCTGAAATTCAGATTCGCTTTAATAGCGCTCAAGGTATAGAAGAAGGCAAAACCAAGCTACGTTATAAGTCTCTTGATATTGGTGTTGTCAAAAGCATCGAATTAGCTGAAGACTTAAGCCATGTTGTTCTTCATGTACAAACAACACGCAACGCCAAGCCATTAATCAGCGAAGATGCCTCTTTTTGGGTGGTTAGGCCTCAAATAAGCGCCAGCGGCATTCGCGGCCTGAACACGTTGATCACGGGTAGCTATATTGCCGTTAACCCGGGTGATGGCAACAACGAGGCGACGCAATTCACTGGCTTAGAAGAAACGCCAGTAATCGAACCATCTGTTGCTGGTACTCGTATTAAATTAGCGGCGCAAACAGCCAAAGGAATCAACGTCGGCACACCGTTTGTCTATCGCGGCATCGACGTGGGCCAAATTGAAAACATCGAATTCAAAGAGCCCTTTCGCAACGTTAATCTTTCTGCGTTCATTCGCTCCCCCTATGATGCGCTGATCAACAACAATACTAAGTTCTGGAACATCGGTGGCGTTGAGGTTGAAATGGGCGCAACTGGCTTTTCTTTTGAGATGAACTCCCTAGAAACCCTGATTATTGGTGGCATCACCTTTGAGACTCCACAGAGTTTCTTAGATGAAAGCGCCGAAATTTCTGCAAACAAAGTTTTCCGTTTATACGACTCTCGAAAAGATATTAACCGCACCAATTATCAACAAAAAGAATACTACGTGCTGTATTTTGACCAAAGCGTCAGCGGCTTAGGTTCAGGCTCACCAGTGCAGTATAACGGCATTCAGTTAGGTAGCGTCCTTGAGGTTCGCTTGGTGTACGACAAAACCAAACAGCAGGCGCTCATTCCGATTTTGATTGAAATTGAGCCCGAACGTGTCACTTATATTAATAGCGACCAAGATAACGAGTTTAATATCATCGAGCAGCTGGTTAGCCAGGGTCTTGTCGCCAAAATTGAAACGGGCAATTTCCTCACGGGCAGTAAATTCATCTCCCTTGGCATGGGTAAAAAACCAACAGCTGGGCTTACAGAAGATCAATACAGCCGCCATCTTGTAATGCCAACGCAATCAGGTAGCCTGAATGAGCTGACAGCTAATATCAACGGCCTGCTTGAAAAGGTCAACCAATTACCGCTTGAGCGCTTTATGGAGCTGACCAATGATACCGTGGAGAATCTACGCGGTATTACGGGCACAGAAGGTATGCAGGAGATCGGCAATAGCCTGAATGCTAGCCTACAGGAGCTAAAAGACACCTTGGCGACCATTACTTCAGTTGGCCAAAAAGCCGATACCGTTTTAGGTGAGCTCGCCGATAATATGGAAGGCGCCACCAAAGACCTGAACACGGTTATCAAAGGCATGGGCCCAGATTCACCGATGTACTATCAAATGACCGAAATGCTGGAGCAATTAAAAGAAAGCGGCAAGGCGATTGAGAAACTCACCGATCACCTTCGCGAACAACCTGACTCACTGATTTTTGGTAATGACTATGACTAAGTACACGTTTATCGCACTGATGATGCTCGGGCTTTGGGGCTGCTCCCTTCACGACAGCCAACACTTATTAGTGCCTTCTTTTGAACCATCGCAACAAGGCGAAGCCTTTTACCAGTCCAGCTCATCGGCTGAGCAAATCACTTTGCGTCGAGTGGCGATCCCACCCTATTTGGATCGTCAGTTCTTGATTGCATTGGATAGCGAACAGCAGATCGAGATTCTGCACTCGCATCAATGGATTGAGCCTCTGGAAAAGAATTTACGTCGCATCCTAGCGCAAGATTTAAATCACCAGTTTCAACAGCCCCGAGTGGTTTCAACCCCCAATAGCGACACCATTGGCGGGGTGATTATTGATCTAGAAATTCAAGAATGGATTGTTAAAGAATCCAGCGCCCAGCTGGTCATGACCGCCGTATGGCGAGTGCAAGGTCTGGCTGAGCAAACCCAGCGCCATGAGCTTAAGCGCCTATTCCCTGTGCAATACGATGCGCCTGAAACCTGGCCAGCTGCTTATCAAAAAGCGAGCCACGAGCTCAGCAAAGCCATATTTAGCTCTATTCAGTGATCGCATAAAAAGCCAATCACAAACGATTAAAAGCGGCTTCTCAAATGCTCTTTGAGCGCCGCTAATTGAATACTGCGCGGGTTTTCCACCTGTGAAATTCACCACCTGTGAAATTCACCACCTGTGAAATTCACCACCTGTGAGATTCACCGCTGGTGCAATTAGCCACTTGTGAAATGAGTAGCCATTTACTTGCGCTGCTGTGCTCTTTTGGCGCGCTGA
>JAXHSS010000001.1:34817-70662 GCA_034190675.1 Pseudomonadota bacterium
TGAGGTAGCAGGCGGCTCAGCATGATTGCGCGGTGTTGAAGACATCGCTAGTGACGGCTGAGGCTTGATGCCTTTTGGAGCATCAAATTACGCTCAGCTGGTTGAGCAATACCGCAATCACACTCAATGGAGCAATCCAGCGAATAAATACGCGCCATACTAGATAGAGCGCCTCGTATTGTGGCTTAAGTTCACGACGAATTTTCGTGTCCTTCATCACCCAGCCCACAAAAATTGCGATCAGCACCCCGCCCAGTGGCAACATGATATTGACGGTCAAATAATCCAGTGCATCAAAAATGCTTAAGCCTGCAATCAAATATGGCTCTGCTGACCAGATATTAAGCGACAAGGTACACGCTACCGCAAACACACTACAGATAACGCAAAAGACGCCTGTTGCCAAAATTCGGCTCATGCCTTTGTCTACCATATAAGCCACAAACGGCTCAATAATTGACACCAAAGAAGTCAATGCCGCAAAACTAACTAGTAGAAAGAAAATACCACCTACCAAATGCCCATTAGGCAGTTGCTCAAAAGCAACAGGAAGTGTCTGGAATAATAAGCCTGGGCCTGCTGATGCCTGCATACCATTGTCAAAAACGATACTGTAGATAACCACACCCGCAATAATCGCAATGGCAGTGTCCAAGAATCCCACGGCAAGCGCAGCTTTTCCAATCGAGGTGTTTTTTGGCATATAAGAGCCATACACCATGATGGCACACATACCTAAACTCAAGGTGAAGAATGAATGCCCAAGAGCGGATAATATGACGTCAGAGTTAAGATCTTCTGGCTTGAAGTCAAACATGAAATGCAAACTTGCCGAAATATTGCCTTGTATAACGGCATAGACCAGCAGGCCCAATAACATCAAGATCAATAATGGCATTAAGATGCGAGCAAGATTCGCTAGCCCACGATGAACTCCAAGCGCAATAAAGGCAAGTGAAACCAGCAAAAAACCAAAGCCCCAGATGAGCATACTGGTGTTATCACCCAATAAGGTAGCGAAGTAGGACTCCACCTGAGGAACATCCGCACCTTCAAACTCATTGCTGAAGAGTGTGACGGTATATTTGCCAGCCCAGCCAGCAACGACGGCATAAAAAGAAGCAATAAGAAAGCCTGCGATTGAGCCCAGCCAGCCAATACCTGCCCAAGCTTTTGATGCTCTCGACTCGAGAGCAACTTTTTGCATCGCCAAAATTGGACTGGCATCGCCTCGGCGACCTAGTAGGATCTCGGCGACAAGAATAGGCAGGCCTACAGCTACGATACAGGCCAAGTAGACAAGGACAAACGCAGAACCTCCGTTCTCGCCGACCATGTAAGGGAACTTCCAGATATTACCAAGCCCGACAGCGGAACCCGCCGCTGCCAGCACAAAGATAATGGAGCTTTTCCAATGTTCACGGATCATGGGTTTATCTCATTCAAAAAAATGAAATTTAACCACAGATACGCCACGCTGTCACACGCGAGTTTAGCCCTAGCTGCCGCGAAGCGCTCGACGAAGTACTTTACCTACCGCTGTTTTAGGCAGCTCATCGATAAACTCAACTTGTTTTGGCACTTTATAAGCCGTTAAGTTTTTACGTGCAAACTCAATCACATCGTTTTCAGTTATCGCTGGGTCTTTCTTCACAACAAAGAGTTTTACAGCTTCACCGGTTTTCTCATCCTCAACGCCAATCGCCGCTGCCTCAAGTATGCCTTCATGAAGCGAAATTTCATCTTCAATTTCATTAGGGTAGACATTAAAGCCAGAGACAATGATCATGTCTTTTTTACGATCAACAATGCTGATATATCCGTCGGCATCAATTGTGGCGATATCGCCTGTCTTAATCCAGCCTTCAGCTGTGATGGTTTTAGCGGTTGCATCATCACGTTTCCAATAGCCACGCATAACTTGCGGGCCTCGACAGCACAGCTCACCCACTTCACTTGGCGTAACCATTTCGCCTTCTTCACTCATCAGGCACACTTGCGTGCCCGGAACGGGTCGACCAACCGTGCCTAAACGAACATCGTCGGGCGGGTTGAAGGAAATCACTGGAGAGGTTTCTGTCATGCCATAGCCTTCAACAATTTGACAGCCTGTGACAGCTTCCCAACGATGCGCTACACCTTGGCTTAACGCCATACCGCCTGACAGGGTCATTTTTAAGCCGCTGAAATCCACCTCATTTTGAAAATCTTCACTATTACAAAGCGCTGCAAACAGCGTATTTAAACCAACCAAACCTGTAAACTTGGTTTCTTTAAGAGTTTTAACAAAGCTCGGTAAATCACGCGGGTTTGTGATAAAGACCGTCTCATTGCCTGTTAACATAAAAAACAAACCATTCACCGTAAAGGTGTAGATATGATAAACTGGTAACGGGGCAATCACTGTTTCTTGACCTTCTTTAATTAGATCGCCCATGCTCGCTTTGCATTGCAGCATATTTGAAACTAAATTATTGTGAGTCAGCATGGCGCCTTTGGCAACACCTGTTGTTCCACCAGTGTATTGCAATACGGCAATGTCTTCTGCTTGAGGCTTAGCTTCTTTTAAGGTTAACTTTTTGCCTTTATTTAAAGCATCATTAAATGAAACCGCTTGTGGCAAACTGAAATCCGGCACCATCTTTTTCACATGTTTGACGACGGTGTTAACCAACCAACGCTTAGGTGCCGGCAGTACGTCTGCGATATGCGTTACAATCACGTCTTGAATCTGAGTATTGGGCAAAATCTTTTCTAATTTATCTGCCATGTGAGCAAAGATAACGATCGCTTTAGCCTCACTATCATTAAACTGATGCTCCATCTCACGTTCGGTATAAAGCGGATTAGTATTAACAACAACAAAACCCGCACGAAGAGCACCTATACAAGCAATAGGGTACTGAAGCAAATTAGGTAATTGAATGGCAATGCGATCACCAGGCTCCAGCGAAGTATGCTGTTGCAAGTAGGCTCCAAAAGCAGCCGAAGCTTCATCTAGAGCTTGATAGGTTAATGAGAAACCTAAATTGGTGAATGCCTTTTTTTCTGGAAAACGGGCAAAGCTGTAATGAAAAACATCAATCAATGATTGTAATTCGCTCTGCTCCGCTAGCTCATCTCCGTTTACAATATGTTCCACTTTAATTACCTCCAGCTGTGTGATTATTTTGTGTTTAGGTTGCTACGGTTGTAGCTTTTCCAATTGTGATTGCAACGCCTGAATACGACGTTCATTCAAATCGGCCTGCTTGCTTATACTTTGAGCGCGGCTTTGCAGTTCACTTTGCTTAGCTTTAAGCGCCGTGTTGATTTCTTTGGCTTCAGCAGGATCTTCAACGGGCTCATATGTCACCACAGGAGCAACCTCTGTGACAGTCTCAGTTACTGTTGCCGTTACGGTTGCACTTTGTACTTCAGCTTCGCCCATTTCTGCTGCCGCTTGTACTTCTTTTGTTGCAGCCTCTACATTTTGCTGCGCGGCATCTTGTGCTTCTTGAGCCACTTCAGTCGCTTCCGTTACTTTCGTAACGGCGGTTTCTACTGTTTCTACGGTTTTTGCCGCTACGTCTTTTGCAGACACGGGAGTCCAAAAAACCAAGCCACTAAGGGCTGCAACCATGCCAAATTGACGATATTTCATGCTGTATCCTTGAGTATTGTTACATTTGTTTATATTAGCAAGATACTCATCTTGAACGAAGTATCAAAACACTATAAATTTGTTAACATATTGCAATCATAAAGGTAGAGGTCATTGTGTCAAAAGAAGAACCGGTCAACGTGCTTATCGTCGAAGACGATGAGCGATTGGCCAAACTGACAAAAGAATACTTAGAAGCCAACGACTATAACGTTCACCATATTGCTAATGGTGAAGAAGCGATTGGCTATATTATTAACGAGCAACCAGACTTGGTCGTTCTCGACATGATGCTACCTGGCGCCGATGGGATGAAAGTTTGCCGCGAGGTTCGCGGCAAGTACAAAAAGCCCATCCTTATTTTGACGGCACGCACAGATGATATGGATCAGGTGCTAGGCTTAGAAATGGGTGCAGATGATTATGTGCCTAAGCCTGTTAAGCCTCGTGTTCTTCTTGCACGAATCAAAGCACTGCTTCGTCGAAGCGTCGTTAGCGACTCAATAGAAGCACCGCGTCATCTTGAATTTGGCAATCTGATTATTGATGATGAAAGCCGCGAAGTCTTACTCAACGGTGAAGCGATTGAATTAACCAGTGCTGAATATGACCTCCTTTGGCTACTGGCTTCAAACGCAGGTAACATTCTGTCCCGGGATGAAATTTTCGAACAGCTACGTGGTATCAGCTATGACGGCCAAGATCGCTCTATTGACGTTCGTATTTCACGTATTCGTCCTAAAATTGGTGATGATCCGTATGCTCCGCATCGTATCAAAACCGTTCGAGGCAAAGGATACCTATTCGTTAAAGATGCATAACCCGCGCTAATGGGACGCATTTTTCTCCGCATCTACGGCGGCATACTCTCTGTTATAGTCGTCGTAGGTCTGCTTGTTCTTTTCACTCTCCTTCTATTCAATGAGTGGCGCAAACAAGAGTATCGTGAAGACCTCACCAGCGGCTCTGTTTGGCTCATCAGTGAAGGTCTTGAACGCTATATCCCTGAGTTTCAGCCCTATTGGCTTGAGTATATCGGCGGCTATTTAGGCACCGAAGTTAAGGTAACCGATTGTGGCGAACTTAATGCGTCTTTTTTTGAGCGCACCAAGCTTAGTGAAGGCCGACCTGTTATTCGCACCTCGCAAGATAGCAACACTATTTTATATCATCGCCCCGACAACGCTAATGAACAATGCATTGAGTTGGATTTTCCCAATCTCGTTTCTCCTGAAATTGCTCGATTAACCACGGGTTTGATCTATGATGAACTCAGCCAAGTTTCTGTCGATGATCGAGCATTAGTACTTCATCATATTGCTCAGAACTTCAGCTACCCCGTTCGACTCATCTCACAAGATCAAGGCGAGTCATTCTTGGATCGAAGTAATCTAAACGCGCTAAACCAACAAGAAACCATTACCCAAATTGGCAAAGGCAACCAAAGCGATGAAGGCGAGATTTGGTTTTATCGACAAATGCCCGATACCAATGAGCTACTAGAAATTGGTCCTTTTCAGTTATTCGATGAGTTTCCACGTTCTTTAGCGATTTTGGCGGCGGTTATCGGCCTCGTGCTGATTACCTTTTTCTCCTTCTTGATTATCAGGCCCCTTCAAAGCAGTTTGCAAGCGCTTGAAAAAGCGGCTCGATCGGTGAGCGAAGGCAAACTACACAGCAAGGTCAATCTCAAGAAAAACAGCCCGATCATTCAGCTGGGCACCGTCTTTAATGGCATGACCGAGCACATTAGCCGCTTGATTAGCTCCCAGCAAGAAATGATTCGTGCAATCTCTCATGAACTGCGAACGCCGATTGCCCGTTTACGCTTTGGCCTTGAGTTTCTCATTGATGAAAACAGCCTAGAAAAGCGCGAGCAAAAAGCTGATGAGCTTGACCAAGACATCGAGCAGCTCAACACGCTGGTGGATGAAATTATTGCCTATATGCGTCTAGAGCATGGCAAACAAACGCTTGAATTTGACACCATTGATTTGTTTGAGCTTCTTCATCAGATTAAAAGCGAGCTTGATCCGATTGCCGCAGCAAAAGAGCATGAAATCTTGGTTGTAGAACCTGAAGTTGAGCAACTGCCGATCATGACAGAATGTAATCCGCATTATTTCAAGCGCGCGATACTCAACCTAATGTCAAATGCTATTAAATATGGGCGCAATATCAGTCATGTCAGTTATCACTACAACCGCGCTCTGGATAGCTGCGAAATCTGGGTTGAAGACATGGGGCTTGGCATCCCTGTTTCTGATCGAGGCAAAATCTTTGAGCCCTTCTCTCGTCTAGACTCTAGCCGAACACTCCAGCCAAATGGCGGTTATGGGCTTGGCTTATCGATTGTTCAACGCATTGCCAAATGGCATCATGGACAAGTCTATGTGGATATGTCACCTACCTTGCGTGGCGCGCGTTTTGTGTTCCGCTGGCCACAGTATCAAAGCAGCCATAACACCGTCACCCGTTCAACTTAGGCACTGCGGTACTCAAGCGTTTATAATGACTACGCCCAAGAACAAGCGTTCAAGAGCGCATCTTGAGCGAGTTAGCGAATTAACGCTCGAATCACACGAGTCACAATGCGGCGAATCAGCTGGCTTTTCACTTGTCGGCCTACCGCATTCCATAAGCTGGCTTTTGACTCTTTCGCTTTTTTTGCCCTGGCTTTAGCTTGCTCTTTTTCTTCCTTTTCCTTGGCCTCCTGCTCGGCCAGCTTTTGCTCTGCTAGTTCAGCTTGTATACGTTTTTTTTCAACTCGCTCTAATAAAACCTCTTCCGCCGACTGTCTATCTAAGGATTCGCTGTAATATGCTTGCAAATCCGATGTCGCAATGAGCTGCTGACGCAATGGCTCATCAACGGGCCCCATGCGGCTTTCAGGCGGGCGAATAATGGTATGCTCAACAATCGACGGTACGCCTTTTTCATCCAAACATGAAACTAAGGCTTCGCCTAGACCAAGTTGGGTGATTTTTTCTTTAGTGTCAAACGCAGGGTTTTCCCTAAAGGCTTGCGCAGCCGCACGGATCGCCTTTTGTTCTTTTGGCGTATAGGCACGTAGGGCATGTTGCACACGATTACCTAGCTGACCTAGCACCGAATCTGGGATATCGCTGGGTGATTGCGTCACAAAATAAATGCCAACACCTTTTGAGCGAATTAATCGCACAACCTGCTCAAAACGATCCAACAAGGCCGAATTCGCATCATCGAATAATAGGTGTGCCTCATCAAAGAAAAACACCAATCTAGGTTTATCGGCATCCCCTTGCTCATCAAGTTGTTCGAATAATTCGGTTAAAAACCATAGTAAAAAGGTCGTATAAACCCGCGGCTCAAGCATTACTTTACGCGCATCGAGCAAGTTAATATAGCCGCGCCCTGCGCTGTCACATTGCATAAAGTCTTCTAGCTTAAGCGCAGGCTCACCAAAAAACTGATCGGCTTTTTGCGATTTCAGCATCAAGAGCTTACGCTGAATGGCGTTGATTGATTGCGTCGACATGCCACCATATTCAGCAGAAATCGCTTTACGGTTCTGGCCCAGCCATTGCAATGTGGATTCTAGATCCTCAAAATCCAATAAGGCTAGCTTCTCTTTTTCGGCATAATTGAACAACACATGAAGCACACCTTGCTGCGCATCGGTTAAATCCAGCAAATTCGTCAGCAAATCAGGGCCCATATCTCGAACCGTGGTGCGAACCGCGTGGCCATTTTTGCCTTCAATATCCCAAAAACGTACCGGATAACCTCGCAGTTGATAGTCCTCAATTCCGATCAATGCCGTGCGCTTTTCAATTACTTTATTCATCTTGCCCATTTGCGCCATGCCCGATAAATCACCTTTAACATCGGCGGCAAATACGGGAACCCCGAGTTTAGAAAATTGCTCAGCTAAAATTTGCAAGGTGACGGTCTTACCTGTTCCCGTTGCTCCAGCAATTAAGCCATGACGATTTGCCATAGAAGGGAAAAGATATTGCGGGGCTCCATTGGCATTTGCACCAATAACGATGGGATCAAGCATGATTTGGTCTTCCAGCTGTTTTATAATGATCAGATTCTATACAAATTTTATGCCAGTACCAAATGATCCCTGCGGTTAAATATCATTCGACACTTCAAGCGCTTGCAGCAGGCCAGCTGATTGCCTATCCGACCGAAGCCGTCTGGGGTTTGGGTTGCGACCCGCGGAATGAGTCCAGCGTCAATCAGCTACTTGAACTCAAACAGCGCGATTGGCGAAAAGGGATGATTGTGGTTTTTTCAGATTATCAGCAAATTGCACCTATCATTGAGCAACTGTCCGATGAGCAACGCCAAAAGCTCGATGATTACTGGCCTGGGCCAAATACTCTACTCGTCAAACATGGCGGATTTTTCCCGGATTGGGTGACGGGCCAGCGAGAGAAAATCGCCCTGCGCTTTTCAGCTCACCCAGGGGTTCAGAAACTTTGTCAATTGGCTGGACCTATCATCTCAACCAGCGCGAACTTATCGGGCAAGCCGCCCTGTCGACACCGCTGGCAAGTGCTCTCGCATTTTCAACATAAAGTTGCCGCCATTGCACCCGGTCACTGCGGAACATTAGCTCAGCCCACGTCCATTACGGATTTGGAGACAGGGCAAAAAATCCGCTAACATTGAGTCAACCGCCTAAGGTAAGCGGTTGTAGCTAAAGCTTCTTTCTTCTTCAGACAGGAGTTTGATCGGTTTTTTCTGCCAGTCCACTTCTCCACGCTTGAGATACTCAAAAATCGCTCGGTAGGTTAATACCGCTTTGACGTACGCTCGCGTCTCATAAAATGGAATCGACTCAATAAATTGATCAACATCTAAAGAACCACGGCGATCAAGCCATTTTTCTATTCGATGCGGTCCCGCATTATAGCCACTCAACATCGCAATACGATTTTGGCCATATTTATCCAATAAGGTCGCGACATAGTGGCTGCCTAGCTGCACGCTGATATTCGGATCAAATAAATCCTGTGACCCAGAATAAACAATATTTTCTTCATCTTCAAGCTCACGCACAATGGTTTGCCCTGTCGCTGGCATCACTTGCATTAAGCCTTTAGCTCCAGCGCTCGACTCAGCTGAAGGGTTAAAAGCACTTTCACGTCGTGCGATCGACATCAGTAGGTAAGGGTCGACTTTGCGTTCATAAGCCCATTCATCAAACAAATCAAAATAGGCAACAGGGAAACGCTGGCCTAAGTTATTCCATAATTTGGCTTTGATCGTTGTTTGCACTGCCAGCTCCGGCCAGCCATGATCAAGGAAGTATTGAGCCATCTGCTCTGCTGGCAGTTGGTTTTGCTGAACTAGGTAATGCATCTCACTAATGGCCAGTGAATCTTCACCCATCGCTTTGAGCAAATGAATACGCTGGATAGCTGGCTGAGCTTTAATTAAGCGAGCTGTTTCTTCTGATGACTCAACTTTGACATCATTGAAACTATAAGGCTGACCTAGTCTTTCAGCGGCCATAAAACCATAAAAGTTACGTGATTTTGCCGCGGTTTCAAACAACAGCTTGGCCTGATTCTTATAGCCTTTTGCCTCGTAAGCTCGGCCGCGCCAATAATTGATATAGCTATCGTCGGCGGGCTCATCTTTAATTTTACCAAGCCAAAATAGCACATCATCCCATTTAGAAGCTTCAATAGCGTCTCGAAGTGTGGGTGAAATCAACTTCATTTCACCGACCTGAATCACTAATGGTCGAATTTGGCGCTCCAAAACGGGATTCGTCATTCCGTTAACCTTGCGTACAATTTGACGATTGATTTGCGCCTGTTGATCAAGGTTATAACGGTTACGATGAGACAACTCTGGAAGCAAACGGACCGCTGTCGATACATCTTTTTTCGCAACATACAATGAACTTGAGTAACCAAATGCCTTATGATCCACCAAGGTTGACATTTTCAGCGCATCTTGCGCAACGATAATGCTCTTAGGATCATTCAACAGGGTATCAAGCGCCTGCGCAGGCAATGCCCATTCATCGGATAAGCCGCGCTGTAAAAACCTACTAAGACCTGTGTTACCCGCTTCTAGTACAAGCAAAATTCGTTGCCAGATCATCTCATCGGTAATGACGCCACTTTCTTTAGCCCAAGCGAATAACGGATCACAGGTTTTAGGGCGAGATTTGCCAGAAAGCCAGACTTCCTCTGCCCCAGCCTTGGCTGCGTTGACGTTAATCTCCATCAGCGCTCGGTAATAAAAACAACGAAGCTCAATGTCTTCAGGCGGCTGTTTTTGCAAATAGAGAATATTTTTCCACTGCTCAGATTGACCATAGGCTTTTAGAGCCGTTGAGCGCATCCAATCACTTAAAGGGTTGGTGGCATTTCGAAGAAGATAACTCTGTACTTCGCCAGCTGGTACGTTGGGCAGCTGCGTTCGCAATTGATGATATTCGAAATATGGCCATAATTCATTTCGCTTAAGTTTTGACTTAAGACTATTAACCAATAAAAAGTCCCCATTCCTAGCTTCATCAAGTGCCTGCTTTAAGACAGTGGTATCAACGGGTGAAGCACCTGCCGCTGCAAACCACAGGAAAGAAAGAATGCTGAGAATAATTTTCTTCATACAAAACATGCCATGATGCCAATTAAACCTAGGCATCATAACAAGTTTTGAGAAATTTTCGAGTGAAGTTCGGGGCTTAGCCGAAGATGTCGTCGATAGAATTTAGAGGATAATGAGTCGGATATGGCTTTCGTGCCACACCAGAATCAACCGCCGCTTGAGCAACCGCTGCAGAAACTCGACCTAGTAAGCGTGGGTCTGTCGGTTTCGGGATGATGTAATCTGGACCAAACTCAACCGCTTCTTGGCCATAGGCCTTTAAAACGTCTCTTGATACAGGTTCACGAGTCAATTGAGCAATCGCTTTAACGGCTGCAATTTTCATTTCCTCGTTAATCGCTGTAGCACGAACATCCAATGCACCGCGGAAAATGTACGGGAAGCCCAATACATTATTCACTTGGTTTGGATAGTCGCTTCGACCTGTAGCAATGATGACATCATCACGTACTTGCTTGGCAAGCTCAGGCTTAATTTCTGGATCTGGATTTGCCAATGCAAAAACAATCGGCTTATCTGCCATGCTTTTTAGCATTTCTGGTGTCACTAGATCGGCTTTTGAGACACCAATAAAGACATCCGCATCTTTCATTGCATCTTCAAGCGTGCGCTTTTCTGTTGCGTGTGCAAAAGCTGCTTTGTACTGGTTAAGGTCACTACGGCCTGAATGAACCACGCCTTTACTGTCGATCATATAAATGTTCTTTTTCTGAACACCCAGCTCGACCAAAAGCTTCACAGAAGCAATACCCGCAGCACCTGCACCTACACATACAATGGTACAGTCTTCAGGCTTTTTACCTTGAAGCTCCATCGCGTTAAGCATGCCTGCAACACAGATAATAGCCGTACCGTGCTGGTCATCATGGAAAACTGGAATATCACATAAGCCTTTCAGCTGACGCTCAATTTCAAAACACTCTGGTGCTTTGATATCTTCAAGATTGATACCACCAAAGGTTTTATGGATGTTTTGAACCGTTTTGATAAAGTCTTCAACACCATCGTGCTGCACCTCAATATCAAAAACATCAATACCTGCAAAACGCTTAAAGAGGATACCTTTACCCTCCATAACCGGTTTGCTGGCCAGTCCACCAAGACTCCCAAGACCGAGAATCGCCGTGCCGTCTGAGATCACGCCAACCAAATTACCTTTTGCTGTGTATTTATACGCCAGCTCAGGGTCATCAGCAATTGCGCGAACAGGTTCGGCTACGCCAGGACTGTAGGCAAGTGTCAAATCACGTTGTGTTTCGGTTGGTTTAGTAATCTCAACACTGATCTTACCAGGGCGCTTGCCCGCATGATAATCGAGCGCGTCTTGCTTAAAGTTTTGCGTCATTGAGCATGCCTTTGTCTCTTTATGATTCTTTTTAGAAATAGCGGTTGCTTATCCTTTCAGGCTGCGTTTGCCACCAAAGCGCTGCTTGAACTTGTCAATACGGCCGCCCGTATCCACAACTTTCTGCTGACCCGTATAAAATGGGTGACAGTTAGAACAAACATCGATCAAGAAATCTTCACCGATTGTTGAACGAGTTTCTACCACGTTGCCGCAAGAACATTTTGCCTTAACAGCAGCGTATTCAGGATGTATATTAGCTTGCATAAGTTTCTCCGATAGTCGTTGTGCCGCCACTTAAACCCTTACGTTAAGCACCGCACGAAAAAGATTTGCAATGATAGCAAATGCCAATGACTTAGCAAGCATATTTTCATTAGTGAATCAAATTTAATATTTACAATCTTTCAAGGCATGACCCAATATCAAATCGCGCTGAATTTACCACTACGAAAACTGTTCACCTATCAGTCGGATGATCCGCTGAAGCCTGGGCAGAGGGTAACTGCGCCTTTTCGTGGGCGTCAGCTTTCAGGCATTGTCATGGCCAAGCATACGCCTGACGAATCTACGAGCTATGCCATTAAACCTCTAGAGCGTATTTCTGATTCGCAGCCAGCGGTTTTACCCTCCATGCTATCGCTTCTGAGCTGGCTCAGTCGCTATTACCATCAGCCGCTGGGCGAGGTTCTTCAAATGGCATTACCCCCAGCACCCAAAGCTAATGAAGACATCACTGCTTCACGCGTAACACAATGGCTTAGCATTACCGACAACGGCCGTCATGCGCTGCAAGCAGGGGAACTTGACCGAGCGAAAAAGCAAAAAGAAGCCCTCCTCCTATTATTAGAAGAAGATCAGCAAGTATCCCATTTTCGTCAAAGCTATTCTTCTGCTATTCGAAAAACACTCATCGATAAACAATGGGTGCAGATCAACGAACAAAAAGTCACCGCTCATGGCCCTTGTGAGCGTGCTCACTCCATTACATTAACCGATGAGCAAGCGCAGGCCGTTAACTCGATCTCAAGCACTCGCTTTACTTGCACGCTTTTGGAGGGCATTACTGGCAGTGGCAAAACCGAAGTCTATTGCCGCTTAATCAGCGAACAGCTTGCCAAAGGCAAGCAGGCGCTTATCCTAACCCCTGAAATTGCCCTAGCTGAGCATATGTATCAGCGTTTGACGCAGCGATTTGATGCCGATATTGCCCTTTTGCACTCTGGCATGAGTCATGCGCAACGGCGTGACACTTGGAGCAAGGTATATCACCAACTTTGTCCGATCATCATTGGTACTCGCTCCGCTTTGTTTGCACCCGCAAACAAACTAGGCCTTATCATCCTCGATGAAGAGCATGACAGTAGCTACCAGCAAACTGATGGCCTTCGCTTCCATGCACGAAATGCTGCTATCTATTATGCACGTCAAGAGCAAATCCCTATCGTGTTGGGATCTGCCACCCCTTCACTAGAAAGCTTGACCAATGCAAAGCAAGGTGATTATCAGCACCTCAAACTCACTCGCAAAGCGATGACCCGCCAGTCAAGTGAAGTACGACTGATCGATATTAATCAGACTCGCTGTTTCCATGGACTGACAGCAGATGCGATCCTAAGTGCAAAACAGGCATTACAGCGAGATGAACAAGTGCTGTTTTTCATTAATCGCCGTGGGTATGCACCGCTTTTGTTTTGCGAATCCTGCCAATACAGCTGCGAATGCCAGCATTGCGATGCCAAACTGACCTTTCACCAAAAGCAAAACGCGCTGATTTGCCATCATTGCGGCAGTATCGAGGCGGTGCCACAGGCCTGCCCCAAGTGCCAACATTCGCCTCTTAGCCATGTTGGACAGGGCACTGAACAGATCGAAGCCGCATTAAACAGCGCCCTGCCTGACTGGCCGCTTTATCGCATTGACCGCGATACCATCCAACGTAACGAACAACTTCAGGAAGCCTTTAGTCAGCTCAACGATAATCGCGCAGCCATTATGCTTGGCACTGAAATGCTGACCAAAGGGCATCACTTCCCTGCTCTGACCCTTGTAGTAGTAATCAATGCGGACGGCGCTTTATTCAGCACTGACTTTCGATCGACCGAGCACTTAGCTCAGCAATTGATCCAAGTCTCAGGTCGTGCGGGTCGTGAGAGCGCAGGTGAGGTCATCATCCAAACCGCCATGCCCGAACACCCGATTTTTGCCGCGATATTACAACAAGACTACAGTGGCTACGCGCAAATTTTATTGGCGTCGAGAGCGAGCGCACAGCTACCCCCGTTTCAGTTTATGGCCGTGATTCGCGCCGAGGATAAAAGCGAAGAAAAGGCACGCCACTTTTGTGAAACCATCAAAAGCGCGTTGGATGTACAAGCACTGGTCTCGGTTCACATCTTGGGGCCAGCTCCTGCGCTGATGAAGCGAAAAAATCAGTTCTTCCGCTACCAACTACTGTTTATGAGCCAAGAGCGAAAAGCATTGCACCGTAACCTCAGTCTCGCCGTTCAATATGCTGAGCATTACGCCGGACAGGTGGCTCGATGGCATATTGAGGTGGATCCAGCCAGTATTTTATAAAGAGCGACACAGAACAGTCGCCGAGTCCTATAAAAAATCCCCGCTAGATTGAATTAAACCTAACGGGGACTTTGAGTGATGACATAAAACAACGTTTGCATCACAAAAATGAAAAGGAAGCTAGCGCTTAGTTATCGCCTGCTCCGAATGAGACGAAACCTCGCGCATGCGGCTTCTCACCTTTCTCATTGTAGATGTCGTATTCAATACCGCCGTCACCTTCGAGCTGAGTAAAGCGAACTTTGCTCGGTAGGAAAACAGGCGTTTTAAAGTCGATACGAAGCGTAAATTGCTCAGGCAGCTTTTCAGCCAATGCCGCTTCAACTCGCGCCTTAGTCCACATGCCGTGAATAATATGGCGCTTGAAGCCAAACGCTTTCGCGGTAATTGGGTATAAGTGAATCGGGTTGCGGTCGCCAGAAACGCCTGCATATTCACGCCCCAAACCTTCTTTCAATGACCAAATTTCAGACTCGCCTTGCAAAGCCTCTGTTTGCGGCTTGTCTTCTTTGTTCTTATGGCCACCGCCAAAGAAGAAGATTTCTGTCTTACACAACCAAACAACGCGTCCTAGGCGGCGAGCTTCAGTGTAAAAAGGAACAACTCGGCCTTTTTCTTGAACTTGGATTTCACCACAATAGGTTTTCAAATCAAGAACATCGCCTGTGAAGAGCTTGCGCTTAATCGTGATCTCGTTGCTTAGGTGAACCATACCCATTGCTTTGAACGGGAAGCGGTCTTCTAAAACCAAGCTGGTTACTAATGGCATAGCCAACAAAAACGGGTAACAAGCAGGAACGTAGTCGTCTTGCTTAAAACCACAGGTTTTATTGTATTTTTTTACGTGTTCAGCATCGATCGTCGAGTTCTTCAACTGATAAGTAATATCAGGCAACGTGTCAGCTTTTGGATTCGTTTTCTTCGGCATCAAGGCTTTAGTATAAAGCTTGAAGTTCGAAGGAACGCTATTAAGAGTAATCGTTTTCATGCTATCTCCAAAGAAAAAAGCCAGATGTCACCATCTGGCTTTGCGTCTTACTTACCGATCAAGCTCTGGCCGCAAACGCGAACCACTTGGCCTGTAACACCTTGCGAACCTGGGTTAGCAAACCATGCTACTGTTTCTGCTACATCAACTGGCAAACCGCCTTGAGCCATCGAGTTCATACGACGACCTGCTTCGCGGATAGCGAATGGAATCGCTGCCGTCATTTGCGTTTCGATGAAGCCTGGCGCTACCGCATTCACAGTAATACCTTTGTCTTTTAGCTTACCTGACATACCTTCAACTAGACCAATAACACCAGCTTTAGATGTTGAGTAGTTTGTCTGACCCATGTTACCCGCGATACCGCTGATCGATGAAACGCAGATAATACGACCACCTTCAGGAATAACGCCGTTATCAAGCAAATACTCATCAATCTGCTCTTCAGCTTTCAAGTTAATGTTAATAACCATATCCCATAGGTTTTCTTTCATACGACCTAGTGTCTTATCACGTGTTACACCGGCGTTGTGAACAATGATATCCAACTTGCCGTCATAGTTTTCTTTAACAAACTCAGCAATGCGCTGACCAGCATCAGCCGCCGTAATATCACAAGTGATGTATTTACCATCGATACGTGCAGATACTTTCTTTAGATCGTCTTCAGCTGGTGGAATATCCAAGCAGATAACGCTTGCGCCGTCGCGAGCTAGAACATTCGCCATGCCTTCACCGATACCACGTGCAGAACCTGTAACCAATGCGACTTTACCAGCTAGAGGCTTGTCCCAGTTTTGAGGAACAACTGCTTCAACGTCGTTAATGCGAACGACTTGGCCTGAAACATACGCTGACTTTGGCGAAAGGAAGAAACGCAAAGTTGAATCGATATTTTTCTTCGCGCCTTCTTCAACATAAATAAGCTGAGCTGCCACGGCCTTACGCACTTCTTTACCCACTGCACGGATAAAGCCTTCAAGTGCACGCTGAACACCACGCTCTTCAACCGTAGGTGCTTTTTCTGGCGTACGACCAATAACCACGATACGACCACATGTCATCATCTTGCGGATTACTGGGTGGAAGAAGTTATATAGCGCTTTAAGCTCGTCGATCGTTTTAATGCCTGTCGCATCAAAGACTAATGCCTTGAATTTCTGGCTATCATTCTTAGAAGGTGCAAATGCATCCCACTTAAGATCAGCACCTTGAGCCACTTCAACTAGCTCAGCATAGTTGGCGCTATTTTTAGGAATAAAAATGGTATCCGTCGCGTCGTTTAAAACTTCAGCGATAGTAGGAAGCAATTCCGCGTTTGGGCTGCCGCCAATAAGTACAGGGCCGGTGACAAAGCTTTGGCCTTCTTCGTAACGCTCAAGGTCGATAGGTAGCGGCAAGCCAAGTGCTGAAGCCAAGCTTTTACCGAAGCCTGAGTTAACAAAAGAAAGATAACGATCGTTACTATTTTGAGTGCTCATAGGACATCTCCATCCAATGTAAAAAAATGTATTCGAGCTATTCTATAGACTTTATCCATGTTTCAAAAGGGCACATAACATAAAAAATGCTAATGGTTCTATCAATTTACGTAAGTCTGGCATATAATTTTCGCGATTTTTTTGTATCTTTGATGAGGATATTTTTATGTTAGTAGGTGATAAGATTCGCCGCGTCGCGATTATCGGCGGTACTCGAATTCCATTTGCACGTCAAAACTCAGCGTATTTCGGCGTTAGCAACCAAGAAATGTTCACAGCAGCGCTTAACGGCCTAGTAGATAAATACAACCTTGCGGGCAAGACCGTAGGTGAAGTTGTCGGCGGTGCGGTATTGAAGCACTCAAAAGACTTCAACTTGATCCGTGAATGCGTATTGGGCTCAAAACTTGCTCCTGAAACTCCAGCTTATGATCTTCAGCAAGCTTGTTCTACAGGTATGCAATCGATCTTTGTTACTGCAAGCAAAATCGCACTAGGTCAAATCGACAACGCGATCGCCGGTGGTGTTGATACAGCGTCTGATGCACCTATCGCTGTCAACGAGAAAGCGCGTAAAATCTTCCTTCAGATCAACAAAGCAAAAACAACGGGCGACAAAGTTAAGCTAGCACTTAAACTACTTAACCCAGCTCTCATGGCTCCAAACCCACCATCAAACGGTGAGCCACGCACAGGTCTTTCAATGGGTGGACACCAAGCTTTGACCAACGAAGTTTGGAAAATCGCACGCGAAGCGCAAGATGAGCTTGCATTTAACTCGCATAAAAACTCTGCAGCCGCTTATGAAGCTGGCTTCTTTGACGACATGATCGTTCCTTTTAAAGGTCTTAAGCGTGACAACAACCTACGCCCAGACTCAACACTTGAAAAGCTAGCGACACTTAAGCCAGTATTCGGCGGTCCTAACGGTACTATGACAGCCGCAAACTCTACACCACTTACGGACGGCGCATCTTGCGTATTCCTAGCAAGTGAAGAGTGGGCAAAAGAAAATGGTTACGAGCCAATGGCCTACATTACTTACACAGAAACAGCGGCTGTTGACTTCCTAGGTAAAAAAGAAGGTCTATTGATGGCTCCTGCATACGCGGCATCTCGCATGCTTGATCGCGCAGGTCTTGCACTTCAAGATTTCGATTTTTACGAAATCCACGAAGCATTTGCTGGCCAAGTACTTTCGACTTTGAAAGCATGGGAAAGCGAAGACTTCTGTAAGAACCAACTTGGCCGTGATGGCGCGTTGGGTTCGATCGATCGCAGCAAACTGAACACTAAAGGTAGCAGCTTGGCCGCAGGTCACCCATTTGCCGCAACAGGCGGTCGCGTATTCATGAACGCAGCAAAAATCTTGAAAGAAAATGGTGGCGGTCGCTGCTTTATTTCTATCTGTGCTGCTGGCGGTCAAGGTACGACAGCGATTATCGAAAGCGCTTAAATCCAGCGGGCTCTTCATTAACGCCAGAGGCGCTAAGTCTTAAACGCCAAAAGCGGTAAGTCTTAAGCGCCAAAAGCGGTAAGTAAAGAAGAGGTCAGCTTGCTTTCTAAAGGGTTATGCAGTTCCTGCATAACCCTTTTTTATGACAAAGCCGCAAGGTATTTCAGCCATTTATCCTGTGCTTCTGTCGATTTTTTGATGCTTAATCTCGTTACAATTCTTTTTTTAGCACCCTTTCATCCCTGCACTTGACCATCCAGAGCGCGCGCACATTACACTTAGCGCTTTGACGATTATTTCACACCGTTGCCACAATCACATTGTTAATATTTTCTATACAGCTGCTTGCATTGAGTTACGCTATTCTGGCGACTGTGAACAAATGCTCACAAACTGAAGCATGGAGATCAACATGAAAACATTGGTCAAAAGCCTTACACCGATTGGAGCAGTGTTCTAAGCCCGTACTATAGCTTAGATGTCATCTCAACTGATTTTGACTTCCCAGTTGAAGCCGCATCTTTTGAAGTAAATGCTGGAACGAACCTCAGCGCTACACCGTTATTACAATAACGAAGCCCTGTTGGCGCTGGGCCGTCTTCAAACACATGGCCCTGATGGCCTTTACAGCGTGAGCAATGGTACTCTGTGCGCGGCCAGATCAGCTTGTAGTCTGTTCGGGTGTCTACCGCTCCTTCAATTACATCATAAAAACTTGGCCAGCCTGTTCCTGAATCGTATTTTGTCGTTGACTGAAACAGTGGCAAATCGCAGCCAGCGCAGTGATAAGCTCCCTCTCGCTTTTCATCATTTAATTCGCTGGAAAACGGCGGTTCAGTTCCCTCTTCGCGCAACACTTCATATTGTGATCGACTCAGACGCTGCTGCCATTGAGCATCGGTCAACTTTGTCCAGTCATTAACACTCGAGTCTGTTAATGGATCCTTTTGCGTCGCGGCTTTTTGAGCCAGTACGGTTGAAGGCAACAAGCTAACGCCTGCTAACCAACCAATGAGTTGTCGTCGATTCATCTTCATCTACTCCCGTCATTCGATAAAATTAAACAAAACAAGCAACTTGGAACTTTTTTTGCTATTGTTATGCCTAAATTCTAGGTTAACTAGTTTGGTGTCAATCTCGTATGAATACATTAAGTAAAGTTTTGACTGCAATGCTGATCACAAGTTTCAGCCTTGCAAACACTTTCGCTGAAACCGCTATTTTTGCTGGCGGCTGCTTTTGGTGCATGGAAAAACCTTTCGATGCTATCGACGGTGTCACGGCCACAACCTCTGGCTATGCGGGCGGCAGCCTCCAAAACCCGACCTATGAGCAAGTCAGTAGCGGCAAAACCAATCACCGCGAAGTGGTTGAAGTCCAATATGACCCTAAAAAAGTCAGCTATGATCGTTTGCTTGAGACCTTTTGGGTTAATGTTGATCCATTCGATGATTCGGGCCAGTTCTGTGATCAGGGCCACCAATACACGCCGGCTATTTACTACACTTCAGCGGCTCAAAAACAAGCCGCCGAGGCAAGCCTTGCTCAACAGGAAGCTCGATTCAACCGCCCAATCGCCGTAGCCATTGTCAAGCTACCCGCTTTTTATCCTGCCGAAGGCTATCATCAGGATTACTACAAGAAAAAACCCTTGAAGTATGAGTTTTATCGCCTAGCCTGTGGCCGCGACAGCCGCTTAAACGAAGTCTGGGGTGCACAATAGCGCCCCACTGCCTCTGGCAGAGCTTTCACGCGCACCTCACAAAGTCGCCCCAAAAACCAAAACTCTCGTAGTTTTTTCATAGACTTAGCCAAGATTAGACATTTTATAGCCTGAAATTTTCGTCTATAATGGCCTGTCTTATTTTCAGCGAATTAGACACCTATGGGTCAACAAACTCCTCTCTACTCCTCGCATATTGAAGCTGGCGGCAAAATGGTCGATTTTGGCGGCTGGGATATGCCTATCCATTACGGTTCTCAACTTGAAGAGCACCATGCAGTGCGACAAAACGTTGGTATGTTTGATGTTTCTCATATGACCGTTGTCGATGTCCAAGGCGCTGAGGCAAAACCATTTTTACGTCAGCTTTTAGCTAATGATGTCGCCAAACTTAGCACCCAAGGCAAAGCACTTTATACGGGCATGCTGAATGAAGACGGCGGCGTTATTGACGATCTCATCGTTTACTTTTTGGATGAGCAAAACTATCGTTTAGTTGTTAACTGCGCCACCCGAGAAAAAGATCTAGCATGGATCAATCAGCAAGCAGCTGCGTTTGATGTGCGCATTACCGAACAGCCTGATCTGGCCATGATTGCTGTACAAGGCCCTAAGGCTATTGAGACTCTATGCCATCAGTTGCCTGAAAGCATTGCAAAACCATTGGCTGAATTAAGCGTTTTTTGCGGCCATGATTACTCTGAAAACACGCTTGGCCAAGGTTGGTTTATTGGTCGTACAGGCTATACCGGTGAAGACGGTGTAGAAATCATGCTACCCGCTGATGAAGCCAGCCAGCTTTGGCAGCAGTTAATCAACGCAGGCGTTGCGCCTTGCGGCCTAGGTGCTCGAGACACCCTACGATTAGAAGCCGGCATGAACTTATACGGCAATGATATGGATGAAAGTATTAATCCATACGAAGCTGGCATGGGCTGGACCGTTTCACTCGCCGACAGCGAGCGAAATTTTATCGGCCGATCAGCTATTGAGCCATTTGCAAAAGCGCCAAGACAGCAATTTGTTGCCATGATCCTTGAAGACAAAGGTATTTTACGCGGTGGCCAGACCGTTGTTCTTAACAGCGGCGAAAAAGGCATTATCACCAGTGGCGGCTTTTCACCGACTTTAGACAAGTCAATTGCTCTAGCACGAGTTCCTGCCACAGAGTCATTACAGTCAAACAGTGCCAAGGTGGATCGCCGTGGCAAACTATTAACCGTTTCACTTGTTACCGCACCTTTCGTTCGAAAAGGCAAAGCGGTGTTTAAACCCCTAGGAGAATAACATGAGCCAAGTCCCCGAGAATTTGAAATATATCGATTCACATGAGTGGATTCGCGTAGAGTCAGACGGCACTGCGTTTATCGGCATTACTGACCACGCTCAAGAAGCACTTGGCGACCTCGTTTTTGTCGAGCTACCTGAAGTTGGCGAGACCGTTTCAGCGGGTGAGGAAGCGGGTGTTGTTGAATCGGTTAAAGCCGCCTCTGATATTTATAGCCCACTGTCGGGCGAAATCGTTTCGGTCAACGAAGGCCTTGAAGATGAGCCTGAGATGATCAATAACGACGCTTATGGTGACGGCTGGATTTACCAGATCAAATTCACTGATGAATCTGAGCTTGACGCTTTGCTAAGCGCTGAAGATTACCAAGCTGTTATCGAAGACGAATAATCTTTTTTCTACTGACTGATTGACCACGAGCTAATCAATTATGGCCTATACCCCACATACTGCTGACGATATTAAACATATGTTGGATGTCATCGGTGCAAAAAGCATCGATGACCTTTTTGATGAGATCCCTGCTGCCGTTCGAGCAAAACCGCTAAGCGCGATTCCTGACGGGCAAAGCGAGATGCAAGTGCTACGCACAATGCAAGATCGAGCGAACCAAGATAGTGGCTATTTGAACTTCATTGGCGCTGGAGCTTATGAACATCATGTTCCAGCAGCAGTTTGGGAACTGGCCACACGTGGCGAGTTTTATACGGCCTATACACCATATCAAGCAGAAGCAAGCCAAGGCACGTTGCAGGTTATTTTCGAATATCAAACCATGATGGCCAGCCTTACCGGTATGGACGTTAGTAACGCAACTGTATACGATGGTGGCTCTGGTCTAGCAGAAGCGGTTTTGATGGCGATTCGAGCTAACCGAAAGTCAAAATCAAACCAAGTTTTGATCGCTGACAATGTTAACCCTCGCTACACGCAGGCGACAAAAGCCATCGTTGAAAATCAGGAAGTGTCTTTACAGTCACTGCCATTTAATTCGGCAACAGGTGTGATCGACACCAGTCACCTAGGTGAGTTTGAAGGGCAAGACTTTGCCGCTTTGATCATTGCTCAACCTAACTTTTTCGGCTGTCTTGAAGATGTAGATGCCCTCACTGACTGGGCGCATGCTCAAGGCATGTTGGTTATTGCCGCAGTAAACCCAACCAGTCTTGCCCTGCTAAACCCTCCCGGTCAATGGGGAGAAGCAGGTGCTGATATCGCCGTGGGTGATGGCCAGCCGTTAGGCGTGCCATTGTCGTCAGGTGGTCCATATTTCGGCTTTATGTGCTGCAAACAAAAGATCGTACGCCAAATGCCAGGGCGAATCATCGGCCAAACCGTTGATCTTGATGGCAACACAGGCTACGTCTTGACCTTGCAAGCCCGAGAGCAGCATATCCGCCGCTCTAAAGCCACATCAAACATCTGTACCAACCAAGGTTTGGCAATGACAGCAGGCACCATCTACATGTCATTGCTTGGACCAGAAGGCTTAAAATCCGTGGCTTTGGCTAGCCATCAGAACACCGTCAAACTGGCCGACAAGCTTTGCCAACTCCCGGGTGTTGAGCGTTGTTTTGATACGCCGTTCTTTCATGAAGTGGCGATCCGACTCCCTGTTGAGGCGCAGAGCATTCTCGATGCTTTAGCAAAACAGCATATTCTCGCGGGCCGTTCATTGGCTGATTTTGGCGAGCCTAACGCCCTTTTGCTTTGTGCAACCGAAACAAAAATTGAGGCTGATCTTGATCAGCTGGTTACTGCTATTCAATCTGAACTGGAGGCTGTGTAATGCTTATATTTGAAACCAGTGCTAACGGTCGTTCAGCAACGGCGCAGTATCCAACCGTTACTGAAAGCTGCCGGATTCCTGATCAGTTTTTGCGTAAAGACAAACCCACATTGCCCGAAGCTTCTGAGCTTCAAGTGGTTCGTCATTTTACCAATCTATCGGCAAAGAACTTTGCAATTGATAAGCAATTTTACCCATTAGGCTCCTGTACGATGAAGTATAACCCTCGTGGCGCAAACAAAGGCGCGATGCTACCTGGGTTTCTTGCTCGTCACCCATTGGCACCCGAAGTCGCTTCGCAAGGCTATCTTGCCTGTCTGCATGATTTGCAAGAAGACCTAAAAGAAGTCACTGGCATGAAAGGTGTCTCGCTAGCACCAATGGCGGGTGCTCAAGGCGAATTTGCCGGCATTGCCATGATCAAAGCCTATCATGATGGTCGTGGTGACACGCAGCGCACCGAAATTCTCGTTCCAGAAGCCGCACATGGAACCAACCCAGCAACAGCGGTGATGTGTGGCTATAAAGTTCGCGAGATTCCAGTTACTGACGAAGGCGATGTCGACTTTGACGCCTTGAAAGAGGCCGTTGGTCCGCAAACCGCTGGCCTAATGATGACTAACCCATCTACCTGCGGCGTATTTGAGCGAAAAATTCAAGATATTGCCAAGCTGATCCACGAAGTCGGTGGCTTGCTTTATTACGACGGTGCTAACCTCAATGCCATTTTAGGCAAGGTTCGTCCGGGCGATATGGGCTTTGATGTTTTGCACATGAACTTGCACAAAACATTTGCTACTCCGCATGGCGGCGGCGGCCCAGGTGCTGGCCCTGTCGGCGTAAGCGAGCGCTTACTGCCTTATTTACCTACACCAATGGCTGGCAAGAACGAGCAAGGGTATCACTGGATTCGCGAAGCGGATATGGCCGACACGATCGGCAACCTATCCGGCTTTATGGGTAATGCTGGCGTCTTGCTTCGTGCCTACTACTACTCTCGTACACTCGGCGGCAACGGCATGACTGAGGCGGGCGAGCTGGCAACTTTAAATGCCAACTACATGATGAAGCGCCTAGCTGACGCCGGCTTTGAGCTAGCCTACCCTAATCGCCGTGCAAGCCACGAGTTCTTGATCACCTTCAAGAAACAGGCCAAAGAGCTCGGTGTGAATGCCATGGACTACGCCAAGCGCTTGTTGGATTATGGCTATCATGCACCAACAACCTACTTCCCTTTGCTGGTTCCTGAGTGCTGGCTGATCGAGCCAACAGAAACCGAGACAATCGAAGAGCTAGATGGCTTTATCGAGGCTTTGATTGCGATTCAAAAAGAAGCCGAAACAAACCCAGAGTTGTTGAAGCAAGCGCCGCATACGTTGCCGGTTAAACGCTTGGATGATGTTAAAGCCGCCAAAGAGCTGGTGCTCACCTACAAGCCTGCTTGATCGGCGTAATATTCTTCATAAAAAAAGGGCGCTAATCAGCGCCCTTTTTTATGGTTAAGCTGGGTTTAACCCGTGCTGCACGCAAATTACTCCGCTAGGCAAACTACTGCGTCCATCTCGATCAATGCATCCTTTGGTAGTTGTGCTACACCAATCGCCGCTCTAGCGGGATAAGGCTCTACGAAATACTGCTTCATGATCTCATTCACCAGTGTGAAATTGCCCAGATCAGTCATAAAAATAGACAGTTTGGCGATATCCGCAAGCGAGCCACCCGCCGCCTCACAAACCGCTGTTAAGTTTTTGAACACCTGATGCGTCTGGGCTTCAATGCCTTCTTTTAGCTCCATTGTTTCAGGGTCCAGCGCAATTTGTCCTGAAAGGTAAACCGTTTGGCCAACCTTAACAGCCTGAGAGTATGGGCCAATAGCGGCCGGCGCTTGATCGGTGTGAATAATGCTTCTCATAAAAACCTCTGTCTATTGATCATTATTTTGCTCAAATGCTAATACATTCTGGCCGTAAAATCTTTTAAAATATGCGCATGAATACCTTATCAGACGCTTGGCAACATCGATTTGGCGGCATTGCTCGCCTCTATGGCAATACCGCAATGACACACTTAGCAAAAAGCACCATAGCGGTGGTTGGCTTAGGTGGTGTCGGCTCTTGGTCAGCTGAGGCTCTGGCTCGCTCAGGTGTGGGTAATATTGTACTGATTGATTTAGATGAGATTTGCGTCACGAATACCAATCGGCAAGTTCACACCTTGAGCTCAACGATTGGCCAATCAAAAGCCATAGCACTCAAAGAGCGTCTACTAGGCATTAACCCCGAGTGTCAGGTGCAAATCATTGAGACGTTTATTGATACGGACAATGCTCGAGATCTGATCGACGCTTCCTGGCATGGCGTTATTGATGCGATTGACTCAGCTGGTGCCAAGGCCGCCATGATCTATCAATGCAAGCGCAAAAAAGTGCCAATTATCATCACAGGCGCCTCTGGCGGAAAAAAAGACCCAAGCAAAGTCAGCGTTATTGATCTGAGCAAAACAACCAATGACCCGCTTTTAGCAAAAGTCCGCTCGATTCTAAAACGCCATTATGGTTTTACTAAAGACCCTAAAAAACATTTGAGCTTACCTGCGGTCTATTCGGTTGAGAAAATGCAATACCCTCAGCCCGATGGCAGCGTTTGCACGCAAAAAGGACAATTACAAGATGGCGTCAAGCTCGACTGCGCTGGCGGCTTTGGCGCATCCACTATGGTGACGGCCACGGTGGGCCTTCAAGCAGTGGCGAAAGTCATTGAGAAAGTCTTAGCGCGAGCTTAATCCAGCAGATCGAGTAAGGCGTTGAAATTGGCATTATTTTTCTCAGCACTTCGTTGCTTGTTACCTGTTTGGCCTTTGGCCAGCAAATCGTCCTCAGGTATTTCTTCAAGAAAGCGGCTCGGCTCCGTGATGAAGGTCTCTCCGTATGAGCGCCGCTTTCTGGCAAGCGTTAGCGTTAATTGCTTTTTCGCACGAGTGATACCCACATAAAACAACCGCCTTTCTTCTTCGATATTATCAGACTCAATATTATTTTTATGTGGCAATAGCCCCTCTTCATTACCCATGATATAGACCTGCTCAAACTCCAGTCCCTTGGCGGCATGCAAAGTCATTAGGCTCACAGCATTGGTATCGGCTTCTTCTTTTTGATTGGCCAGAATATCTTGCAATAGCAGGCTCGCCACCACCTGTTCTAGGCTTCTTGAAGGCGTTTGCGCCATATCGTCGCTGCCTTCGAGGGCTTCGATTTCTGCCTCTTGCTCATCCTCATCAACGTAGTTCAAGCGTAGTTTGATTGAGCTGATCAGCTGCTCAACATTATCCATACGCCGCTGAGCTTTGTCGTTGTCTCCTGTTAACTGAAGTAGCCATTGGTGGTAGCTAATTTCTTCGATTAGCGCGTTAATGCACTCCACAGGCACATGCTCAACTTGGCGTTGTTTATCCAGCATCCATTCATGAAACTGGCGCAAAATGCGAATCGGCTTGGCAGAAAGGTAAGATTCCAGCGCAAAATGGCTACACGCGTGAAACAGTGAAACATTCGCTTGCTTAGCGTAATGCGCCAGCTTGGTCAGCGTGACCGCGCCAATCTCTCGACGCGGAATATTAATAATACGCGCAAAAGCCATATCATCGTCGGGGTTGGTCAATAAGCGCAGATACGCCAAAATATCTTTCACTTCGGTTTTAGAGAAAAAAGATTGTCCGCCACTGATACGGTAAGGCACTTGCAACTCTCGAAGCTGCATCTCCATCAGGCGAGCTTGGTGGTTACCACGATACAAAATCGCGTACTCTGAAAACGGGGTATGTGTTTTGATCTGATGCGCATATAAATCATAAGCGATCGTTTCGACTTCATCGCGCTCATCTTGGGCATGGATCAATTGAATCGGCTCACCAACATCGCCCGCACTCCATAAGCGCTTTTCAAATAAGTGGCCATTATTGGCAATCACCGCATTAGCAACCCGCAGGATTCGCCCAGTAGAACGAAAGTTCTGCTCCAGCATAATCACATCCAAAGCAGGAAAGTCTTCTTTTAACTGAGTGAGGTTTTCTGGGTTGGCGCCGCGCCAGGTGTAAATTGACTGATCATCATCTCCCACGACGGTAAAAGGCTTTTCTTCACCCACCAGCAACTTCACCAAAGCATATTGCATAATATTGGTGTCTTGATATTCATCGACCAAAAGATACTGACACCGGCTTTGCCATTTAAGGCGGATGGTCTCATCTTCTCGCAAGAGCGCTGTTGGCAGATAAATGAGATCATCAAAATCAACCGCGTTACAAACCTTTAGATAGTTTTGATAGTCCCCGTAAACCCTTGCGATCTCAGCTGCTTGAACCGACTCAGCCAAGGCGTAGGCCTCATCAGGCGATACCAGCTCATTCTTGAGCTGGCTAATCGTGCGCAGGGCTAATGCAGCAAAGTCCTCATTGGCCGAATCATCAATAATCTCTTTGACCACTGCCATCGAGTCTTGAGCATCAAGAATACTAAAGCCTTGTCTCAGGCCAAGACGTTCAAGCTCTGAGCGAATAATTCGCATACCGAGTTGGTGAAACGTCGATACTTTCACTTTTTTTGCCGTACTGCCGTCACCATCAATTTCTTTGAGTACAGAAACCACACGCTCCTTCATTTCCTTCGCGGCTTTATTGGTAAAAGTCACCGCAAAAATGCTTTGCGCTGGTAAAAAGCGCTCGTGAATAAGGTAAGCAATTTTTTGAGTAATAACGCTGGTTTTTCCAGAGCCCGCTCCAGCAAGCACCAATAACGGACGATCCGTGGTGATCACGGCTTTTTTTTGCTGAGGATTAAGGAAGTCTAAATTCATGTTGGTTTATACAAAAGCATAGGTAATCGAATGCGAAAACCAGCGCTTTACAATACGCTGGCAGCGCTCAGGGTCTGTGGCTCGCCAAGTCTTGGCCAGCGACATGCTCTGCTCTAGCAGGTGTTGATGCCGGCCTAAGTCGGCCATTTTAAACTGCAATTCACCCGTTTGTTTGAGCCCAAGCACTTCCCCAGGTCCTCGAATTTTGAGATCTTCTTCAGCGATTTTAAAGCCATCATTACTGTCTTTAAGAATAGCTAAACGCTGTTTTGCGAGGCTCGATAGTGTATCGCCATGCATCAGCAAACAGTAGCTTTTTTTTGACCCTCGGCCCACTCGCCCACGCAATTGATGCAACTGAGAAAGACCAAGTCGCTCAGCGTTTTCTATGACCATAATGCTAGCATTCGGCACATCAACACCCACTTCTATCACCGTGGTAGACACCAGCAAATCCAGCTGATGGGCGCGAAACTGCGCCATAACTTCGGCTTTTTCTGGTGCTTTCATACGACCATGCAACAAGCCGATACGTACCTGCGGCATTTGCTCGCATAATTGCTCAAAACGCTGTTGGGCATCTTGGGCCGCAATGTGTTCGCTTTCTTCCACCAAGGTACATACCCAATACACCTGCACACCAGATTCGATCACAGCGGATAATCTCGAAATGACCTGCGCTTGTTTAGTGGCATTGATCACTGTTGTTTCTATCGCTTGCCTTCCTGGAGGCAGCTCATCAATCACTGATACATCAATATCATTGAACATCACCATGGCCAAGGTGCGCGGAATAGGGGTCGCTGTCATCATGAGCTGATGAGGCACTAAGTCAGAATGTTTATCCAAGAGCTGCAAGCGCTGATTGACGCCAAATCGATGCTGCTCATCCGAGATAATCAAGCCTAATCGCTGATACGCCACCGCCTCTTGAAATAATGCCTGAGTGCCAACAATAATTTGCAGCTCGCCCTTCGACGCGCCATGTTGAGCTTCGCGTTTTTCTTTGGCCGTTAATCGCCCCGTTAATAAACCAACGCAGATGCCTAAAGGCTCAAACCATCGCTGAAAATTGATCAAATGCTGGCTGGCCAAAATCTCAGTTGGTGCTAAAACAGCCACTTGATAGCCAGCACACACCACCTGCAAAGCAGCCAAAGCAGCGACCAATGTTTTGCCGCTGCCTACATCGCCCTGAATCAAGCGTAGAGAAGGAGAAGGCTTAGCAAGATCAGGCAACGCCTCGGCTAGAACGCGGTGTTGAGCCTGTGTCAGCTCAAATGGCAGATGGCTGAGAAAGCGCTGATGCATGTCACTATTAAGCGTAATTTGCGGTGCTTTTCGTTGCCGCCAAGTTTCGCGCACTTCATGGCGTGACACACTATGTGCCAGCAGCTCTTCAAAGGCAAAACGCAAATGCGCAGGGTGTTGTTTCTCGCTGAGCGCTTGCACGTTTTCGTCAGGCTCGGGGAAATGAATGACCCGAAGTGCTTCATATAGGCTGGGCCATTGTTGCTGCTCTAACCAATCAAGCGGCAATAGCTCCTCTAAGTCAGCGGCATTAAGACGATCAAAAGCTTCTCGAACCCATTTACGGATCATGCCTTGACTCACACCTTCCGTTAGCGGGTAATGCGCGGTTAACACGCCCTCAAGCGGAGCATCAGGGTGAGCAATACGCTGATTTTCAGGATGATACAACTCGAATCCCGTTCGGCCCAAGGCAGGCTCGCCAACGCAGCGAATCCACTGTCCCATTTCAAACTTTGCTTGCTGGCTGGCATTAAAATGAAAAAAGCGTAATACCACCGTGCCCGTATCATCCTGCAAGAGCACCTGAAGACTGCGACGCCGACCAAAAACCACTTTTCGGTCCACCACTTGCCCCTGAAAAACACTGGCTTTGCCGGGTTCCATCAAAGCGAGCTTTACCAGTCGTGTGCGATCTTCGTAGCGCAGCGGAAAATGCAGCAACAGATCGGTGACTTGCCGAAGCCCAAGCTTCTCAAGCTTTTCCATCACCTTCGGTCCCACTCCTTTAAGTGAAGTGAGCGGTGAGCTCGGCTGAAGTTGCGTATTTTTTTTCACTGGCTGAATTGATCCACCATAAATCCAGCTAGAATGTTGCTATACTTTTTATTATTTTTCAAAGTTTGGAGCAGAATTTGCGCATTGCTCAATTTGGCGCAGGCACACTTGGCCAACGCGTCCTAAACCAACTCAGTCATGACCAGCATCAAATTGATGTATATCGACAAAGCTCAGCACCTGCTAAAGGCGCTGAGTATATCCAAGCCTGCGATGTCACCCAGCCTTTTGAGCTGAGCCGAGCGCCTTATGATGCCGCCGTTGTGATTCTGGCGCCCAACTCCTTATCCATCGACGACTATCAGCAAGTATACCGTGACGCCATCGGACATATCATTGAGGCCTTGGTCAAACATAGCCCTAAACTAAAGCGTTTTGTTGTGGTGTCTAGCACTCGCGTATTACCCAAACATAGCCATGAGTGGCTTGATGAAGATAGCCAAACTCAGGCTTGGGACAAAAAAGCCGGCTTGCTGATTGAGATGGAAAAGCGCGTCGAGCGCAGCCCGTTTTCCAGCAGTATTATCCGTCTGACGGGGCTTTACGGCGCGAGCGAACGCATGATTCGACAAGCCAGATCAATCAAACAACCCAGTGACTGGCCCACCTGTCGCTGGACCAACCGTATCCATATTGATGATGCCGCCAACTTAGTGGCCTACGCCTCGACACATAGCGATGTCTCAGGCATTATCCACGGAGTTGATCAATGCTGCGTGACCAACCATAAAGTTATTCGTTATATCGCTGAGCAAGAAGGTTTTGAGCTACCCAATATACCCGATGACCTGAGCCAAGCGACTGTAGGTAAGCGCGTTCGCAGTCGCCACTTTCCAGAAAAATGCCCGCTTGCTTACCCAAGCTATCGCGAAGGGTACGCAAAATAAACTGTTCATGTTTTGCCCAGCTCAGCTACCTTTGATATACTGAAATCACTCTCTGGGAAATTCGCGAGATGACGAAAGACCTCGAGCCGATGCTAACAAACCATGGGAACGAATATTATTCGCTATTGTGTAAGCTCGATTTAGTCGAGAAACCTACGGTGGATTGCCGTTACCGCCTTGAACTTCAGGGTTCAAGGGCTTAGTCAACCGCGGTTTTCTGGAGATCCTTCTTAAAACACAACCCTTTTTTATAGCGCCTCATCATGGCCACTGATTTACACGCTTTGCGTCAAGCCATTAAAGCCAAGCGTGCTCAACTTTCGCCCGAGCAACAAAACCACGCTGCTCAAAACCTAGCCATACGCATCCACCAAGAAAAGTGCTTTCAGCAAGCCCAGCATATCGGTGTTTACTATCCATTTGCTGGCGAAATCAGTCTTCTTAATTTAGTAGAACAATACCGAACACAAGACGCAAACAATCCAGCTCAAAAACAGTTTTATTTTCCGCTGATTACAGCTGAGCAGATGGTCTTTGTTCGTGTCAACGCGGATAGCCAATGGCAAACAAACCGCTTTGGCATTTTAGAGCCTCGCTCAAACGAAGTTGTCTCGGCCAAAGACTTGGATCTTGTATTTTGCCCTTTGGTTGCCTTTGATCATCAGCATAACCGCATCGGCCAAGGCGGCGGTTATTATGACCGTTTTTTCTCCTACAAAACCACCGAACCGCAGACCAAACCTAAACTCATTGGCGTTGCTTATGATTTCCAAGCGGTCGATGCCATTCAGTCTGAACCCTGGGATATTCCTATGGACGATATTTTTTCAGAAGGTATTGACTAAGTCTGTGCCTATCATCGCTACCTTATTCTTTGGATTTGATATTGACCTTGTAAATTTCTTTCTTAATATAAAGTCTTTTAAAATGGAAAAGAAACTGGTGATGATGTTGAAATTGGCGGCGTATCTATCTTGCTAAACCTTGGTTATACGTTTAACTAATCATTTAGACGCTTTTTATTCATCTGATGCGCAGTGCTGCAAATACAGCAAGTGAAGTGAGTGCCGTGGTATTGGGTGGCACAGGCGCTATTGGCGCCTCATTGGTCACTCAACTCAGTCACGATAAGCGTTTCCAGCGCATCCTTGTGGTCAGCCGACGTGAACTCGACCTAGCCACAACATTTCCTGAAGCGAACCTTAGCAATTTGCAGTGTTTGGTTGTTGATTTTGCTCAGTTGTCGACAACGCTCTTCAAACACCTCGATGCAGGTATGCTGGCGTTTAATGCCTTGGGCACCACACAAAAGCAGGCCGGAAGCAAAGCGGGTTTTAAGGCGATTGATCACGGTTATTCTTTGGCTTTTGCCAAGGTTTGCGAGCAGGTCGGCACATCAAAACTCATCATGGTGACCGCCGCAGGTGCTAAAATTGGCTCGATCAGTTTTTATAACCACATCAAAGGTTTGGTTGAACGCGATGTCGCTGAACATCACATCGAAACCATTCATTTCCTTCGGCCTTCTTTGCTTCTTGGCAGACCAGCGGATGGTCGTGCGACTGAGCAGCTCGCTCAATGTTTACTTGCCCCGATTGCTCGTTGGTTACCGCTGAGTATTCGGCCCGTTCATGTCGATGTGGCAGCCTCTGCGATGATCGTATGCGCATTCGAGCTTGACGGCATTAACGTCATTTCCAATCAGTACATCCACACACTTGCACGCCAATAAGGGCGACTTCACGAGTTAATTATTCTACTGTGACAGATTTAGCCAAGTTGCGAGGCTGGTCTACGTCTGTTCCTTTTATCAGGGCAACATGGTAAGACAACAGCTGTAATGGCACGGTATAAACAATCGGCGCAAGGTATTGGCTTACGTGAGGCATGTTGATCACTTCAATATCCAATTCTGGCTCAACGCCAACTTGTTTATCGGCAAATATAACCAGCTGGGCACCTCGCGCACGAACTTCTTGAAGGTTCGATTTAAGCTTCTCAATTAAGCGATCATTGGGTGCAACCGTTACAATGGGCATTTCCTCGTCCACCAGAGCAAGCGGGCCATGCTTTAACTCACCTGCTGGATACGCTTCGGCGTGGATATAAGATATCTCTTTGAGTTTTAAGGCGCCTTCCATTGCAATCGGGTATTGCAAACCGCGGCCGAGAAAAAGCGTATGATGCTTATCTGCAAATAAGGTTGATAGCTGTTCAATTTGGGTATCCAAGGCCAAAACCTCATTTATCGCTGTGGGCAAGTGACGCAATTGCTCTACCCAATGAGCTTCGTCGATCAAATGTTTTCTTGCTTTTGCTAAACTCAAACATAGCCCGAATAAGGCGATAAGCTGCGTCGTGAATGCCTTCGTAGAAGCGACGCCAATTTCTGATCCTGCCTTAGTGATGAAGTTCATCTGTGATTCACGAACCAACGAGCTGGTTGGGACGTTACAGATAGCTAAGCGCGATAGATAAGCGCTATTAACACTGTTTCTAAGGGCGGCCAGGGTATCAGCAGTTTCTCCCGATTGAGAAATGGTCACCATAAGACAATTTGCCGGAACAACATGCTTGCGATAACGAAATTCGCTTGCGACCTCAACTTGACAGCTGATACCAGCGATTTCTTCTAACCAGTATTTTGCGACCAAGCCTGCATGATAACTCGTGCCGCAGGCAATGATCTGAACTGATTCCACACGCTCAAATATCAACTCAGCCTCAAGACCAAAAGCATGAGTTGCCATACTGTCCCGCTCAATTAGGCTGCTTAAGGTGTTTTGAATGGCCGTTGACTGTTCAAAAATTTCTTTTAGCATGAAGTGGCGGTAAGGTCCTTTTTCAGCTTCCTCGGCTTTACCGTTATGAGTGATTGTTTCGCGTATAACGTTTTGACCTTCGGCCGTAAATACATTCACCCGCTCACGGGTGATCTGCGCAACGTCACCTTCTTCTAAGAAGATGAATCGGTTCGTTACGGGTAAAAGCGCCAACTGGTCTGAACCAATAAAGTTTTCGCCAATACCCAGACCAATAACCAGTGGGCTGCCTTCACGAGCGACCACCATGGTCTCAGGCTCATTCTCATGTAAGACCGCCAGTGCATAAGCGCCTTTGAGCTGTTTAACCACAGCTTGAACTGTTTTTAATAAGCCCAGTTCAGCGCGATAGTTCGCATGAATTAAATGCGCGACCACTTCGCTATCTGTATCAGATTCAAACGCGTAGCCATCATTTTGCAATTGAGTTTTTAAGGCTTGGTAATTTTCAATAATGCCGTTGTGCACCAGCATGACAGAGCCTGATTGGTGCGGGTGCGCATTAGCGACACTAGGAACGCCATGTGTTGCCCAACGTGTATGAGCAATCCCGATCTGGCCTTTTTGCTGCTGCTCTTGCACTAAGCTTGCAAGCTCGGCAACTTTTCCTTGGGCACGGCTTTTAACTAGCTCACCATTTTGTATCAGCGCTAGTCCAGCGGAGTCATAACCGCGATACTCTAAACGCTTTAGGCCTTCTAACAGGATGTTTGCAACGTTGCGCTCAGCAACCGCACCGACTATTCCACACATTTACTTTTTCCAGCTTTCAATATTTCGTTGTTTTGCACGGGCAATACCTAATGCACTATCTGGCACATCTTTAGCAATTGCCGAACCAGCACCTGTCACGGCATTTTCACCAATTGTCACCGGCGCGATCAGTGAACTGTTGGAGCCAATAAACGCACCTTCGCCAATCTGTGTTTTAAACTTATTCACGCCATCATAATTACAGGTGATGGTACCAGCACCAATATTGGCATTTTTACCCACTTCGGCATCACCGACATAACTCAAGTGATTAATTTTAGCGCCCTCATCGATTTGGGATTTCTTAATCTCGACAAAATTACCCACTCGGACATCCTTTTCAAGTTTAGCGCCTGGTCGAAGCCTTGCGTATGGGCCAATGATCGCCGAAACTCCAACGGTTGCCTCTTCCAAATGACTAAAGGCTTTAATATGAACATTGTCTGCAATCTGGCAGTTTTTAAGTACGCAATTCGGCTCAATAATCACGCCATTGCCAAGGCTGACCTGCCCTTCTAAAACTACATTTACATCGATCAATACATCCATGCCAATATCGACCGTACCGCGAACATCCACTCGAGAAGGATCAATCACAGTACACCCTTGCTGCATTAGGCGCTCGACTTGCAGTTGTTGATAAATGCGCTCAGCTTTGGCTAACTGCAGTTTATCATTAACGCCCATGGTTTCATTGAAATCAGCCGTGACGGCATTAATAACCACTTCATCTTCTGCGCAAAGTCCGATCACATCGGTTAGATAGAGCTCGCCTTGAGCGTTATCAGATCTCAGCTTTGGCAGGTACTCTTCAAGCACATCATGGCTTAGGCACATGATGCCAGTATTGATCTCATTGATACAAAGCTCAGTTTCTGAAGCATCTTTATGCTCAATGATTGAACACACCGAACCATCTTGGCGGCGAATAATTCGACCAAGGCCTGTTGGATCAGGCGCAATCGCTGTTAATAAACTCATCCCTTGCTCAGGGCACTGAGCGATTAGGCGCGAGAGTGTATCAGCTGTGATGAGCAGCGCATCACCAACTAATACAAGGACCTTGTCACCTGTAACACTGGGCATTGCGCAGTCAACTGCGTGTCCTGTGCCCAGTTGCTCTGCTTGAAAAACCCATTGCAGATGCTCTGCATTGATTGTGTGTTTTACCAGCTCAGCCTCATGCCCACAGACAATAATTTTTTGGTCAATATTAGCTTGCTCAACAGCATCAACGATATGTTGAAGAATGGGCTTACCTGCTAATGGCTGAAGCACTTTGGGTAATGCCGATCGCATTCGAGTGCCCTTACCAGCAGCTAAGATAATCGCGGTTGTGGTGGTTGTCATATAATCAGCTCACATCAACAAAGCGGCCTGAAACAAATGGCCAAAGCCATTATTTTAGCGTAAAAAAAAGCCGCTGACATTGAAAATGACAGCGGCTTGATCGTTGTAGAAAAACGTGATTAGTTTTTCATACGAAGTAGTGCACGAAGCTGAGCGGTTGATTCCATCAAAGCTGCTGCTG
>JAXHSS010000010.1:0-16447 GCA_034190675.1 Pseudomonadota bacterium
GCTTCTGATTTGCTCGCCAAGCCGACTTTTGTCATTGCCACTTTAACGCGAGGCGCAATCTCAGAGGGCTTAGCACCGCAGATTTCCATGGGTAAAGCAATGTTTTCAAACACAGACTTATTAGGGATCAATAAGTTGTTTTGATGCACCATGCCGATACGACGACGAAATAGAGGAACTTGGTCTGTCATGACTTGGTTCCAGTTTTCTCTGCCAATCTTAATAAGACCTGAGCTGGGTTTCTCAATAAGCATAAGCAGTTTTAGTAAGGTGCTTTTTCCTGCACCGCTGTGGCCAGTAATAAAAGCCATTTCACCCGATCGGATTTTAAACCGAACATCCTTGAGCGCCCCTTGGCGATTGGGGTAGTGTTTGCTTACACCGAGAAATTCAATCATGCGTCCTCGTCAAATAATGCGTCAATAAAAGCATCTGCCTCAAAAGGCTGTAAGTCAGCGATTTGTTCGCCCACACCGATAAATCGGATAGGGAGGTCAAACTGTTGAGCCAGAGCAAAGACAATACCGCCTTTAGCGGTGCCATCCATCTTAGTTACTATTAAGCCAGTTAGGCCTAGCGATTCGTGGAACTCTTTTACCTGACGCAGCGCGTTTTGCCCTGTGCCAGCATCGATCACTAGCCACGTTTCATGAGGGGCGCTTTCATCAATTTTACCCATCACGCGTTTCACTTTTTTCAGCTCGTCCATCAAATGAGACTTATTATGCAGCCGACCAGCGGTATCGACAATCAGTACATCCATGTCGCGAGCTTGAGCCGATTGTAAGCCATCAAATGCCACAGCGGCACTGTCCGAACCTGTTTTTTGTGCGACAACCGGAATATCGTTACGCTCACCCCAAACTTGCAGCTGCTCAACGGCAGCCGCACGAAACGTATCACCTGCGGCGAGCATGGTTTTACGCTTTTGATGACGATAATAATAAGCCAATTTACCAATAGAGGTGGTTTTGCCAACCCCATTAACGCCAACAACCATGATGGTCGTCGGTTTTTGTTTCAGATCAACAGGGTTTTTCGCCTGTGCGCTGTTAAGCAGTTCAGCGAGCTGTTTTTTGACGGCATCATACAGCGCATCGGTATAAATCAAATCTTTACGAGCCGCGCGCTCAGTCAGGTGGTTGATGATTTTCATGGTGGCTTCAACGCCAACATCGGCTAACAGGAGCTGGGTTTCTAGCTCTTCAAAAATTTCATCATCAATTTCTTTTCGACCCACCAGCAAATTGGCTAAGCCCGAGGTTAAGTTGCCGCGTGTTTTACCCAAACCTGCTTTTACTCGACTGAAAAAACCACCTTCGCTTGCTTTTTCTTCGGCTACTTTTGCTGTGGGTGCAGGCTCTACCTGCGCTTTGGGCTGATCGCTGTCTTCACTAAGTGATGCTTGAGCTTTTTTGGCCGCTGAGCCTTGTTGCTGTGTTATTGGAGAAGCGGCTTGCGTTGGCGACTCAAGTGTTTGCGCTACAGCTTCATTGGGTGCTGGGTTAGGCGGTTGCTCTGTTGTCTGCTCTGCAGCTTGAGGCTCTACGGCTGGCTTGGTTTGTGCGGGTGCTTCTTCAGACGTTATTTTTGCTGAATCAGAGCCAAAGAGTCGACCAAAAAGCCCTTTCTTTTTTGCTTTTTGTTTTTCTGTGTTTTCGTTAGACTGTTTTTCGTTCGACTGATTGTTGGACATCAATTTTCCTAGTTCTACACGGTTTTTTTAAAGATAAATCAACTGCTTATTTTATCGGGTTTATAACAATATGCCACAGATACCGCATTTTTTATTCAGTTTGCTTGTTGCTGTTTTCTGTTCGTTGGCAGCAAACTTCGTTCATGCATTGGTGCCAACAGCTGAATATCAGCTGGACAATGGCTTGCAGGTGGTTTTGGTCAAAGATGATCGCGCGCCGGTCGTGCATTGCCATGTTTGGTTTCCCGTTGGCTCAAGTGATGAGCCTGACGGGCTAACAGGCCTAAGCCATGTGTTAGAGCATATGATGTTTCAGGGCACGCCGCGTTTTCCGGATTCGGCCTACAGCGACACGATTAACGGCTCAGGTGGCTCGTTCAATGCGGCGACTAGTGCAGATGAAACGTTTTATTATGCGGTGATTCCCCCTGAAACATTAGAGCAATGTCTTGCGCTTGAGGCTGACCGCATGCGTAATCTTGAATTCGCCACAGATGATTTTAAACGTGAAGTTGAGGTGGTCAAAGAAGAACGTCGGATGCGCATCGATGATCGGCCTTTGGCCAAAGCCAATGAAGTGTTTGAAGCGCAATTATTTAATGGCAGTGGCTATGGCCATCCGATTATCGGCTGGGAGCGAGATCTCGATCGTTTGTCACCTGCTGATGTTTATGGCTGGTATCAAACGTGGTATGCCCCGTCTAAAGCCACATTGATGGTTGCAGGTGATTTTGATCTTGAGCAAACACAGCTCTGGATCAAGCAGTATTTCGCCAGTTTATCCGATCAAACGCAGCCTCGAAAATTTGATCAAGCCTCGGGCCAGCCGCTGACCATTAAGCCGCGAGCGTTATCGTACCCCAAGATTAACGTTGCCCAGCAAACGGTTGATGTGGGTTCTGATATTGATGTGCTAATGAAAGGCTTTTTGACCCCGTCTTGGTTCACGGCGGCTGATGAACAGCAGCGTAATGATGTCGCGGCGCTCACATTGCTCTCGGCGGTGCTCAGCTCAGGGCAAAACAGCCAGCTGGTGCGCTCGATGGTTTATGAGCTTGAATTGGCCAGCTCGGTCACTAGCAGTTATGCGGGATTTCGAAAGGGTTACAGCGCGTTTCGATTTTTTGTTGTGCCCAATTCGGGCGTCACGCTTGAGCAATTACGCATCCAGCTTGATCAAGAAATAGCCCAAGTTCAAGACAAAACCGTAGAGCCTGAGGTTTTGGATCGTATTCGACGTCAATTTGTAGCGGCTCAGGTATATGAGCAAGATGCTTTGGCTGCCCAAGTTCGGGGCTTGGCGGATCTATTGAACTCAGGCTTGCCCGTGGATTTTGATCAGCAATGGTTGGCGCGTCTAGAGAGGGTAACCCCAGAGGATATTCAGCGGGTGGCAAAACAGTATTTACAGCCTGAGCACTCAGCCATGCTGTTTGTGCAAACTCCATCGTCAGAAGATGAGCAAACCACCCCTGCAAGCTCAGGAGGTCAATGATGCGTATTTCTTTTCTCTCACCTTTGGTTGCCTGCATGGCTTTTTTGATCTTGCTGTCAGCTTGTGCGACTTGTGCGACTTGTGCGATTTGGCCCAACACATCGCAAAAAGAAAACCCTGCTGAAACGGCGGCGCAAAAAAGCTCGCAGAGTCAACAAACGCAGATCTTTCACACTCAAGCTGGCATCCCGGTTTGGTTGGCCGAGCGACAAAACCTACCGATGGTGGACATTCAGCTCACTTTTGATGCGGGTGCGCTGAATGATGGGCAGCAACCAGGAATGGCAAACTTAGTAGGCAATCTAATCGGTGAGGCTACCGACAGCCAAAATGCTCAGGACATTAGCACGGTCTTTGAAAATCAGGGGGCGCGCTTTGGTGTTTCTGTGAGAAAAACGCGAGCCAGTATCAGCTTGAGAACGTTGACAGGTGAGCCGCTGGCTGTTGCGGTCAATCAGCTTGCGCTTTTATTATCAAACAGTCAGTTTAAGGTGGAGGATGTTGACCGAGCGAAGGCCCAGCTGGCAACTTATTTTCGCTACATTCAAACGGACCCAAGTTATCAAGCCCAGCGTGCAGTGGATCAGCAGTTATACGGCGCTCATGACTTGGCTCAAGCGATTATAGGCGAGCAAGATGTCGTCATGGGGCTCAGCGCTGAGGATTTACAGGCCTTTTGGTCGAGCTATTACCACCAAGGTAATGTGGTGATGACGATGACAGGCGCGCTAAATCCAGCTGAAGCCAAGCAGGTGGCTGAGCAATTATCGAAGGCTCTAGCGAAAGCGCCAATAAACTGGCAAAAGCCTGAACATGCCAAGCTTACTAGCACAAAAAAAGGGCAGGCGCAGTGGCTCGATTTTGACGCAAAGCAGGCCCAGCTGAGCCTGTCGGCGATTATTCCGGTGACTCGATTAGACAAAGACTATGCAGCTTTGCAAGTGGCCAGTATGGCGCTAGGCGGTGATAGTGCCTCTCGTTTGTACCAACAAATTCGTGAAGTTGAAGGCTTGTCTTATTCAGTGGGTAGTCAAATCTCGGCGGTTCATGATGCAGCGTTGTTTGAAATCAGCTTGCAAACTCAGGCAAATCAAGCAGAACAAGCGCTAAAGTCGGTGCAGGGAGAGCTTGATGCATGGTATCAGCAGGGCATTACCGAAGATGAACTTGCGCGAGCCAAAGCGAAGCTTCGATTAAGTATGGCGCAGTTAATGACTCAAAACGGTGCGACCAATAGCTACTTATCGTTAATGGCTTATGAGCATTTACCCGTTGATTATTTGCAGCGGTTTTTGAGCCATATTGAGTCGTTAGAGCTTAAAGAGGTTGACCAAGCGATACAGCGCCATATTAAACCTAGCGCAATGTTGATCACGGTTTTAGGGGCAGATCGTGGTTGATGTTCGTATTATCGGCGGCAGTTTTCGTGGGCGAAAAATTCCGCTAGCTAAAAACACAGCGCTGCGCCCCAGCATGAGTCGAATTCGAGAGACGGCCTTTAACTGGCTTGCTCCGACAATATGGAATGCCAGCTGTTTAGACGCCTTTGCTGGAACAGGTGTGTTGGGGTTTGAGGCGATTAGTCGTGGTGCGGCATCGGTACATTTGATTGAACAGCATAGCGCTACGGCGGCGCAGCTTAAAAAGACGGCCAGCTTGCTGGGTTGCGAATCGCAGGTGACCGTTCAGCAAGGTGACGCGCTACGTCTGATTCAGCGTATCTCTGAGCCGAGTTTTGATCTGGTTTTTTTAGACCCACCATTTAACCAAGGCTTATTGATCAATGTGATCGATGGGTTACTCAAATCAGGCTGTTTAAAGCCCAAAGCTCAGCTTTATATCGAGGCAGAAAAGTCATTGGTTTTCTCTGATGTCTTAAAGCTGGATCACTGGCAGCAAAGGAAATACAAAGCCGCGGGTGATATGCATTATGCGCTGTATCAGTTGAGTCACTAATGCTCATTGACATCCTGTATCAGGATGACGACATGCTGGCCGTGCATAAGCCAGCAAAATGCTTGGTACACCCAAGCCAAATCGCGACTCAGGAGCAAGAGCTGACATTGGTTGAGCGCCTTGAAAGCCAGCTGCAGCAAAAAGTTTTCCCTGTTCATCGACTGGATCGGCCAACCTCTGGCGTGTTGTTATTTGCCCTTAAGGCGAGCATAGCGCCGTTATTGCAACAACAGTTTCAAGCTGAGGCTGATGATGAGCGGGTCAAAAAGCACTACTTGGCGGTTGTGCGTGGCTTTGCGCCAGAGCAGCAAGTGATTGACCACCCAGCAAAGCCCATCCGCGATAAGCGTCTGAGTGCCAGCCAAAATGCACCCAAGCCCGCGCAAACTCACCTGAGCTGTAGGGCAAAGTATGAGCTCCCGTTTTCAGTTGATCGTTATCCAAGCTCGCGTTATAGCTTGGTTGAGCTACAGCCCTTAACAGGCCGAAAGCATCAGCTGCGGTATCATATGAAGCATATTGCCCGCCCAATCATCGGCGATCCGCGCTATGGAAAGCGTCTTCATAATCAGCTGTTTTGTGACCGCCTTGAGTCGAGTCGGTTGCTCTTAAAAGCGCAGCAGTTAGAGTTGATGCACCCTGTGCACGATGAGCGCTTGATCATCTCGGCGAATAAAGATGATTTTGATTTAGTGGTTGAGCGTTTAGATCGCTTATATCAAGTTAGCGTTTAGGAATGCGGTGGCGGCCGAGTAATAACACCCATTCACTCAGTTGACGCCAAATATCATCAGGAAAAGCACCTTTCACAGTGGCATCCATTTTCTCGGTGCGGCGCATCAAAGCATTCAGCTGGCGAAGTGAGTAGGTATGGATGGCGGTTTCCAGCATGTTTTTTCGACTGGGCCAAAGCCGCAAACTCGCCGAGGCGTCATGAAAGGACTGGCCTCGTTGCATCTGCGTTTTAATATGAACCAGCGGCTTTAGTTCATTGATCAAGCTCCACAAAATCGGGTATGGCTGAACACCTTCGAGACGAAAGTTATTGAGCATACGCTGAGCCTGAGCGGGTTTATTCAAGGCACTATTAAAAAGCTCATAGGGGTTGTAACGCGCATCATTGGTCAGAAATTGCATGACTTCATCCACACTAAATGGCTGCTCTTGCTCGGCTATTTGCAGCTTTTGTAGCACTTGCTTGGCCGAAAGCAAATTACCTTCGCAGTAGCTTGCAATGGCTTGTAGACCATCTTCTTGAATCATTAATTGCATCTGGCGCGCACGTTGAGCCACCCATTGATGCATTTGTTGTGGCTTAATCGGCCAAATTTTAATGGCAAGCCCATGCTGGTCAATGGCTTTTACCCAAGCAGCTTTTTCTTGATTACGGTCCAGCTTGGGTGCGTGAATCATAAGGCACAGGTCAGGGAGGTTGGCTTTCACAAATTCACTGATGACTTTACTGCCTTCGCGACCAGCAGCCGATTGCAGGTTTAGCTCGATCAGCTTTTTATCGGCAAATAATGACAGGTTCATGGCTTCGTCGGTCAGGCTGTTCCAATCAAACTTCTTATCGACGGTGAGCTTTTTACGCTCCTCAAACCCTGCTTTTTGACAAAGAGAGCGGACATGATCCTGAGCCTCAATGACTAATAGTGGCTCTTCACCACTGATCAGATAGACGGGTAAAACGCTCGATTGATTGAGTAGTTGGTCAAGGTTTTTCATGAGTGAAGGAGAGCAGAGATTCAACGACTTTTTGAGCGGCCGCCTCAGCCATTTCGTTGTAGACCAAGCGCGTCTGCGCTTCGGATGTTGCTGGGCTATTGGGATCAAGGCTGATATAGCGCTCATCAAATACCTGTCGAGACTCAATTAATTTACCCTCGTCATTAAGCACATCAAACAATACGCGAAGCCTAGACTCCTGTGCGGTGATTTCGCGGTTGATATTTAATGTCGCGGCAAAGTCTTCGCGCTCAATTTCCGTAATGCGTAGTTTGATACGCTCGCTGCTAGCGTTTGACTCGGTGAGATTATAAAGGCCAAGGTAGCGCTGCAATTGGCTTCGAAAATAAATCGAGTTCTCAAGGCTTTTGGTCGACTGAAGATCGACAAATAAATTATTATCGGTCAGGCTTTCGTCCAAGGATCCGCGCAGCTGAAAGCCACAGCCTGAAAGGCTAAGCAATAAACTTAAGCCAGCGAACATTGGCAATAGGGCAGTGCTAAGACGGTATTTCGCCTTTCGGTTAGCCGAAGGCGCTGACTTTTTTCCAAAAGCCAGACGCCATGAGAGTGGGTTAAAGCTTGAGCGCTTAGTTTGCAACGATATTTACCAGTTTTTGTGGAATAACGATCACTTTTCGAATGGTTTTTCCTTCAAGGAATTTCGCCACGTTTTCGTTGTCTTTGGCTAAGTTCTCTAGAGTGTCTTTATCCATTGCGGCTGGCACCTCTAATTTAGCTCGCAGCTTGCCATTAACCTGAACCACCACGGTAACATTCTCTTTGACCAAAGCGCTTTCATCAACGGCTGGCCACTGCGCATGTACCACGTCGATCTGATCATCACGTTTTAAGGCTTGGTAAAGCTCATGAGCAATATGCGGTGTCATTGGCGCTAAGATCAGCACGACAACTTCCAGTGCCTCTTGAATAACCGCTTTGGCCTGCGGTGAGCTGCTATCAAAGCTACTAATGCTGTTGCAAAGCTCCATCACTGCGGCGATAGCGGTATTAAAGCTATTTCGACGCTCGATATCATCACCTGCTTTTTTAAGTGTTTCATGTGTTTTAAGGCGAAGCGCTTTTTCATCATCATTGAGTCGCGCCTTATCCATTGCAACGGTTTCACTAAAACGCTTGGTTTGCTCAAAGACGAGTCTCCATAGGCGTTTTAAGAAGCGGAACGCACCTTCAACACCCTGGTCAGACCACTCTAATGATTGCTCAGGCGGAGCGGCAAACATAATAAATAAGCGCACCGTATCGGCGCCGTATTGGTCAATCAAGGCTTGCGGGTCAACGGTATTGCCCTTGGATTTTGACATTTTTGCGCCATCTTTGAGCACCATTCCCTGACAAAGTAGGCGCTTAAATGGCTCATCAGACGATACCAAACCCGTGTCACGGAGCAGTTTATGGAAGAACCGGGCATACAGAAGATGCAGGATCGCATGCTCAATACCGCCGATATACTGATCAACAGGCAGCCAATAATTGGCTTTCGTCGGATCCAGCATCTGTGTGTCATCTTGAGCGTTACAATAGCGAGCGTAGTACCAGCTTGACTCCATAAAGGTATCAAACGTATCGGTTTCACGCGTTGCAGGCTGGCCATTAAAGGTAGTTTTCGCCCATTCAGGGTTGGATTTAATCGGCGAGCTGACGCCATCCATTACGACATCTTCAGGAAGAACCACCGGCAAGTCTTTAGCAGGAACGGGTTGAATATCACCGTTGCTGTCGGTCAGCATGGGAATTGGTGCACCCCAGTAACGCTGTCTTGAGAGGCCCCAATCACGCAGACGGTAGTTAACTTTTTTCTCGCCAAGGCCGCGAGTTTTTAGCCATTGCTCAATGGCATCAAAGGCTTTTTTAAAGTTTAAGCCATCAAACTCGCCAGAGTTTACTAACAGGCCTTTTTCCGTGTAGGCGGATTCTTGGACATCGATTTCAGTATCGTCTTTAGGGCGAATCACCTGCTGAATAGCTAGGTCGTATTTTTTAGCAAATTCATGATCGCGCTCATCGTGAGCTGGAACCGCCATGACCGCACCTGTGCCATAGCCCATAAGCACAAAGTTAGCGATCCAAATAGGAACCTGTTTTCCTGAAATTGGATGCATTGCGTATAGGCCAGTGAAGATGCCTTTTTTCTCTAGTTTGGCTAAATCGGCCTCGGCTACTTTGGTCTGCTGGCAGTCTTTAATAAACTCAGCAACGTCATTGCGGTTTTTTGCCGCTTGCTCAGCAAGAGGGTGGCCAGCTGCAACCGCAACGTAGCTCACGCCCATCAGGGTGTCTGGACGAGTGGTGTAAACTCGAAGAGGGGCTTGCCCTTCAACAGCAAAGTCAACTTCTATACCTTCTGAGCGACCAATCCAATTGCGCTGCATGGTTTTGACACGCTCTGGCCAGCCATCAAGCTGGTCTAAATCATTGAGTAGCTCTTCGGCATAATCGGTGATTTTGATAAACCATTGAGGAATACTTTTTTGCTCAACGGCAGTGTCACAACGCCAACACAGGCCGTCTTCTACTTGTTCATTAGCCAAAACGGTTTGATCGTTAGGGCACCAGTTGACGGTGGACTCTTTGCGATACACTAAGCCTTTTTCATAAAGCTGGGTGAAAAACCATTGCTCCCAGCGGTAATATTCAGGTTGGCAGGTGGCGAGTTCTCGCGACCAGTCGTAACCCAGGCCCAATCGATTAAGCTGATCACGCATGTAATCAATATTGCTGTATGTCCACTCAGCGGGAGCCTTTTTGTGTTTAATGGCTGCATTTTCAGCAGGCAAACCAAACGCATCCCAACCCATAGGCTGGAGAACATTCTTACCCTGCATTCTCTGGAAGCGGCTAATAACGTCGCCAATGGTGTAATTGCGAACATGGCCCATATGCAGTTTGCCGCTTGGGTATGGGAACATACTTAGGCAGTAAAACTTTTCTTTATTGGCATCTTCAACGGCCTTAAAGCACTGCGTTTTTTGCCAATGTTGTTGGGCGTCTTGTTCGATCTGATGAGGTGAATACTGTTCTTGCATGGGCGTAAAAATAACTGGTTTTTGAGTGTAAAGTAAAAACGCCATAGTCTAGCTGAAATTAACGGTAAACGATATACTCAATACCGTTCCTTCCTGACACTGACCTTCTCTTGAGCGCATCTATTTTGACCAAAAAATCTAGCCCAGTAACCACATCTCAATCTGACGCTATTTTGCAGCTTGAGCTTGCTGTTGAACACTATGTTCATCGTGCTGAGCAGTATTTTGAGCAGCGTTTTGAACGCCCTCAGATTCGCTATGATTTGCGAGGTTTAACAGCGGGAATGGCTTTGCCTGATGCGTGGGAGCTGCGCTTTAATTTGCCAATGTATTTGCGCCAACCCGAGGCGTTCTTGGCGCAAGTTCCGGGTCATGAGGTGGCGCATTTAATTGCTCATCGGTTGTTTGCGCCTGCCAATTCTTTACGTAGTGGGTTGTCTTTGCGGGGTGGATTGCGGCCGCGACGCCAAAAAAGGCTTCAGCCGCATGGTCAAGAGTGGCGCGCTATTATGCAGCAAGTGTTTGAGTTGGAGCCTATAACGCGGCATCAGTTGCAGGCTGAGCCAGCTCGAAAAGAGCGAACCGTTACTTATGTTTGTCAGTGCACGCAACATGAGCTGGGAATTCGTCGGCATCATAATGTTTTGCGTAAGGGTGCTGTTTATCGCTGCAAGCATTGTCATACTAATCTTAGGCCTGTGGAGGGCAGATGTTAAGCTATCAGCATGGCTTTCATGCCGGCAATTTCGCCGATGTTCATAAACACGTGATCTGGGGTTGGATTCTTGCGTACTTAAAGCAAAAGCCCAAGCCGATCACGGTGATGGATGTCTACGCTGGCGCAGGGAAGTATGATTTACGTAGTGAGTCAGCACAAAAAACAGGCGAGTTTCATGAAGGGGTGGAGCGTTTCATCAAAAAACTAAAGGAATCCGCCGAGGCCTCATCCTCATTTGAAGGTTACCTGTCTTCATTAAAAAAGATAAACCCCCAATGGCCCGAGCTATCGGCTTATCCAGGCTCTCCGGCCTTAGCTTATGAGGCGCTGGATGGCGATGATCGGCTGATATTATGCGAGTTGCATCCAGCTGAGTTCACAAAGCTGCGCAAGGCGTTTCCTCAGCAAGGACGCAGGCATCAGCCTGCCGAAGCCACTCGGGTGCCCGTCACCTTTCATCAACGTGATGCCCTAGAGGCATTAGTCGCTTTATGTCCGCCTAAGATACGCCGTGGCGCGGTTTTGATTGATCCAAGCTATGAGGTGAAAAGTGAATATGCCCAAGTGGCGGCGGCGGTTGTTAAGGCCTATGAAAAGTGGCCACAAGGTACCTATATGATCTGGTACCCCATTTTGCGTGAGGGACGTCATAAAAAAATGGTTAAGCAATTGCAGCAGCTCATAGAGTCACTTGTGGTGCATGAGTTTAGCCCAGCAACGCCTGTGAGACAGGGTATGCAAGGCTCAGGAGCGGTTGTGATCAACCCGCCGTATCTTTTGGAGGATCAGTTGACACAGTTGAGGCCTTTCTAGCAGTTTTTAATGTGTATATGCTGTTTCGCTTTAATTAAAGGTAAATAGCGCTGACGAGCGAGGTTATTGGCATTTAAATATGGTTAAGCTTTGCTGTGCTCTGATGGTTTTAACTGCCGCACTGTTTTTTAAGTGCATGTTAGTGCATACACGCGTTATTTATTGATGATGTTCACCGACTGTCATGATGTTCGACTTCGGCCGTTTGTTTTACCTCTATCTGACCTAGATTTCCGTGTGGGATGGTGAGTAGCGCCACAGCAACAGCTAGGCACATGATTTTCGCTTTTGATAATGGCATGATAATTCCCCTTAATGCAATTGGTTGACCTACACTAGGTAGATACACGGTATTAAAATTAATCGCGCTACAGTAGCGTACGTTTGTTACAGGATGATGGCAAAAGTGAAAAAATCGCCAATAACAGTAAAAAATGTGTGACGACTGTAAATTAAATCGTAATGCATGGTTTTAGTCAGCAACTTATGCGCCAAGGCTTGCAGGTGCTTTTTCTAGGTTTTTTACAAATTTTACGTTACAGTTAAGCTATGAAAGAACAAACAAATCCACAACAATACACCGCTGATAACATTCTTAATTATTGGTTTGAAGAGCTCACAGCCACACAGTGGTTTGAGCAAGACACAACCTTGGATTGGGATATTGCGAAACGATTCTCTGATGTGCATTTTCATGCGGCTCAGCTTGATTTTTTGCACTGGCGAGAGAGCGCTCAGGGTCGATTGGCCGAGATTTTGATTCTTGATCAATTTAGCCGTCACATCTACCGAGGCACGCCATTATCCTTTGCTTTTGACGGTTCGGCGCTAGCGCTAGCGCAAGAAGCCGTAGCCATTCACGCATTGGAAGAGCTTGAACAGGCGCTAAGAAATTTTTTGTTGATGCCTTTCATGCACAGTGAGTCGTTATGGATTCATCAAGTGGCTGAGCCTTTGTTTGTGCAGTATGCCGATGAGCAAACCTGTAGTTATGCTTGGAAACATCGTGAAGTTATTGAGCAATTCGGTCGTTACCCGCACCGAAATGCTGTGTTAGACCGCGAAACCACGGCCGATGAACGAGTTTATTTAGCAGCGCATCCAGGCTTTTAATCACAATGAGCACCGATTGGCGCTACTTCTTTTCGGCAGAGGGGCCACTAGCCGCAAGTTTTAACCAATTTAGACCGCGACCTGCGCAGCTAGAAATGGTGCAGGCGGTCTCGCAAGCCATTGATGAGCAAACACATTTAGTCTGTGAGGCGCCTACTGGGACAGGTAAAACACTGGCTTACCTATTGCCCGCAATCGACAGCGAAAAGCGCACGATTATCTCCACAGGCACCAAACACCTCCAACAGCAGCTTTACCACAATGACTTAAGCGTGGCGAAGCGAGCTTTGGGAAAACACCCGAAGCATGCTTTACTTAAAGGCCGATCAAATTATCTATGCCAATATCGTATTGAACGCTTTGAGTACGAATCATTGCAGCTACCTAGCCGCCAAGCGTTTAGTGATTTTAAACGGATACGCACTTGGTCACTGGAAACTGGCACCGGTGATATTGCCGAGCTAGATAATGTTTCAGAGCAATCAGCAGCATGGAGTTACGCTACCAGCACGGTAGATAATTGTTTGGGTAGCGATTGCGATCAGTTTGAAACCTGCTTTGTTTATGCGGCTAGAAAGCGGGCGATGGAAGCGGATATTGTAGTGGTAAACCACCACTTGCTATTTTCCGACTTTTTATTGAAAGAGGAGGGTTTTGGCTCTTTATTGCCCAATATGGAAACGGTCATTATCGATGAAGCGCATCAGCTACCTGATACCGCAAGGCTATTTTTTGGACAGCAGTTTAGCTCGCGCCAAGTGCATAATTTGATCGCAGACATTCAAATGGAGCAAAGCCAGGTTGCGACCGATGATATTGAGCTGATGAGCTTAAGCAACCAACTCAAAAGCCAGATAGACACCGCAAGAAGCAGTTTTGGCGACAGCCAAAGGCGAGCTGAATGGCGACAGGAAGACCGGGCGACACAGCCTATTTTTGAATCTATTTCGCATACCTTAGCTGAGCTTGAAGAACGCTTTGAGGAGGCGCGAGTTCGCTCTGAAGGCCTTGAAAAGTGTGCTGAGCGCACGCAGCGCATGGCGGATGCGTTGAAAAAAGTCTTACCTGACCAAGATGAGGGCGCACTATATTGGAATGAAACATTCAGCAAAAGCTTTATGTTGCATCGAACCCCAATGGATGTGGGCGAGCCTTTTGCACAAATGATGCAGTCGCATGGGAGTAGTTGGATTTTTACTTCAGCTACATTAGCGACACATAAAAATACGCATTATTTTTCTCAGGAGCTTGGCCTTCAGCAAACCGACAAGATGACCAGCTTGGTGCTTGAGAGCCCGTTTGATTTTCAAAAACAAGCGCTGCTTATTAATCCGCGTGGACTACCCCAACCATCAGCGAAACACTATAACGACGAGTTTAAAAAAATTGTCGCTCAAGTTGTCAAGCGCACTCAGGGGCGCTGCTTCGTTTTATGCACGGCTCACCGCGTTTTGAAGGATATTGCCACGGAGTTAAGACGCATGCCTTGGCTGACGGTTTTTGTACAAGGCGAAAGCAGTAAAGAACAATTATTGAAAGACTTTCGACAGCAGCAACCCGCGGTGCTCGTTGGTACAGCGAGCTTTTGGGAAGGCGTTGATGTGGTCGGTGATGATCTGCGCTGCGTAATTATTGATCGTTTGCCCTTTGCCTCACCGGATGATCCGATGGTAAAAGCTCGCGATACTTGGTTGAAACGCCAAGGTAAATCAACATTTTGGGAGTTTTCTATTCCGCAGGCCGTGATTCGCCTTAAACAGGGCGTAGGACGGCTAATCCGAAGCCATGATGATAGCGGTGTAGTGATTATTGCCGACCCAAGGCTGTGTCAAAAAAGTTATGGTCAAACTTTTTTGATGAGCTTGCCCGATATGCAACGCAGCCGAGATTTAGCTAAACTAGCGGACTTTTTCAGCGAGCATGACGAGCTAGAACGTGAACATGAATCGCCAAGTACCCGATAATATTGAGCAAACATAGAGCAAACGGCCATGAATATTCTTGCCCTTGAGACCACCACCCATAAAAGCAGTTTGGCACTTCAAGTTGCTGAAAGGCGGTTTGTTAGCGAAGGTCCTGGTGGACGCGGCCAAACACAATGGTTGTTACCAGCAATTGACCAGCTTTTAGCTGAACATGGCCTAACGCTGGCTGAACTGGATGCGTTAGCTTATAGCCAAGGGCCCGGTTCTTTTACGGGTTTACGTGCTGGTGTTTCCGTACTGCAGGCATTTAGTTATGTTCATGAGTTGCCTGTTTTTGGTTTCTCATCATTACTGGCTTATGCTCACCAAGCAGCTGTTCAAGAGCGGTTTTCGACTGATGCTCTTATGGATGTTTGGGTCTGTGTGGATGCCAAAATGGGCGAGGTGTTTTTTGCTCATTACCAATATCAAAACGGCCAGTTCACAGCGCAACAAGACGACGGTTTATTAAGCCCAGAACAAACAGCACACTGGGTGCAAACCCAGCGATCAGAGCGCGAAGACGGCGAGGAAAAGCTGCCTTTGCTAATAGGCGACGGCTGGTTGTTGCCTGAGTTAACTCACGCTCAGCAAGTGGGGCGGTGGATTGACTGTACGCCAGGCGCTGAAGTTTTGCTGAGTTTAGCCCAGCAGTGTTTAGATTCAGGAGAGCCGTGCCAACGTGCTGAGCAAGTTTCTCCTGTTTATCTGCGCGGAAAAGACGCCTGGAAAACGATCGATCAGCAAGGGCGATAAGCAACCTGTCGATTATCGAGCCAATGCCCAGCCTTAATCGAGCTTTTATTGAGTATTAGCCCCGATGAGCTTCGGCTGGCTTAGGGCGTAACACAGTGCGCCGATCAAAGTCATTACAAACGCTGTGATCAAGCCCAAATCAAAATGCCCAAGCGTGACAGCGCCAAGCGAGAGGTGTACGTGCTCGGCCAAAAAATTGGTGACGACAGGGCCAAGCACCTGCCCAATAGAATAGCCGATCGTGCACAAGGCAATAAAGCTTGTGGTATCGCCAGCCACCTTACTGACGGCTTGCAGGGTTAACGTGACCACACCCATGAAGGATAAACCAAATAGCAGGGCGCTGAGGTATAAACTTAGTTCATTTGCGATAATGACAGGTAAGATTACGCTACTGGCCTGTATCAAAGTAGCGCTTACTAAGCTGGCCATAACACCAAAACGCTCCGCGATTTGACTCCATAAAACCGTTGAAGGAATAACCGCTAAGCCAACAATCAGCCAAGATAATGTATTGGCTGACTCGCCCGAGCCCAGCAAAATGGGCAAAAAAGTGGCCGAGGTAATATAGCCAAAGCCTGAGCAGCTGTAGCCAAGAGTGATTAAAATGACCGATACGGGAAAGTGCGATAAGCGCAGGACAGATTCCAGCGGTGGCGCTTTAGCTTCGCTAACTCGCCATGTGGGCAACGATAAGATGACGCAAATAATGGCAAGCAACCACCAAATTTGCTGCCAGTTAACGGCCAATAAATCGACAACCAAAGCGCTAATGACGATGCCTATGCCGATGCCCGAGAAAATCCAGCCGCTATGTTGCATGGCGCCTTTTTCGCGAAGTTTAACTAAGATGATTTTCGAGGTGGCAATCAGTGTAAAAGCGCTAGCAATGCCTGAGATCAGGCGCCAAAAACTCCACACCCAAGGTGAAACAGAAAGCGGCAGACAAGCAAAGCTCACGATGGTGGCGATAATGCCCAAGCGAAAGAGCAAAGGAGCACTGATGCGCCGCCCCAAGATAAGTGGAATAATCGAGCCGATGAAATACCCAAGATAATTAGCCGAGGCAACCCAACCCGCTGTCAGAACGGATAAGCCCGCTTGTTGCTCCATAATGGCAATAATCGGGGTGTAGGCAAAGCGTCCAATGCCCATGGACAG
>JAXHSS010000010.1:16547-23036 GCA_034190675.1 Pseudomonadota bacterium
TGAAATACCCAAGATAATTAGCCGAGGCAACCCAACCCGCTGTCAGAACGGATAAGCCCGCTTGTTGCTCCATAATGGCAATAATCGGGGTGTAGGCAAAGCGTCCAATGCCCATGGACAGTGTCAGGGCGCAGATGCCCGCGACAATACTAGGCCAGGTTTGTCGCATTCGGGTTTTGTGGCATTTTTTGTCTTATCCTTGGATCAATGTATTGGGTTTTGATTGGCTAAAGCTTGTAAAGGCGCCTTAGTTTGATTTGGCGTCGTTTCGTAATTCCGTTACGGTTTTGTCGGCTAACCTCCAGTTATCGGTCGAAGTTTCATCGATAATCACATGCGTGGTTTTGGGGTTTTTATCGAGAACAGTTTGCAGTAACTGCGTGACACCTTTGATGAGTGCCTGCTTTTGCTCAAGGGTTACTTCTTCGTCGGTGATGCGAATATTGACATAAGGCATATTGCCTCCAAAAAGGTCAAATTGAATATTTAGTGTAGACTGTTGGACGACAGTTACAAGCTTTTCTTTCGGTCATTTCTCTTTGTGTTTACAATAGCCAAAACTGATGAGAAATCTTCATGCATACACAGCTTTGGCGGCCTAGTCAGCAAGACTGCGATGCCTTTCGTCATGTCAATAATGTGGCCTACTTAGTGCAGCTTGAGCGTATCGCTTGGGCGCATTCAGCAGCACTTGGGATTGGTATGGCTGAGTTTGAGGCCGAAAACTGCGCTTTGGTGGTTCGTCGTCATGAGATTGATTATCTGCGCCCGGCATATGTAGGCCAAACTCTTCGGGTGAATACTTGGCTAGATGGCTTTGATGGCAAATGTACTTTTTGGCGCCATTATCGCATCTTTCCCTACATCTCGGCATCTGAGCAGCATGAGGAGGATCCCAAGCAAAGGATTCTTGAGGCAAAAACACAGTGGATGAGCGTCAGTCTTGATACGGGACGCCTAAAGCGTATGCCTGCCACTTTTAAAGCGATTTATCGGAAACGACATGAGTTGGATTGATGCTGTTTTTTTAGCGCTCGTACAGGGGGTGACGGAGTTTTTACCTGTTTCTAGCTCGGCGCACTTAATTCTGCCATCGCAGCTTTTTGGCATGCAGGACCAAGGTTTAGCATTTGATGTTGCCGTACATTTTGGGACATTATTTGCGGTTTGTTTGTATTATCGTCGTCAGCTCGTGGAGTTGCTCATGGGTAATATACACATGCTCAAGGAAGGCAAAACAAATGGCTCGGCAAAACTTGCTTGGCTGATCGTTGCGGCGACTATTCCGGCGGGTTTAGCGGGTATTATTTTTGGCGATGTGATTGAGCAACAGTTGCGCTCGATGATTGTCATTGCCAGCACGACCATCTTATTTGGCCTGTTGCTTGGTTTTGCTGATAAAACCCGAGAGGGAGATAAAACAGAGCAGTCGCTATGCATCAAGGACGCGCTGATTATTGGTTTTGCTCAGGCGATGGCGCTTATTCCAGGCACTTCTCGAAGCGGTGTCACGATGACTGCGGCCTTATTTCTTGGCTATAAACGCCACGACGCTGCCTCGATTTCATTTTTATTATCGATTCCTATTATTGCGGCTGCCGCATTGCTCAAAACCGTAGAGCTCATTCAGGCTGATCGTGTGGTCGACTTTCAAAATTTGCTGATTGGTATTACGGTTTCATTCCTGTTTGCGTACTTCACCATTGCGCTTTTTTTGAAGCTATTAAGCCGATTAGGCTTTATGCCATTTGTTGTCTATCGTTTGCTTTTGGGCGCTGCCTTATTTGCCGTGGTGTTTTTCAGCTAAGTCAGATGCAGTGATGATCAGCCGCTGTCTATTGGAGCATTAACTATGTCGAATTTGCCGATTGTCTTATCCCAAGCAATAAGTCTGCCTGCGCACCTTCAAGCTGGCGCTAAGGCGCTAACCTTGCTGGATAACTCCACTGGCTTAACTGAGTACCTTTTATGGAACGGCCAACAGCTGAGCTATGTGCATGACAAAAAAAAGCAGTGCATTGCTATTGATTGGTTAGCAGGAAAAACAGCGCATCGCTGGCGGCGTTCGCAACATGAGTTGATCATTCGTGCCTGTGGTATTAACAAAGGCAAGGTGTCGAGCGTGCTGGATTACACCTGCGGTTTTGGCCAAGACATGATGATTATGTTGGCGTCGGGGGTCACGGTCAGCGCGTATGAGCGTGAACCTGAGGTCGCTTTATTGCTTGCAGATGCACGCCATCGCTTGTCGCTAATGCACCCTGAATTGGCTGATCAGCTGAGTATTCGAGCAGAGGATGCACAGCATTCAGGTGAGACGGCCGATGTGATATACATTGATCCGATGTTTCCTGAGAAAAAGTCAGCACTGAGCCAACAAGCCATGCAAGTGCTTCAGCAGATCAATGGTGGTGAGGCTATGGATTCAGCCACACTGATCACGCACGCTCGTCAGCAGGCGAGACAAAAAGTGGTGGTTAAACAGCCCTTAAAAGCCCCATTAATTGAAAGCTTATCTAAGCCAAGCCACACATTACGCGGCAAAACGGTGCGTTTTGATGTGTATGTGGGTTAGCTAATAAGCGCGTTTTATGGGCGCTTAAGCCGAGTTTTTATCCCCTGAGCGTTTGAGTTTTTTTAGTCGAGAGGTTTCTTTTTCTTCCATTTGCTCACGAGCATACTGCAGCAGTTTGTCGTTTTCTGCGCTATTGAGTCGGGCAATTTGACGAACTTTGCTACGACCCATCAGGCGATAGGCTTCACGGCTAATTGCACGAATAGACAAGTCAAAACAGATCTTGCCGCGCTCATCATAGGTCAGAAACCCCTGTGCTTTGAGTGTGTTTAAGAAGCTTCGAATGACGGTTTTGTCGTAAAAATCAGGTGCATTAATAGAGTGCAAAATGGTGAGTCGCTGAGCGGCCATTTGCGCTAAGCTTTCAAGCTCGGCTTCATACAATACACCGCTGCCTTGATGAGCAAGCAGGGTAATGATCAAGTAATAGCGCTGAATGCTCTCTAGAACCAGCGCACCAACATGTGCAAGCTGCTCGAACTCAAGTGTATGCGCTTCTGCTGGGTGGATTTTATCACCCTCATATTGAATTAAACCAAGGCCACTCATGAGCTCAATCTGTTGATCCAGCTGCTTATCGAGCTCGGCCAGATCCCAAGGAATAAACAATTCGGCTTTAAGGTAAGGATATACCCAGTGACAAAGTTTTTTCGCTTGCTCAGCGGTGATATTGCGGTTGTGTCGGAAGACACAGGCCAGTAATGAAGGCAGTGCAATGAGGTGTAGGCTATTGTTTCTGAAGTAGGTCAGGGTCAGTGCCTGCGCTTGCTCAACTTGAATCAGATCACCCAGAATGTGTTTTTGTTCGCTGATGGCTTTTAAATCGATACCGTTTTGGATGATTTCCTGAGGGCTAAAAGGGGTAATCGTTACTCTTGGGTAGCCGCAGTTTTCCATCAGGGTTTTCATTACGGATAACTCAGAGGCTAATTGCTGGCGATCAACCGTTTGATTATTGCTTGCTAGCATCGCTAAGGCGAGTAAGTTGACGCTATTAACGTCGGCTGTTTCATTGATGCGCGTTAAAATTTTGCTACCCAGGTTTTCTAAAACAGGGCCGGACCATTCGCGATCATTTGCTTGCACGCGTTGCTTCCACTGACGATCAACAGCGCCCATAAAGTTATTGAGCAAAAGTGGCTCACCAAAGCGGGCATGCACTTTACCAAAGTTTTCCTTTAATCGACCCAAAGTGGCTAAGGTTCCGCCCAAGGTTTCTTTGCGTTTTTGCTTGCCGTAAAGCTCGCCGATATATGAGCCAATCTCCATCACTTTTTCATAGCCAAAGTAGACAGGTACAAAAGCGATCGGCCGCTCAGAGTTGGCCGCGGCTTGTAGTGTCATTCCGAGCATGCCGGGCTTTGGAGGGAGTAGACGACCGGTTCGGCTCCGTCCGCCTTCGATGAAGTACTCAATTGGGTAGCCTTTTTCAATCATCATCGTCAGGTATTCTGCGAAAATCGTGGCATACAGCGGGTTGCCTTTAAAGCTGCGACGCAAGAAAAAGGCTCCGCCACGACGTAAAATGGGCCCGATAAGCGGCATGTTCAAATTAATGCCAGCGGCGATATAAGGTGTTGCCAGCGCATTGTAATAGAGCACATACGACAGTAATAAATAGTCGATATGACTACGGTGGCAGGGCACATAAATAATTTCATGGGAGCCAGCTAACGACTTAACTTGCTCACTGATATGAACATCAACACCGTTATAAATCTGGTTCCAAACGCGGGTTAGGATCAAATCATAAAAACGGATGGTGGAATAATTATAGTCTGAGGCAATTTCCTGTGCATAAGACATGGCTTTTTCGCGTGCCAGTGTGAGCTGTTGGTCTTTTTGCGCTGCACGCTCAGTTATTGCCTTTAGAACGCGGGGACGCTTTAACAGCTGGTTAAGCAGGGTTCTTCGGTGCGAGAGGTCTGGGCCAATCATCGCAACGCGCTGCTGATAAAAGTGAATACGAGCTAAACGGATAATTTTTTTCGTCGCTTCTTCTTTATCAACCTCAGACAGTGTTTCTCGGGTGACCGTAATTGGTTGACTGAAATTCGCGAAGGTTTGTTTACCGTGAATTAAAATAATAAAAAATTTACGTAAAACGGTCGGGTTTACCCAAGCATCGTTAAATAAGGCGCGAAACCATGAGTCTTCTCGATCAGGTGCTCGTCCCCAGCGAAGATAGACGGGAACCACCTGAAACTCATCAATATCACCTTGGTTTAGGGCTTCAACCAGACGCATCAGGTTTTTGGGGCGATATTTCTTTTCTTCCGATGCCTGATTGCGTCGAGACGCGAAATGAGGGTCAATTTTGGTTTTTTTGCCGATCTTAAAGGCTTTAAACGCGCTTGGAAGGTTGTTTTTCTCAGCGATTAAATCCAACACCAATAAGTCCGCATAGGATTGGTCAGAAAGCGCATAAATGATTGGCAGCTCTCGATTAACGCCTATAGAGGCGAGGTTTTTAGGTAAGACATTTGTCCGTACCCAGAGCTTGAGAATCCACTTAAAAGAGCGCGAAAAAAACTTCTTCATGTGCTACCACCAATAATTCGGCTCATATTATCGCTAATTTGCCGCGCTACAGCTAGGGGTGAAATTAATTTGAATAAGACGAGAAAAAAAGCTTGCGCCCTCAAAATATTTTGCTAATATGCACAGCACTTAACGCGCTAGTGGTGGAATTGGTAGACACGCTGGATTTAGGTTCCAGTGCCGCGAGGCGTGGGGGTTCAAGTCCCTCCTGGCGCACCAAGTTAAGCTTTTATTTCTAGAACTTCTGTTCGGCCTTCTTCAAACTTGCTCTAACAGCCTCACTCCTTAAGAAGAAAAACATTCTTGAAGCTTTAAAACCTGCGCTTTTGTTGAGCTATTGAGCGAGTTTCTGGTAAATTTTCTTCAGCACTTTTTCTTGTCCCATTTTGCATCTAAGTGGCTTTTAACGGCTTATAAAAACTGCTCAGCTTTTGCAAATGAGCACTGATCAATTTAAGGCATTAGGATTTGGCCTTAATTTTTCGTTTGCGACGCGCTTTGTAATAACCGCGAAAGGCCGTTGGGTAATCGACAATCAGGCTATCCACGCCCCAGCTGAGTAAAGCATCGGCAACATTCAAGTTGTTCACCGTCCAGCAAGACACATGCAGCCCTTCGGTCTGGGCCTCGTGCACCAACGCCTCCGAGGTGATTTTAAAATAGAGGCATAAGTGTGTGCACTGGTATTTTAAGGCCGTTTCGATGGGCTTTTTAGAGAGCTTTTCGCAGACAAAACCGCGACGAATATCAGGATTAACCTTGCGCATGTGCTTGAGCATTTTTTTATTCAAGCTGGTCACGATGGCTTTTTTCTGTAAACCACGCTCTATAATGAGCTCATTAAGTTTTTTTGCGATTTTCTTCAGTGAGTCATCACTGCTGGTTTTGACTTCAAATTGCCAGCTTTTTGCTTCAGGGCAGGCGTCAAGAACTTGCTTGAGGGTGGGAATGCGTGCAGGCTCTGGCCAGTCGGTCATGGTGGAGCGTGCGTCCATTTCCATAAGCTCAGCAACGGTGAGATCCTCGATGTTTCCATTATTTGAAGTGGTGCGAAGTACGCAAACATCGTGGTTAACGATCAGCTCCTCATCTTTGCTGATGCGAATGTCCAGCTCGAAATCGCGAATACCTTCTTTATAGGCATGCAAAAAGCTGGCTAATGTGTTTTCAGGCGCTTCACCTCTAGCGCCTCGATGTCCGATAAGGGTAGGTAGCTTCATGTGTCGTCCGCGACTCGCTTTAAAAGATCGCTATAGGCATCAATGCGTCGATCACGAAAAAACGGCCATATTTGGCGCGTATGTTTGGCCTTGGCGGCATTTAATTCACAGAGCAGCACGGTTTCCGCGCTGTCATCGCAGGGTGTGAGAAGC
>JAXHSS010000100.1:0-7050 GCA_034190675.1 Pseudomonadota bacterium
ATTCGCGAATTCGCGAATTTTTCGTCGGCAGCAACACCACCCGAATGATCAGCACAAGCGACGTGCCTATTTTGATCATGCGTTAAGCTTGTGCTTCGCCTAAGAGCCAAGATCTTGCAGCATACTCAAGCCCCGCCCTTACGGCGCACTTAAGCCCCTAATCGCCGATGGCATATCAGCCTACTGATGCAGAGAGACTCAAGCTCATTGACAGCGATTTGTTGATAGCATGGTGAAGCAGGCGGAGCGCCTAAAACGATGATCATTTTGGGTGCTGCCTTCATGCTCAGCGCAACTTGTTTCACAACAACTTGCTCTTGAGAGGAGCTCGAGCATCTGTCATTTCATTTGATGAAACAGCAATATTTACGCATATTTAGCAATGATTTCATCCAGCTGGCTTTTCAGCTCTGGATGAGTTACACCAATCTCAGAATCAAAGTTATCGTTAAAAGACGGTAAACTGAAATGATCGACTATATCCGCTCCATGTCGTGGGAAACGATCCAAAGCCTGAGCCATTACTGAAGCTGCGCCACGCTCACCCGGCGAGGTTGATAGCAATAACACTTTTGCTCCTTTAAAGATCTTAGAATCTAATCTCGAGCTCCAGTCGAATAAGTTTTTAAATGCAGCCGTGTAACTGCCATTATGCTCCGCCATGGAAATGATAATAAAATCTGCTGCCTCAACCCATGACACAAACTCATACACCCCATCGGGATAATGTCCTTGTGCCTCTACATCGACTGTGAATAACGGCGCGGAAAATCGATTTAAATCAACAACTTCTACGTCGTCATTGACGAATTGCTTGGCAACATACGTGGCAAATTGACGATTAATCGACTGCTTACTGTACGATGCACCAAACGCTAATACTCTCATCTTCCTACCCCCTTTTGTTTTATCTAACCCCCTTAAAATCAGTACACCCTTTGCGCTGATTTTCTCCTATATTAACGGACTTAAAAAGTCGATTAGGCCCTCATTAAAAGTCTCTGAATGCGTAGCATTGACTCCATGTGGACCACCTTCAATCAACACCAGCTGTGCATCAGGAACGGTTTCATGAACACGTTGACCGCTGGCTTCAAACGGAACAATTTGATCGCTATCACCATGAATAACCAGAGTTGGCACATCAATTTTTTTAATATCTTGACGAAAATCAGTTGTTGAGAAAGAGGCAATACAATCCAGTGTGCCTTTGGGTGAAGCAAAAGAAGCGATTTGATGATGGAAGCGTCGGCTGGCTTCGCTCACCAACGGCGTATCTGAGCCATCTGAAAAGAAGGTTTTTGTGAAATCTTCTAAAAAGGCAATTCGGTCTTCTTTAACTCCCGCTTGCATTGCCGCAATCCCCTCATCATCAATTGCCCCTTCAGGGTTGTCGTCAACTTTGTACATAAATGGTGCAACAGAAGCGGCAAATACCACAGCTGAAATATTTTCGGTTCCGTAAGTGCCTATATAGCGAGCAACTTCACCACCACCCATCGAGAAACCAACGAGCGCAGGTTTAATTAAGCCCAGCTTTTCAATCAGCATGTGCAGATCATGTGCGAGGACATCGTAATTGTAACGTGACCAAGGCTTAAATGACTCACCGAAACCACGACGGTCATAAGTAATAACGCGAAAACCGGCAAAAACCAATGCACCAATTTGTTTTTCCCAAGCACGACCGCTCAAAGGCCAGCCATGAATCAATACAACAGGTATGCCACGACCATGGTCTTCATAGTAGAGCTTTTCAGCAGGTGCATTATCGTGAAGATGAACAAATGGCATGGTGAACTCCTTTAAATCATCAGTTTAAAATTTGAGGAGTGAACGTAGCATAAAAAATAGTTATTTTCTCCAGCTGAATAACGTTTTGTATCCTGCGCCGACATGAGACCAACAAAAACTATGCAAACTTCGATTATTTAATATCTGAACTGAAGAATTAAGCCGCCAATCAGACAAAAAATCTTTCGCCATGTAAGGCGCCAGCGATAGATTAAGCACGCCAGGGCCAGAAGCAAACCATGTATCCCTTCGCCCTGATATAACTCGATCTACGGCTAATTGAAGTGCTTCATAAATAACCGGGTGTTTTGAAGCTGCGGCAATCCAATAATTACCCAACCCTCCATGTATTTCTTGAACCACAATTAACGCCTTTGAAACATCAACATGACTCTTCATTGAGTCGCAAGCGCGGCTATCAGCATCAGAATATACGCCACCATTAATCCACAAATAGGCCAGACGAAAAATATCACACTTCATCGCTGCCGAATCTGCCAAACGGTAGGCGTTCAGCACTTGATGCAATTCATTTTCTACTAGGAAGCTTTGTGCGGATTGATCGTCAAAACGTGAGTATTGCCAGTCGGGATTTTGCTCCGCCCAGCTTTGCATCAACTGCTGAACCTCAAGCGGAGGCACTGATTGATCCCAATATTGCATGATCTTTTTAGGGATGCGCTGTTTATCAGCTGAAAGTTTGTTCAAGGCGTTATCTACTGAAAAGACAGGTGAACGACCTTCTTTAGTAGTTGAAAACAAAGCAAACCAATGAAAACTTAGCAGGCTAGATTTTGGTTTTAAAATTAGCTTTTCAGCCAACATGGAGAGATTTAGATCTCGTCGATGCTCATTAACCCAATTGACAACGTCGTTATCAGAGGTAAATTCATGGTAAAAAGGCTCAAATAAACTCTCAGTAAACTTTGCAGCTTTGTTCTGAGCAAATAGTTGACGTATTTGTTTCAGCAACTGCTGAGCTTGCGACCATTGCGACTCCATCATGTAGCATTGCACTAAGTATTCAAGATGAATCATAGAAGGCCTTCCGCTCGTCAAAGCGCGTTTAAAAAACAATATTGCTTTGTCAAAACGGCCCTGAAACATGGAGATTTGCGCTAAATGCCCGTATGCCAAGTGTCTAAACTTAGGAACAGGAACCAAACCAGCCAGCCTTGCTGAAGCTTCGTTATAGCGCCCGAGCTGCTTGTATGCCCCTGCGATTTGCATCTGAGCCCTCATGTCATCCCAATTCAAATCAAGTCGCTTCACTAGGTCTACCAGCTCTTCTCTAAAACCGTATTTTCTGGTGAACTGAAAATAATGATTAACGAAAGGACGATATTTAGCCAACGATGAGTCAGCCATTTGAAACAAACGATGAATTTCCTGAATATCTCCCGTCTTATCAAGCGCCGTTAATTTCTGCTTCAGGTCATTAAATTCCATATTTACTCCGAAGATCTAGCGAGAAAGACGCAAAAAAGCGGCCTTGGTTGGGTTGCTCTGTCGCCAGAATTCGCTATTGGAAAATTCATTAAATAAGCCCGGCGGCAAAATCGGCTTACGCTCATAATGCATCACTTTAGGTCTTACTTTATGCAAACTGGGTACACTCAAGTTTGCATCAAAGGCTTGGGCATCAAAGCGAACATCCTCGATATTATGCCCCTCAAACCAAGGCTCTTCTAATTGCTCGTACAAAACCTGCATAATAGCCAGCGGCTGAGAAACCAAACCATAGTATTGAATAACGATCAGTTTATTCGACAGCTCGCTGAAATACGCCTGCTGTAATGCATGAAAAGTATAGCCAACCACGCTGTTTTTTCCAGCCAAGAAGTGAGTTCGATCAAAAACCGTTGCACTACTATCATCTTTACCATACAAACGGGTGCGCTCGAATGGATCTTGCTGATAGAGTTTCTCAAAACCATCCAAAATACAAGCCATATCTCGAACACAACAGATCACCTTGCTAGCTGGAAATAGAGCATCAATTTGAGTCAGCTTTTCACACCAACCACGCTTGCTACCAAAAACCACCTCATGATGAGCACCATGATATTCTCCGGCTAATTCGCGACAAAAATTGATCTTCTGCTCTTTTGACACCAAAAGAGCAATTTCGCTTCCAGCTGACCAGCTACGCACCAGGCCGTGGATCATGCCGTATACCGGGCTTGAAATGCCCGCATGAAAACACGGATTTTGTAATAACAGCGCTGAAAGCAAGGTCGATCCTGAACGTGGCAAACCAGAAATAAAATGAAACTTCGGCGAGGCCATAGAGCATTCCTTGTGTGACAAAAAACCGATTACTTTCATCAATAAGTGGTACCCAACACTTTGTAAAACTCGTATTAGCAAAGAAAAAATATTAACAATGGCATGTTTATTGCTATAATATTCATTGGTAGGTTGAGCAAATCAACTTGTGGCATCTGTCATTCAGCTACCCATTTCATGCGTCCTAAAACGCAACTTGCTCTTGGCAAGCCCCCTGATCCAGCGCGGGATATCGGGCTCAAACAACTCTAAACCTGAGATTGATAACCGCCACTACCCCATTCATTTTTCGTTCTGAGCCTCGGCTCAAAACTTATCTATAGTTGCTTCATTTTGAAGCATTGGAGGAAATTATGCATATTGTCGTTATTGGTAACGGTATGGTGGGTCAGCGCTTCGTTGAAGAAATCGCCGCCCACAAAAATGAACACCAGCTTGAAGTCACCGTTCTTGCTGAAGAATGTCGCCCAGCTTATGACCGTGTTCACTTGTCCAGTTTTTTTTCAGGCAGTACGGCCGATGATCTCGCGCTAACAACTGAGGCATTTTTCGAAGAAAACGACATTACATTAAAGCTGAGCGCACCAGCTAAAAAACTCAACCCTGAAGAAAAAACCGTTGAGACGACAACGGGTGAAGTGATCAGTTACGATAAGTTAGTGCTTGCCACGGGCTCTTATCCTTTTGTTCCTCCAATTCCTGGTAATGACCAGCCGCACTGTTTGGTATACCGTACGATTGAAGACCTTGAAGCCATGCAAACCAGCGCCAAAGAAAGCAAAATTGGCGTAGTAGTTGGTGGCGGCCTGCTTGGACTTGAAGCGGCCAAAGCATTAAAAGACTTAGGTCTTGAAACTCATGTTGTTGAATTCGCTCCTCGCTTGATGGCGGTGCAAGTTGATGACGGTGCAGGCGGCGTTCTTCGTGCAAAGATTGAGTCGATGGGCGTTGGTGTTCATACTGAAAAAAATACCCAAGAAATTGTTGCAGGTGAAACCTCTCGCTACCGCATGAATTTCGCTGATGGCTCACACCTTGAGACCGATATGATCTTGTTCTCTGCGGGTATTCGCCCTCGTGACGAATTGGCTGGCGGCGCAGGTATCGAACTTGGCCCTCGTGGCGGCATCATGATCGACAATGAATGTAAAACTAGCGATAACGATATTTACGCCATCGGCGAATGTGCGCTTTACAACGGCATGATTTATGGCTTGGTTGCCCCAGGTTACCAAATGGCTGAAGTCGTCGCGCAAAGCATTATTGACATTGCCGAAGACCGCAGTCGTTTTGAAGGCGCTGATATGTCGACCAAGCTTAAGCTAATGGGCGTCGATGTCGCATCGATTGGTGACGCGCATGGTAGAACCGAAGGCGCCCGCAGCTACACCTTTATCGATGAGCCAAACGAAGTCTATAAAAAAATGGTGGTTTCTGCCGATGGTAAAACATTGCTAGGTGCTGTTCTTGTCGGTGATGCAGAAGCGTATAATGACTTACTGCAAATCATGCTTAACCAAATTGAGCTTCCTGAAAATGCACAGAGCTTCATTTTGCCAAACGTTGAAGGCGGCGCGCCAATGCTTGGTGCTGATGCACTTCCTGATTCAGCGATAATTTGCTCATGTAACTCTGTATCCAAAGGCGATATTGTTCAAGCAGTAGAGGCAGGCTCTGTCTGTGACGTCGCTACCCTTAAATCGTGTACCAAAGCAGGCACCACTTGTGGTGGTTGTGCGCCACTGGCTAAATCGATTATGGATACGACTTTAGAGTCATTAGGTATTGAAGTCGATAACTCGCTTTGCGAACACTTCTCTTACACACGACAAGAGCTATATCATCTAGTTCGTGTTGGTGAAATTAAGGATTTCAATGCTTTGCTTGAAAAACATGGTCAAGGTAAAGGCTGCGAAATCTGTAAACCGACGGCGGCATCTATTTTTGCTTCATGCTGGAATGATTATGTGCTGGAAGACAAACTTGCTGGCTTACAAGAAACCAATGATTATTTCTTGGGTAATGTTCAAAAAAATGGCACTTATTCTATTGTTCCTCGTGTTGCTGGTGGTGAAATTCTTCCAGAACAATTGATTGCTCTGGGCGAAATTGGCAAAGAATATAATTTATATACAAAAATCACAGGTGGCCAACGTATTGATTTATTCGGCGCACGTGTCGATCAATTACCCGAAATTTGGGAAAAGCTCATCGCCGTTGGTTTCGAAACTGGTCAAGCCTATGGTAAATCACTTCGTACCGTTAAGTCCTGCGTGGGCAGCACCTGGTGTCGCTATGGTGTTGACGACAGCGTCGGCTTTGCTATCGAATTAGAAAATCGCTACAAAGGCCTTCGCTCACCACATAAATTAAAGATGGCTGTTTCTGGTTGTACACGTGAATGTGCCGAAGCACAAAGTAAGGACGTAGGCGTTATTGCTACCGAAGGTGGCTGGAACCTCTATGTTTGTGGAAACGGCGGTATGCGCCCTCGTCATGCAGACCTACTAGCCTCCGATTTGGACAAGGAAACATTAATAAAATATGTTGATCGTTTTTATATGTTCTACATTCAGACTGCTGACAAGCTTCAACGCACCTCCGTTTGGATGGAAAACCTTGAGGGTGGTCTAGACTACTTGCGAGAAGTGATTGTTGAAGACTCACTAGGGCTTGGCGCAACACTTGAAGCTCAAATGCAAGAAGTCGTGGACACATTCCAGTGCGAATGGAAAACCACCGTTGAAAATGAAGAAAGACGTAAGCGCTTCCGCCAATTCACTAACTCACAAAGTGTTGACGAAAGTCTAGCTTACCAAGTTGTTCGTGGTCAGCGCATCCCATTAATGGAGGAAAAAGTATGACATTTTTAGCAAAAGTTAACGATATCGTGCCAAACACAGGCGTTTGTAGCTTATATAACAACAAGCATGTTGCTGTGTTTAGAACTTTTGATGATCAGTATTT
>JAXHSS010000101.1:0-7006 GCA_034190675.1 Pseudomonadota bacterium
AACAATCAACATCAACAAAGCTAGTGCATTTTTCATCGCAACCTCTTTTTTAGTCTATAACGATTTGCAAAAAGAGAAACTGAGGTGGTTTTGAATTAAGGAAGCTTGGGAGGGGGGGGGGGAATCAAAAAAACCGCAGTTTCTGAATCTGCGGTTTGGAAACAATGACGTTAAACAACCACAGCCTTACGATGCCCAGCGCATGACAGCGCAGGCAGTTCGACAAAGCCAATTGAGTGTAATTTTAAATAACATCATACGTTCATAGTAGCGCGGCCTTTTGGTGCTGCCTAGCCCTTTTCTGTCTTTTGTGACCTTTTTAGGGGATTCTTTAATTTACGAACGATTTTCGGATTGAGCCTATGGCGAAGCTCAAAGCCCAACGCCAACAAAAAGAAGCTCGACAAGCCGAGGCTGATCAGCTGCCATTGCCATGAAATATCAGGGAAGAACGCCTTAACCAAACAAGCACATAAGACCGCCAACGATAACCAAGCCAGATAGTAGTGTTCAGCTATCTGAGATAAAATCAGCAAGAACAAACCGAGCATCAGCCAGTCGTAGGCCGTGACCCGAAGGAAAATATCTTCAATCATTTAAACAGTATACCGTAAAACGAGAAAAGGCCGGAAAACCGGCCTTTTAAAACTTCCTGCAAATAACAATCCGCGAATCAGTGAGTCACTTTCTTTTCAAGCGTTTTCGCCTGCTCTACCCAAGACTCAACCTGAGATAAACCCGGCACCTGACGAACGAGCTTTTTCGCTTCGTTCACTTCAGCCATTTTTGCGTGCAGGTTTTCAGGCTTACGCATTTTCAGCTCTGGCACAGTATCAACACCTGAGGCCTCGAGTAAATCTGCATATTGCGTACTCACACCTTTGATGCGCGTTAGATCAGCACGGTTAACCCAGCTTAGAATCAATTTTTCGCTGATACCTGTTTCTTCAGCTAATTTCGCACGAGCTGATTTGCCACAGCACTGCTCTAAAAGTGCTTCAACGGTTTTGATGCCCGCCGCTTGAAGCTTAGCACCTTGCGCTTCGCCGATACCTTCAATTTCTGTGATGCCTGCCATATTGACTCCCTAAAGTATGTTGTGAAATTTGCCTTATACTAGCACAGCCGATTACTGGCGCAACACTCCAAACGTGGTGAAAGCGTAATTAAAAACTTGGCAATTCGAACAAGCGGTACTTCTTTATCACTGAGCGCACCATCGTGATATAACGAGTTCCCAAAGCCGAGTAACGTTTAAGCCCAACCGCCATGTCGGCACCAAGAGGTTTTTCGCCAAAATCGCGGGCATTAAATCGTGCATCTCTTAACTTGCGGTACACTCGATTGCGATTCAAATTGAGCATATAGTCTTCAACACTGCCCAGTAAAGACTCGTAGCGTTTCACCTCGTGGCGATCTCCCGGCGCCCGATGCAACGGCTTGACTCCGCAACCGGGGGTATAGCACCAAACACCAAATAAGTTATTGCCTTCTTTAGCAAAGCGCGACTGCCCCCAAGCCGACTCAATGGCCGCCTGACTCAATGTTAAGCTGGCGGGCACGATATCAACTTTCTTAAGCAAGGTCTCAATAACCTCAGCTCTTGCTTTGTTAAGTGCCTCTATTTGCATTGCATGAATAGCGGTTGTGTCGTCATCGCCTATATCTTCAACGGTCACGCCATACATTAAGGCGCTTTCTTGATCGTGCTCGAAACCCTGTTTTGAGGAGAGCTTTAGGGCTTTTGGCAATTTTACACGATATTTTTCAGCCAGTGTCAGTAACTGCGCTTGCTCAGCATCGAGAAGCTCAGGGTAAGCTTGCCAACGCAAAAGGCGCTCACGCTCACGCAAAATGTTTAAGTTTGCCTCTTGGATGTAAGGCCATAGCAGCTTGAAAAAGCGACGTTGCTTCTTTTTCGCATTGGGAAGACCATCAATCTGCGCCATAACATTCTCCACCGAAGAGGCGGCAATCTGCTGATGCGCCAGCTCATAGAGAGGCTTCAGCTCAACCGCTGGCTCTTTCGGCAGAAACACGCCAATCGCCAGCAGTGAGAGAAAACTCAGCGCAGCAACGATATAGCGGTGTTGTTTAGCTAAGACCATCAATCGCCTGGCTCAAAAATGGCGGCAATACTTTGGCCGCCTGATGCATCTGCGCGCTGTAATAACGTGTTGCAAAGCTTTTCGCCTGAGCATCTTCTTGACGAAATTGATCCAGCGCTCCGCCTTTTTTCGCCATCGTGCAACTCCACCAACCCGACGGGTAGATGATCTGCGGAAAGTGCAGCGTTTGTGTATCACTAAAACCAGCTGCTCGGAAGTTTTTATGCAACGGCGCAATAATGCTTTGACCATGCAATAGCGGTGATTCACTTTGCTGAACGATAATGCCACCAGGCGCCAGCTTCGCAAAACACTGCTTGAAAAAATCGACCGTGAACAAGCCTTCAGCAAAGCCCACAGGGTCCGTTGAATCAACGATCAACACTTCTAGGCTTTCACCGGGCTGATCATCGATCCATTTTAGACCGTCAATGAATAACAGTTGCGCACGCGGATCGTCATTACGCTCGCATAGCTCTGGGAAATATTTTTCTGATAAGCGAGTCACCTGTTCATCAATATCAATTTGAGTGACTTGCTCAACACACTCATGAGCCAACACTTCACGCAAAGTCCCGCAGTCGCCACCGCCAATAATCGCGACTCGCTTCGGGTCGTTATGACTGAATAAGGCCGGGTGGCTCATCATCTCGTGATACAAAAAGTTTTCACGGCTCGACACCATGGTGCAGCCATCAATCAACATCAAATAGCCGAAGGTCTCGGTATTGTAGATATCAATTTTTTGGTAAGGCGACTGAACGCTTTCAACTCGTTCACTTCCTTTTAAACCGAAACAGGTGCCTTCTGACTCGAAGTACTCTATCACCCAATCTTTCGTCATGTGGATTCTCGCTTTATGCTGTATTGCCAATTACAATGTCGCGATCATAGCTCAATTACGAGATCGTGGGAATATGTCCGAAATACCGGCAGGCAAGACACCCGAACAGATTTATAATGTCCAGCACTGGGGTGGCGGCTTTTTCAAACTCAATCGGCAAGGTCAGGTCAGCGTTCAAGCGGGTGACAACCTCATCAGCCTTGAGCATATCACCGAGCAAGCCCGTCAAGACTTTGGGCTTCGCCACCCGATTTTGCTGCGCTTTACCCATATTTTGCATGCACGTATCGCCCAACTCAGCCAAGCCTTTAATCAAGCCATTAACGAACAAAGCTATGATGCAGGCTACACCCCTGTCTACCCAATTAAGGTCAATCAACAGCGCCGCGTTATCGAAGAGCTAGTCGCCAGCCACAGCCCAGAACAACCCGTTGGCCTTGAAGCCGGCTCAAAGCCTGAGCTTTTAGCCGTACTGGCCCTTGCTCCAGAAAATGCGCTGATTGTCTGCAATGGCTATAAAGATGATACCTTTATTGAGCTTGCATTGCTCGGCGAAGAGCTCGGGCATACCGTGATTATCGTGATCGAGAAGCTTGATGAGCTGGAGCGTGTTGCTCGCTTAGCCAAGCAAAAAGGCATTCAGCCACATTTGGGCTTACGCGTTCGCTTAAACCATAGCAGCCAAGGCAATTGGCAAAACAGTGGCGGCCTCAAATCCAAATTCGGGCTATCCAATAGTCAGCTGATCGACGCCATTCATTTCTGCGCAAAGAACGGTCTAACCGATAGTCTCGTGATGCTTCATTTTCATCTGGGCTCTCAGGTAGCAAATTTAAGCGATATTAAAAACGGCGTTATTGAAGCGGCGCGATACTACACCAGCATGCGCAAGCAAGGTCTACCTATCCGCTATTTTGATGTCGGTGGCGGCCTTGGTGTCGACTATGAAGGCTCACGCTCGCGGAGTTATTTTTCAATGAACTATAGCCTCAATGACTATGGCTGGCATATTGTCGATGCGCTTAAACATATCTGTGACGAAGCCGAGGTGGCTCACCCGCATATTATTAGCGAATCAGGTCGAGCTTTAACTGCGCACCATGCGGTATTGATCAGCGATATTATTGAGATCGAACAGCTCGATGTCAGCGACCAACTACCGCAGTTTAGCTTTGAACACAGCGCCATCGACAAGCTCGGCCAACTCAATCAGCAATTACGCAATCAGCAGCTTGAGCGCCTGACCGAAGTCGTCCATGAGATCGAGCGTCTGTACGAAGACATCGGCCAGCTTTTTCTTGCAGGCGATATCGAGCTGGGCACCCTGGCCAAAGCAGAAACCCTATTTTTGCAAAACCTAAAACTCGCCCAGTCGCAGCTGGATATGCACAGCAAACGCCATCGAGAGCTCAATGAGCGATTAAACGAACAGCTGGCCGACAAATTTTTTCTGAACTTTTCTCTGTTTCAATCCATTCCTGATGCTTGGGGAATTAGCCAAATTTTCCCCGTTTTACCGCTAAGCAAACTCGATGGCCCGATTAACCGTCGAGCGACCATTCAAGACATCACCTGCGACTCGGATGGACGCATCAATGACTATGTCGACGGTGAAGGCATTGAGCCGACCTTACCTATCCCCAATGCGCTGGCGAAAGGGGATTTAATGGGCGTATTTCTTGTGGGCGCTTATCAAGAAATTCTCGGCGATCTGCATAACCTGTTTGGTGATACCGACTCTATCGACGTAGTGATCGACCCACAAGGCAATATCAGCTTTGATAGCCCGATCAAAGGCGACACCACGGCCTCAGTGCTTAGATATGTGAATTTCGACCCAGCGCAACTCATCCAAGCCTTGACGAAAAAAATCGCATCACAGCTCGATGGCGACAAGCAGCCGGCGGTCATTCAGTATCTTGAAACCCTCTTGGATGATTATACCTACTTGCAGTCGCATACGGACTAGACGTATCCTAAGGGCATGACGATTTCATGCCCACGGGTGCTGACCCGAACCCTGTTACTCGCCTTGGCTTTCTTAGGCTCATTTGCCAGCCAATTATGGGCCGCTTCGCCTTGCTCTAATGAGTTTTATCAAAAGCTCACTGAGCCGGCCACCAAAAACAACCGTGAGATATGGGTTCAATGCAATGCCAAACTCAAAGGCAATGAAGTGATCACCAAACGCTTGGTATTTGCTGGCGAGCACTCCAGCGGTGTGAGTTTTGACTGCCAAGGCGCATGGCTTGATGGCGGCGATGGTCAGGTCAATGAAGGCGTGGATATGATTGAAATCCGCTCTCGCCTTCAGCCTCTAAAGCCTGAAAATCGCAGCGAGACCCCCGATTATTTCGAGTTACGCGAATGGATTCCGCCTAAAAACATTCGCATCCAAAACTGCAAAATCCGCGGCTCGATGCGAATTATCGGCCTAGGTCGAAATGGCGAGGCTGATCCTGTTCGCCGCTCCTCAATGCGCGAAAACCATAGCGAGTTCATACAAAGCCGAGCGCCCTCTAGTATCGAACTCAATAAACTCACTATTGAAGGCACAGGTCGCATCCCGCTTTACTTGGCGCCTGGAGTGCATGATGTCAGTATCAACCAGTCCATCATTGGCGGAGAATCTGTCAGTGTCGCAGTTTATTTTGATGCAGAATCCACGCGCAACCGCTTAAGCCATTCGGTCATCCGCACTCAGTCCAAGCGCGAGTCTTTAGCGCTTGATGGCTCCAGTTATAACCAAATTATAGGCAATAGCTTTCGTAGTTTGAGCAATGGCGGCATCTTCCTTTATCGCAATTGCGGCGAAGGCGGCACTATTCGACACAATACGCCAAGCCATAACCAAATCATCAATAACACCTTTTATTATAAGAGCTATAACCCGCTATTCAGCTGGATTTTTGGCAAAGAGCCGGCCATTTACATTGGCTCTCGCGATGGCGGAAAATATTACTGTGATGACGACAAAGGCAAGAGCTTCGGTAGCAGTAGCTCCGATAAAGACTTTGCTCGTTATAATGTCATTGCTCAAAATAAACTCTTTAAATTTGCACCCGAAGAGATGTTTTTAGAAGGCAGCGCCAGCAGCAAGCCAAATTATTTTTTTAATAATGAAGAGCTCAGCGACCAGTCCTTTGAAACAGAACAAAAAACACCCTCAGGCTGTGTGCTATTACCTGCTCAGCCAGACCCCTCGGCTACGGCAACGCAGCAACCGCTGTTTATCGACTCGGGCGAGCAATATCAACAATGGCGCTGCCAATCCGGCCAGCTCAACCCTACCCTACAATGACCAATCTTCGATCCGAGCAATTACGCAGGCGCGATTTGGCGCACTTATGGCATCCTTGTACGCAGATGAAGGATCACGAGACCCTGCCTTTGATCCCGATCAAATCAGGCAAAGGCGTCTGGCTAGAAGATGTCGATGGTAATCGGTATATCGATGCTGTGAGCTCATGGTGGGTGAACCTGTTTGGCCATGCGAACCCCTACATTAATGACAGAATCAAAGCTCAACTGGATCAGCTTGAACACGTTATTCTTGCCGGATTCACTCATGAGCCAGTGATCGAGCTGTCTGAGCGACTAGCCAAGATCACCCCCGACGGGCTAAACCGCTGCTTTTATGCCGATAACGGCTCTTCTGCGGTTGAGGTGGCGCTGAAAATGAGTTTTCACTTTTGGCAGAACCAAGGTAAAACGCAGAAAACCCAATTCATGACCTTGGCCAATAGCTACCACGGGGAAACCTTGGCAACCCTATCAGTGGGCGATGTCGCGCTTTATAAAGCCACCTATAAGCCGCTATTGATGACCAGCATCGTCGCGCCAAGTCCTGACTGTTACCAACGCGAAGAAGGACAAAGCTGGAAAGACTATAGCTTAAGCAAGATCGAGCCGCTTCGAGAACTCTTTGAGCAACATCATGAAACCGTTTGCGCCATCATTGTTGAGCCCTTGGTTCAATGCGCTGGCTCCATGCGCATGTATCACCCTGCCTATCTAACCGAGCTTCGACGCTTATGTGATGAGTTCGATATCC
>JAXHSS010000102.1:0-6963 GCA_034190675.1 Pseudomonadota bacterium
TACAAGCCACTGATACGGTGATCGTCACCTCTGAAGAAGAAGCTGAGCAAGCTTATGAGCGAGCTAAGCAATATGTGTTTGATCGAGATTACGAGGCGGCTGTTAGTGCATTTGAGGCGGTGACAGAGCTTTATCCCAACTCTGAGCAATCGGGTAATGCGTTTTACTGGTTAGGTGAGATGTATTTGGTCGTTGAGCAGCCTGATATTGATAAGGCGGCTGAATCTTTCATTAAAAGCATTGAAAACGAGCCGGGCAGCGCGCGCAAACCTGATGCGCTCATTCGGGCAGCGCAAACGCTTGAAGCCTTGGGTCAGCCTAATGCCGCTAAAGAGTTTGCCAAGCAATTGGTAAACGACTACCCCGAGCACAATCAAGTGCCTGACGCTCAGTTATTGATTGAGCGCTTGTCGACTAGCTAAATTGTGAGTTCGCAACGCATTCAACTGGCTCAGGATCAGGGCTCGTTGCGCATTTCAGAAACCTTTACTTCTGTTCAAGGAGAGACCTCTTTCACCGGTTGGCCAACATTTTTTATCCGACTTACGGGCTGCCCTTTGCGCTGCGTATGGTGCGATAGTGAATATGCATTTAAAGGCGGTGAGCAATATACTGTTCAAGAGCTGGTGCAGTTGGCTATTGAGCAGCAAGTTAAACACATTACGGTAACGGGCGGTGAGCCATTAGCTCAGCCCAATGCTCATCACCTGATGCGCGCCCTGTGCGATGCGGGTCTGACGGTTTCACTCGAGACCTCAGGCGCTTTTGACATCAGCGAGGTGGATTCGCGAGTGCATACTATTATGGATATTAAGGCTCCAGGCTCAGGTGAGGCTGAACAAAATCGCTGGGAAAATCTGCCGCATTTGCGCTCCACAGATGAATTGAAAGTGGTGATTCGTGATCGTGCAGATTATGAGTGGACAAAGATTCAACTCATTGAGCGAAATTGGATGGCTTATACACCCATCATTTGGTTATCACCGAGTTATCAGGAGTTGTCCGCGAAGGATCTTGCGAACTGGGTGATCGAAGACCGTCTGCCCGTACGTTTTCAAATGCAACTACATAAAGAGTTATGGGGAGATAAGCCAGGCGTATGACACAGAAAAAAGCGGTTGTACTGTTATCTGGGGGCTTGGACTCTGCAACCTGTCTCGCGATTGCTCGCGCCGAGGGTTATGAGTGTTATGCATTGAGCTTTGATTACGGTCAGCGCTCACAAGCGGAGCTCAATGCAGCAAAAGCGCTGGCTGATCGATATGCAAAAAAGCATTCCATTATCCAGATCGGCCTTTCTGATATTGGAGGCTCGGCTCTGACCGATAATTCGATTGATGTGCCCGTTGATGGCGTGGGCGAAGATGTGCCTGTGACCTACGTGCCAGCGCGAAATACGGTTTTTCTGTCCTTAGCCTTGGGCTGGGCGGAGGTGCTTGAAGCAGATGCAATTTTTATTGGTGTTAATGCGGTTGATTATTCAGGCTATCCAGACTGTCGACCAGAATTCATCGCCGCTTTCGAGCGCGTTATGCAGTTAGCGACAAAGCGTACTGTGGAAGGTCAGTCTATTAAGCTGGAAACGCCGTTGATTGATCTCACTAAGGCGCAAATTATCAGTAAAGCAGCCGAGCTCGATATGGATTTGGGCTTAACGGTTTCCTGTTACCAAGCGGACGAGAAAGGAAGGGCTTGCGGTGCTTGCGACAGCTGTCGACTTCGTTCACTTGGCTTTGAGCAAGCGGGTCAACTTGATCCAACTCACTATCAAAAGTAGCCAAACATCAAAGGTGAAAAAATAACGGCAATTTTTTTATCTTGGGCTTGCATTTTGCAATTAAAGCGCTATTATAGCGCCTCTCTTGTGGGTCGTTAGCTCAGCTGGTAGAGCAGTTGGCTTTTAACCAATTGGTCACAAGTTCGAATCTTGTACGACCCACCATTTTTTCTCTCCTTGTTCTTGTCAATTTTTCATGGCTGCTGATTGTTCATCACTGACATAATTTAAAACTCTGGATTGCTGCTGACATCCTTGTCCGCCCTCTTTACTGTTTCATCGTCATTAATTTTTAGCTCAACGCTACGCATGAATTGAGAAATCAATCTCGATATTGTCGCGTGTCGCATTTGAATAGGGGCAAAAGCCATGAGCTTTTTCAACGAGCTCATTTGCCTGATCTTGATCCATGCCGGTCAGCTGGATGTCAAATTTTACGGTAATGGCCATTCCGCCTTTAACGGGGCCGATGCCTACGGTAGCACTGACGCTGAAATCTTCAGGTAGTTCTATCGATTCATTCTCGGCAAAATACTGCATTGCACCCATGAAGCAAGCTGAATACCCGGCTGCAAAAAGTTGCTCTGGATTTGTGCCTGGGCCGCCATCGCCACCAATGGCTTTGGGTACAGAAAGCTCGACCTCTAAGGCATTGTCATCAGACTTAGCTTTCCCTGCTCTTCCACCAGTTGATGTTACCGTTGTCGAATAATTGATTTTACTAGGTGTTTTTAAACTCATTGTAACTCCTTGGGTCTATTAAAAAGTAGATCAATGCAAGATAAACACAATTTAACATCGAAGGAGTGACTGGCGCGTGACGACTGTTTTTTTGCGGCCGTTGCGCTCGTCGCGCAAAAGTTGGCGAACAGGCCCAGCCTGCTGTTTTGACTAACTAAAGAGCGAGAGCCAGTTTAGAAGGAGGGCTTAGCGATCGGATTCCCAGTGCTGTACGCCGAGCAAGAGAATGCGCAATTGACGGCCTAAACTGTAGACAAGCTCTTCGTTTTTCTGGCTTTGCGCATCAGGCTCACTGCTGTCTTCTTGCATTTGATCGAGCACTTTTTTGGCCATAATGATTGAGATCTGGACAAACATTTCTGACAACAAGTTAAGGTCGTCGGCATTGAGGTTTTTATTAGAATAGATTAGGGCGATCTCAGTGGCGATTTTGGACTGAAGAATCTGAAGTTCTTTTTTTACCCAAGCCTTCAGCTGAAATGAGCCGTTAAAGTATTCCGAAATTAAAAAACGCAGTTGTTTAACGTTATTAGTCAAGTTGTCTACATACGCTGAAATGAGTTCGCTGGAGTTTTGCTCCCCGCGGCTAGCTGAATGGGTCAGCTCTAATAAGATGGTATTAAAGGTGTTAAATGATTCTTCGATTAGCGCAAGCCCTAATTCATCCATGCCTTTGAAGTGTCGGTAAAACGCTGATGGGACAACGCCAGATGATTTGGCTACTTCGCGGAGACTTAAGCTGTCGAAGGAAGCGCCACCCGATATTTTGGATAAGGTCGCGTCCATTAAGACTTTTTTCGTCGTTATTTTTGCATTCTTCGCTGGTTTGGGTGCCATGTTTTGGTGACTCATATTTGATATTGTAACGATTCAATGAAACGTATTGACTTGTAGGCAGTATGGACTTAGATTGTGAACATGTGTTCACAGTTTTGCATGTTATGTTGAATTTTATCATAAATCAGTTCACTTACCCTAAAACCATTGCTGATTATTTGAAGTATTTTGGGCTTGAAAAACAACCCAAGGCAAAGGTGTTGAGTGTCGATCGTTCGGTTGAAAACAGCCTTTCTATCGCGCTTGAAGTGGATGATAAGAATTGGGACTGGAAGCTTTATCATCCAGGCCAGTATGTGATGTTGACGGTTCCTGTTGAAGGGCGTTTTCAGACGCGCTGTTTTTCGATTAGTGAAGTGAATCAGGCGAACAATGAGATAAAGCTGGGCATTCGTATTAATCAAAAAGGTACAGTGACTCGTTATCTCAGTGAGCGACTCAAGGCAGGTGATCAGGTTGAGGTCAGCTCAGCTATGGGTGAATTCCATGTGCCAACTGGTGCCAAGTCGGTTCTACTTGTTGCTGGTGGTAGTGGTGTGACGCCAATGTCGGCGATTGTTCAAGCCGAGATGGAGTCAGCCTCTGATCGTCATATTGACTTGTTGTATTTCAGCCCGAGTGCTAAGGCAACGATGCAAGGTGCTTTTTTAGATCAATATACCGATCAGTCGGATCGTTTTGGCTATCATCTTGTCTATACTTCTGATGGTCGCCCAGAAATGACAGCTGAGTATATGAATAGTATTGGGTTTGAACTGAGTCAATACGACGCCATCATGGTTTGCGGCCCATCGGCGCTGAAGCGTTCAGTTTATGAGCTGGCAGAGGCGGCTGATTTGAATGCGGATTTATTGTCTGAGAATTTCTCAATTCTTGATGATGCAGAAGAAGCAAATACTGACCTGACGATTACGTTTATGCAAAACAACACGCAGGTTCAAAATGGCCCGGGCACTTTGTTGGAGCTTGGGGAAAATGCAGGCGTTAGCTTGCAGTCAGGTTGCCGAAGCGGCATCTGTCATATGTGTTCTTGTCAGAAAGTGTCGGGAACCGTGAAAAATTTATTAACTGGCGAAATATCTGATTTGCCCAATGAGACGATTCAAATTTGCGTGTCTCAAGCGCTGACAGATGTTGAACTTAATCAATAGCAGAGGTGAGAGGATGTCTAAATATCCTGATTATTTAAATGATGAACAAATCGAAGCGATGGGTGCTGAAATCCAGGCTATTCGCGACGAGGTGATGTCGGACTTGGGTGAAAGAGATGTGCGCTACATGAAGCGAGTGATCTTTGTTCAACAGGTGTTCGAAATTTTAGGCCGTCTGGGTATCTTCGCGGGTATTTTATACCCTGTGATCTGGGTATTCGCTGTGATCAGCTTAGGGCTCTCTAAGATTCTTGAGAATATGGAAGTTGGCCATAACATTATGCACAGCCAATTTGACTGGACGAATGATCCTAAGTTAAAGGGTAAAGACTATGAGTGGGACAACGTTTGTCCAGCAAGCTCATGGCGCCAAACGCATAACTATATGCACCATACCTATACAAACATCGAAGGTCTCGATAAAGATCTAGGTTATGACGGCATGTTCCGTGTTTGTGATGAGCAAGAGTGGAAGCCAGAGTTTCGGTACCAGATGCTTATTGGCGTTTTCATCATGTTGAGCTTCCAAAATGCGGTGGCGTTGCATGAATTAGGTGTAGATGATATCCGAGATGGTAAGCGCACTCATAAAGAGGCGTGGCATATTTTTAAACCCATCGGATGGAAAATGTTCCGTCAGATCATGAAAGAGTTTGTGTTGATTCCTGCCATTGCTGTTGGTGGGGCCTTCTTGTTCGCCCCAGAATTGATGTGGCAAGCGTATTGGATGACAGCACTAGGTGCATTGTTGGCTAATATCATCCGTAATGTATGGGCATTCTTGGTGATTTTCTGCGGTCACTTTACCGAAGGTGCGCATACCTTCCCGCAGGGCACAGAAATCAATGAAACCAAAGCTGGCTGGTACTATCGTCAGATGCTAGGTTCATGCAATATTGAAGGCGGTGCGTTAATGAACGTGATGACAGGTAATCTTAGTCACCAAATTGAGCATCACTTGTTCCCAGATATGCCAGCTAACCGCTATAAAGAAGTGGCGCCTAAGATTCAGGCGATTGCAAAAAAATATGGCGTGCCTTATGACACGGGAACATTTGGTAATCAGCTTAAGTCGGTTTATCGCCGCTTGAAGCACTATTCAAAGCCACCAGAAGAAGTTGCAGCGTAAGCTAAAACTGAAAAACTCTTGGTGACTTTTACGAAGGGTTTTACTATAATGCAGCAAATCAAAAGCGAGGTGAGGGCAACTTCATCTCGCTTTTTTGCACGTAAAATTTGTCACTGATGGCGGGTAGGAGGTTGCATTGTCGACTCAAGCAATTTTAGCACTTGAAGATGGTACAGTATTCAAGGGCGTTTCAATCGGCGCTACGGGATCCACAATCGGGGAAGTGGTTTTCAATACAGCGATGACGGGTTATCAAGAAATCCTAACAGATCCCTCGTATCACACTCAGATCGTTACACTCACTTACCCACATATCGGTAATACTGGGGTGAACGAAGAAGACCCTGAGTCTCGCCAGCCTTGGGCAGCTGGTCTAATCATTCGCGACACAAGCTCTGTGGATAGCAACTGGCGTTCAAAGCAGAGCCTTAGCGATTATCTTAAAGCACACAATATTGTCGCGATCGCAGATATTGATACGCGCAAACTGACTCGTATCATTCGTGATAAGGGCGCTATGGGCGGCTGTATCTTGGCGGGCGAAGGCGCAACTGTAGAAGAAGCGCTAGCTAAAGCTGAAGGCTTCGAAGGTCTTTCAGGAAAAGATATTGTTCAAGACGTTACCTGCGAAGAAGTCTATGAGTGGAATGAGCCTTCATGGACACTGACGCCGCAGCCAGTTCCAGAAAAAAGCTTTCACGTTGCGGTTTATGACTTTGGTGTGAAGCGCAATAGCTTGCGCCTTCTTGTTGACCGAGGTTGTAAGGTGACCGTTGTTCCAGCCAAAACTCCAGTTGAAGATGTACTGGCACTCAAGCCGGACGGTGTTTTTCTATCGAATGGTCCTGGTGATCCAGAGCCTTGTGAATACGCGATTGAGGCGGCGCAAGGATTACTGGAAGCCAATATGCCAATCTTTGGTATTTGTTTAGGCCATCAATTGCTAGGGCTAGCCGTCGGTGGTCGCACATTGAAGATGAAATTTGGTCATCACGGTGCTAATCACCCGATCAAAAATCTTGAAAATGATCAGGTTTGGATTACTAGCCAAAACCATGGTTTTGCGGTTGATCAAGCGTCACTACCAAGCAATGTTAAAGTGACTCATATCTCTTTATTTGATAATACCTTGCAAGGTATGAAATTAACGGACAAACCCGCTATTAGTATGCAGGGCCACCCAGAAGCAGGCCCTGGTCCTAATGACGCCACGGCGGTTTTTGACCAGTTTATTGAATTAATGCAAGCAGCACGAGCGGAGTAAACCATGCCAAAAAGAACGGATATTAACAGTATCTTGATTATCGGTGCTGGCCCAATCGTGATTG
>JAXHSS010000103.1:0-6925 GCA_034190675.1 Pseudomonadota bacterium
AAACTGAACAACTCATTAATGATTTTATTCAACACTGTGGTGAAATGGGCAGCCAGTGGGGTTTTAACCGCACAGTAGGGCAAATGTTTGGGCTGCTTTTGTTATCGGAAGTGCCGCTCACCGCGCAAGAAATTGCTGATCGTTTATCGATTTCTCGTGGCAATGTCAGCATGGCGTTAAAGGAGCTGCAATCCTGGCAGGTCATTAAAGTGCAGCGTTACCCCGATGACAGAAAAGACTATTTCACCACTCTTGATGACATTTGGGATATTGCTCATGCCGTGTTTGAAGAGCGTCGTCGTCGTGAAGTGGTTCCAACATTAAATATTCTCGAAAAGAGCGTAGATGAGCTAAAAGAATCCGGCAAAGCGCCTTATGCGCGCGCCAGAATGGAAGAGGCCCTGAATCTATTATCAGGTATTGATCACTGGGCAGGACAGCTTCAAACCCTCAGCCAAGAGCAATTGCAATCGTTAATGAAGCTTGGTCGGGGCATCAACAAAGTGCTGAACTTAACTAAGAAAAAATCCAAAGACGAATAGACATTTCGAAGGAGGTCTAAATGGAAGAGCTACTTTTATCACGCATTCAATTTGCGTTGAATATCAGTTTTCATATCCTATTTCCAACCATCACCATCTCACTTGCTTGGTTCTTGTTGTTTTTCAAAATTAAACATAATCGAACGGGCGATGCCTACTGGATGCAGGCCTACCAATTTTGGGTGAAAATCTTTGCACTCAGCTTTGCGTTAGGTGTGGTTAGCGGAGTTACGATGTCATTTCAGTTTGGCACCAACTGGCCAGGCTTTATGGAAACGGTGGGTAATATTGCAGGGCCTTTATTGGGCTATGAAGTGCTAACGGCTTTTTTCCTAGAGGCGACCTTCTTAGCCATTATGTTATTTGGCCAAAAGAAAGTTTCCAACCGGATGCACACCATAGCGACGTTTCTAGTTGCCGCCGGCACGACATTTTCGTCCTTTTGGATTCTCGCCCTAGACTCTTGGATGCAAACGCCGCAAGGCTTTGAAATGATTGATGGCGTTGCGCACCCAACGAGCTGGTTTGAGATTATCTTTAACCCTTCATTTCCTTATCGCATGGTTCATATGCTTTTGGCTTCAGGGCTTACGGCGAGCTTTGTTGTGGCAGGGATAAGTGCTTACCGAATCCTGAAAGGGGATCAGAAGCTGGAGCCTAAGCGCACGCTAAAAGTTGCTTTGCTTGCAGCGGCTATGTTGATCCCGTTGCAGGTTTTTGTAGGCGATGCGCATGGTTTGAACACCTATCAATATCAGCCGGCTAAAGTGGCTGCAATGGAAGGGTTATGGGAAAGCGAGGCGGGGGCAGATTTTCGCTTATTTGCTATCCCGGATAAAGAGACCCGCTCAAATCATTTTGAGATTAAAATCCCCTATGCCACTGGGTTGATTTTAAATCATAACCTGACGGACGAGGTCAAAGGCTTGAATGAATTTGAGAATGAGCCACCCATGGCCGCGGTTTTTTATTCTTTTCGAGTGATGCTGATGATTGGAGGCTTGATGCTTCTATTCAGCTGGTGGTTCTCTTGGCGCTTGCACCGAAACGGTGAGCTCAAACACTGGCAGCTTCGCGCATTGATGGCAATGACGTTCTCTGGCTGGGTGGCAACGCTAGCGGGCTGGTATGTGACAGAGATCGGCCGCCAGCCTTGGATTGTTACTGATGTTCTGAGCGTCAGTGACGCCGTAACCACGCAGCCAATGGCGAATGTTGGTATCTCATTAACGCTTTATGCGCTGGTTTATGGCGGTTTGTTAATTGCTTATTTTAGAACCATCTTCTTATTAGCTCGAAAAGCCGCCGAGGCGCCTGAGAGCGATATGCAGAATTTTGGAGACGACTCATTCCAGCCTTTAAGAGAGGAGGCATATCATGCTTAGTAGTGATTTTTTGGCGGTAGTTTTCGTGATCTTGTTTGCTGTTTCAGCCATCGTGTATGCCATTTTGGATGGCTATGACTTGGGCGTCGGTATTTTGATGCCGGTCGCTGATAAAAGCAGTGAGAAGCACCGCGATAATATGATTGCCTCGATAGGGCCGTTTTGGGATGCAAATGAAACATGGATCGTGCTGACCATTGGCATATTGCTCATTGCCTTTCCCGCAGCCTATAACCTACTGTTAGGCGAGCTTTATATCCCGGTGGCGCTGATGCTGGTTGGCCTGATCTTTCGCGGCATTTCGTTTGACTTTCGATCAAAGGCTGCACTGGGTCAAAATAAGCTTTTCTGGGATCGCTTGTTCAAGTTTGGCTCTATTTTGATGGCAGCTACACAGGGCTATATGCTGGGTGCTTACATTATGGGCTTTGAGCACTCAACAATGGCTTATCTGTTTTCAGCCATGACGGCCATTGGTGTCATTGGTGCTTATGCGCTGGTAGGCTCCGCTTGGCTAATTCTTAAAACCCGGACTCAGCTCAACCAAATGGCTCAGCAGTGGGCAAGAACGGCCATGCTCTTTTGTGCCTTAGGCATTGTCTTGGTATCAATGGTTAGTCCGCTGGCCAATGAGCTGGTCGCTGACCGTTGGTTTGGGTCATCAACGTTTTGGTGGCTAATGCCATTTCCATTGATCTGTGCGGTCTTGTTTTACTTCCTAGCACGTCATTTACTGGCCTTAAAACATGATGACAGCAAAAGCCATTCAGCGCCGATGTTTCTTGTGTTGGGTATTTTCGTTGTCAGTTTTATTGGCCTAGCCGTAAGCTTCTTCCCCTATGTGATTCCAGGGCAGTTAACGATATGGGAAACAGTGGCTTCAGCTAACTCACTAACCGTTACGTTTATTGGTGCGATCATCGTTCTGCCGCTGATCTTGGGCTATACCGCCTACACTTATTACGTTTTTCGCGGTAAATCGACGGACTTGCGCTACGACTAATTAGCACTTTACCTACAAGCGTAACTCACGCGCTCATACGCTTAAGTATTGAGCGAGTGATACAAAAAAAGCGGGCTTAAAGCCCGCTTTTTTAATTCGCTGATTAACAAAGCATTAGATTTTCTTGTATTTAACTCGCTTAGGTACCAGCACTTCGCCACCTAGACGGCGTTTACGATCTTCTTCGTATTCGCTGTAATTGCCCTCGAAGAAGGTTAGCTGGCTGTCACCTTCATAGGCAATCATATGCGTTGCAATGCGATCAAGGAACCAGCGATCGTGAGAAATCACCAATACCGTGCCAGGGAAGGCCAGAACAGCCTCTTCAAGTGCACGAAGCGTTTCAACATCTAGATCATTCGTTGGTTCATCCAGTAGCAAGACATTGGCGCCTTGCTTGAGCAACTTAGCTAAGTGCAAGCGGTTACGCTCACCACCTGATAGGTCTTTAACACGTTTTTGCTGATCACCGCCTTTAAAGTTAAAGCGGCCGATATACGCTCGTGAAGGCACTTCATAGCCATTGATATTAAGAATATCCATTTCATCTGAGATTTCTTCCCAAACGGTTTTATCGCCTGCCAAGTCATCACGAGATTGGTCAACATAGGCAAGCTTGACCGTTTCACCTAGCCCAACAGTGCCTGAATCAGGCTGTTCTTGGCCAGTCATCATACGGAATAACGTGGATTTACCCGCGCCGTTACCACCGATGATGCCAACAATCGCCCCTTTAGGAATATTGGCGCTGAAATCGTCAATTAATAAGCGATCACCAAATGATTTACTAACCCCATTGATTTCAATAACTTTATCGCCTAGGCGCGGTCCTGGCGGGATATAAATCTCGTTGGTTTCATTACGTTTTTGAAATTCTTGAGAGTTCAACTCATCAAAGCGCTTCAAGCGAGCCTTGTTTTTAGCATGACGGCCTTTTGGGTTGGCGCGAACCCATTCGAGCTCAGATTCAATAGTTTTGCGACGTGAATCTTCGGCTTTAGCCTCTTGTTCGAGGCGTTTTTCTTTGGCTTCTAGCCAGTCACTGTAGTTGCCCTCGTAAGGAATGCCCATGCCACGGTCGAGTTCTAAAATCCAGCCTGCGGCATTGTCTAAGAAGTAGCGATCGTGGGTGATGGCAACAACAGTGCCTGTGAACTCAGTGAGGAAATGCTCAAGCCAAGCAACGGATTCGGCATCAAGGTGGTTGGTTGGCTCATCCAAAAGCAACATGTCAGGGCGAGAAAGCAACAGTTTACACAATGCGACGCGGCGTTTTTCACCACCGGATAGATTCGCAACTTTGGCATCCCAGTCAGGCAAACGCAGCGCATCAGCGGCTTTTTCCAGCTGGTTTTCGATATTGTGCGCATCCCAAACTTGGATAATGCCTTCTAATTGTTCTTGACGTTTAGCCAATTTGTCAAAATCAGCATCAGGCACAGCATAAGCGGCATAAACTTCGTCGAGCTCCTTCAGAGCGTTTACAGCTTCTGCAAGGCCCGCTTCAACATTGTCACGAACCGTTTTCTCGTCTTCAAGTTGCGGCTCTTGAGGAAGGTAGCCGACGTTAATATCTGGCATCGGGCGAGCTTCACCGTCGAATTGCTCATCTACGCCAGCCATGATTTTGAGTAAGGTTGATTTACCTGCGCCATTAAGACCTAATACGCCAATCTTGGCGCCAGGGAAAAAAGACAATGAAATGTCTTTTAGAATGGTGCGTTTAGGCGGAACAATTTTGCTCACGCGATTCATGGTGTAAACGTACTGTGCCATAACGTTAATTCTCTTGTTCTGCGTAAAACTTGCATTTTATTGAATTAAAAGCGTTTAAGATAGCGACTTATTCTTTTTTCCTTCGGTTACACCATGAATAGCAACTCACCTCGCACGCTTTCTAAATTGGAATTTGTCTGCCTTATGGGCGGTCTTATGTCACTTGTGGCACTGGCCATTGATGCGGTTCTTCCAGCCTTTGAGCCCATAGCGACCAGCTTGTCTGTTGAGCCGCATAATCATGTGCAATGGGTGATCAGCGTACTGTTTGCTGGCTTTGTGATAGGTCAGCTGTTATTTGGCCCGATGTCGGATGCCTTTGGTCGACGTTGGAGCATCTTGATGGGGTTAGGGCTATTCACGATCGGAAGTTTAATCGGGCTGTTTAGTTTAAGTTTTGAACAGTTGCTGCTGGCACGTTTTCTTCAAGGTATGGGAGCTGCCGCCTCAAGAGTAACCTGCGTGGCCATTATTCGTGATCGCATGAGTGGCGCCGATATGGCAAGTATGATGTCTTATGTGATGGCGATTTTTATCTTTGCGCCGGTGATAGCCCCAAGCATTGGTGAGCTTATCCTGAGTTTTTCAGGTTGGCGAAGTATTTTTGTTTTTTACCTGATTTTTGCCTTTGCGATGGCCTGCTGGGTCTTGCTGCGCTTGGAAGAAACGCTGGATCATCAGCGTCGCACGGCTTTATCTTGGCGAGCTGTGGCCAAAAACTTTGCTCATGTGTTTAGCAATAAGCAAACCATGGGTTATACCTTGGCGGCGGGTATCGTTTTCGGCGCCTTGGTGGGTTATCTCAATAGTGCTCAGCAAACTTTTCAGCACTTCTTTGATACGGGCGGTCAGTTCGCGATTTATTTTGGCATTTCCGCGTTTTCGGTGGGTATTGCCTCCATCGTGAATGGGCGTTTTGTCAAAGCCTTTGGCATCAACCGAATCTGTACATTGGCCATGATCGGCATTTTATGTATTTCAGGTGGGTTTTATGCTCTGTTTGACCTGACGGAGCCGCAGGGGCTGTTATTGCCTTATATGGTGACGGCCTGTGGTATCTTTTTTTGCTATGGGCTCTTATTTGGCAATTTAAACAGCCTAACCATGGAGCATATGAACATGTCTGCCGGCACGGCCTCGGCTGTTATTGGTTGTTTATCAACGGCAATCGGCTTGGTTATTGGCACGGTGATTGGCCAGCTTTATGACGACAGCCTTCGCCCACTGATGTTGGGCTTTATCTTTGTTGGGGTGTCTACATTGATCTTGCATCGCCTATTGATGCCAAAAAGCCATCCGCTCTGATAGCCAAAGTCAGCCGCTATTGAATACAGTTGATGGGTTTGGGTAAGCCAGCAGCACGAGCGATGCGAATCATTGGGCTGCCTGCGCCGGGAAATAGCTTTTTCAGGCTGAGCACACTTAATGGTGGGTTTTGCGGGTCTTTTTCAAGCAGATAAGCCAGAAATAGCTTCATGCTAGGTGATAGTTGGTACTGCTCATAAAAAGCACGGGCGTGCCTAACGATGGGCCATTGCGCTTCGCTAAGGCTCTGGCCATGCAGTTTTTCGGCCATTTCAGAGCTCCACAGCGAGAACTGTGTTAGATAGCCTTCGTTATCTAGCGGTATTTCACTCATGATCCGTTTCGCCTGTAATGCTCATAAACATAGCACGATGTCATGAGTCGCTGTTTTCATAATGACATCATCCATGCTGATCGAAGGCCAAGAGCTAGAAACGCCCTGAGCCTGCTGATCCGATTCGAGCAGATACACTTGGCTATGCTGGCTCAATAAAGCGGCCGTCGAGCTGCCTGTCTGCGCCATACGCACAGCATCTTGTAATAAGATAATCGTCGTGTCAGTACGCGAGATCAGCTGGAGCTGTTTGCTGAGCGAACGGTTGCTCAGATAGCGGTCTATGATGACGCAGCGGTTCATGCAAACCTCCATACCCAAGAAGCACGATCAATGATCGTCTGTAATTGCTCGGTTGTGGCCTGTTGTAGATCGATGCACAGTTGCGACTGGTCTAGGCCCAGCTGGTTCAAGCTCGCTTCGTCTGTCCACAGGTCTGTTGCCGATAAGCCCATCATGCTGAGTAATTGAAACTGCTCTTGCAAAGGTTTTTGGTCGATTAAGTGCGCATTTTGATGGCTGTGTAATAGCCATAAAGCATCACCACGAAAAATGAGTACAGGCGCTTGGTCAAAACTGG
>JAXHSS010000104.1:0-6923 GCA_034190675.1 Pseudomonadota bacterium
AGCCATACCGCTGAGGCCAACGTTCCGGCAGCAGCAGGGCTGGGCAGCCCAATAAAGTAGTTCGGGTCGGTTTTTTCTATTTGCACATTAAAGCGCGCAAGCCGTATTGCAGCGCAGGCCACAAAGATAAACGCGGCAACCCAACCAAATTTGCCCGCAAAGTGCATTGACCAGGTAAAAGCCACCAAACTTGGCGCAACCCCAAAGGCAACTAAATCTGACATAGAGTCGTATTGTGTCCCAAATTCACTTTGGGTATTTGTCATTCGAGCAATGCGCCCATCCAGCCCATCTAGGCAGCCTGCAATAATCAGGGCGACCACCGATTTCTCATAGGACCCGAGCATGGCGGTTATCACTGCATAAAAACCAGCGAATAGCGCGGCCGTGGTAAATAAGTTTGGCAATAAATAAATGGTTTTATTGCGAGATTCCGTTGGAGTTTTATCCGTCATAAAGCGTTATTTCAAAAACTGTTGATAGGAAGGGTTATCTGTTTGTTCGTCAAATTCATAACCTAAATGCGTTAGCATTTGATGAATAGCTTCGCGATCGCTTGATTGAGCATGAAAGCCAACCAAAACGCGTCCATAGGCTGCACCATGATTTCGATAATGGAATAAACTGATATTCCAAAGCTGGCCTAATTGCTTTAAAAAGCTCAGTAATGCGCCAGGTCGTTCTGGAAAAACAAAGCTAAACACTAATTCCTCTGGTGCATCTTCTGGCGGTCTGCCGCCTACCATATAACGAATATGCAACTTAGCAATATCGTCATCGGTTAAGTCTTTCAGCTGATAGTCCGCCGATAATTGCTCGTAGATCGCTTCTCGCGCCAGCGCATCTTTGGTCGTCAAGCCAACATAGATTTGCGCATCATTTCGACCGTCATAGCGATAATTAAATTCGGTAATATTGCGCTTGCCTAGGGCTTCACAAAAGTCTAGGAAGCTTCCTTTTTGCTCGGCAATGGTCACCGCAAAAATAGCTTCTCGCTTTTCGCCGATTTCTGCACGCTCTGAAATATAGCGCAGTCGGTGAAAGTTTAGGTTCGCTCCTGATAAAATAGCAACGCAGGTTTTGTCCTGCCATCCATTTTCTCGAATATAGTTCGTCATGCCCGCAACAGAGAGCGCACCTGCAGGCTCCATGACGCTGCGCGTATCCTCAAACACTTCTTGAATCGCCGCGCAAATTTCATCGGTACTGACCGCCACCGCATCATCAACAACCCCCTGCGTATATTGCCACGTCACCTCGCCCATCTGCTTAACGGCCACGCCGTCAGCAAAAATGCCGACACGATCAAGAATGACGCGCTCACCTGATTCAAAAGCTGCCTTAAAACAGGCCGACTCTTCCGATTCAACCGCAATAATCTGGATTGAAGGCTTCAGGTACTTTATATAGCTGGCAATTCCGGCTAGCAGACCGCCCCCGCCTACCGGGATAAATACCGCATCGATATGATTCAGCTGCTGGATCAATTCAAGACCGACCGTGCCCTGACCTGCAATGATCAGCTCATCATCATAAGGAGGAATAAAGGTATAGTCGTTGGCCGCGATCAACTCGCAGGCTTTTTCATAAGCCTGATCATAAGCATCACCGTGGAGCACCACCTCTGCACCAAAAGCTCGTACTGAGCGCACTTTAATATCAGGTGTTGTTTGAGGCATCACGATAACGGCCTTAACACCCAAACGCTGAGCCGACAAGGCAACGCCTTGGGCATGATTGCCTGCCGATGCAGCAATAATACCTCGTTGTTTCTCCTGCTCTGATAACTGGGCGATTTTGTTATAGGCGCCACGAATTTTGAACGAAAAAACCGGCTGCAAGTCCTCTCGCTTAAAGAGCACTCGGTTATTCAGCTTCTTCGATAGATTCTTGGCCTCAGTAATGGGCGTTTTTTCCGCCACATCATAGACCTTTGCGCACAAGATATGCTTTACCAGCGAATCGTTCATAATTCAGAGAAAAGGAGTAAAACCGCGATAGTAGCACAGTTTTACTCCAAAGCGTGATGGCGTTTCCCTCACCAGCCGAGGTTCAACCCAGCACTAACTCGAAGACGAAGTCGTTATCGGCTTTTTATCCAGCAGTAACAATAATGTCGGCAGCAATAAGAAGTCAGCCAACAAGGCAAAAACAATCGCCAAAGCCGTTAGCTGCGCCAGCCCAGAGTTTGCCAAAAAGTGGGACTGAGCCAAAACCAAGAAGCCCGCTGCAATCACAATCGACATCGCCAACAGCGCATTACCGACATTAGTAAAGGCATAGCGAATCGAGTCCTCAGCATTTAAGCCCTGTTCGCGTCTTGCGCGAAGGTATTTAGACAAGAAGTGAACGGTATCATCCACCACAATCCCCAAAGTCATACCTAGAGCAACAGCCATAGTGAAGTTAATCTCGCCCACCAGAAGATACCAAGTACCAAATGCCAAGCCCATTGGCGCCATATTCGGGATAATGCTCAATAAACCCAGCTTCACGCTTCGCAGCGCGAACACCAGCACCAACGAGATCAAAAAGAGTGCAAAGATCATGCCTTGCGTCATATCTTGAATATTACGACCTGAGATATAGGAGAACATAATATTGGGCGACGAAATCTGAACGCCACGCGTCTCAAACTCAGGGTATTGCTCAAATAACCAACCTTCTGTTCTTGCCACTAGATCACGTGTGGCCGTCGCGCTTAGAGGCTGCATAATGACATCGACCAGCGTACTGGATTTATCCAGCTCTAGCTGATCAGTAATATCTAACCCATAAGGCAATGACATTTCGTACATCAGCATATACTGAGCGGCTAATTCGCGATCATCTGGCAACTGGTAAAGCGCTGGGTCTCCACCATTCATGTTTTGATTCAGCTTTTTATAAACTTCCGTGATCGAACGCACATGCATAATTTCAGGCTGCTCACGCAACCAGTTCTCCAAAGCCTCAATATTGTGCAAAAACTCAGGCTTCGACACGCCATCAGCCTCTCCGCTTTTCATCGGAATAATCATACGATACATGCTAGCCATATCCTTGGCAACTTGATCGGTATGCGTTCGGAATTGGAACGTATCATCGAAATACTTAATAAAGTCATCATCACCTTTATTTTGCACCGATAAAACCGATAGGCCGACAGTGATTAACGCCGAGACGACCAGCACGACATGGCGATGCTTGATCACAAACTCCGCCAATACACCCATGACCTTGCTAGAGGCATTAGCCCCCTCTCGCGCCTTCAACGGCAACAGTGTGAGCATAGCAGGCAAAGTGGAGATAGAAAAAACGAAGGCGCAGGTCATACCCACCGCTACAATATTGCCCAAATCTTGCAATGGAGGTGAATCTGCAAAGTTGATCGTCAAAAACCCGATCACTGTCGTTAAACTCGTAATCAGCACTGGCATAAAATTCAGACGTACGCTATCAATGATTGCCACTTTTTTAGCCATGCCCTTAAGCATATTTTGCAATGTGGTCATCAGCACATGAATACAGTCGGCAATAGCCAATGTCATGATCATGATCGAAGCCGTCATAGAAGGAGGCGTGAGCTTAATGCCCATATAACCCGCCACGCCAAAAGCCGAACCCACCGACAAAATCACCACCACGAGTGTCGTCATCGTCGCTGTCACTGAGCGCAACATGATCCAGCAGGTCACTAAAATAATCAGCACCATTAATGGCACTAACGAAGACATATCCTTTTGCGCGGCCTCTGAAAACGCATTACTAATGTGTACGCCACCCGTGCGATAAATCTTAACGTCCGGATACGCTTGCTCATACTTTGAAACTAAAGCGCGCTCAGCTGCAATAATCTCTGGCGTCTCGGCTTCTGACTTGCCTTCGACTTGGAAAAACACCTCAACCGTCGCGTGAGAAAAATCCTCACGAACCATGCGGCCGATCAAGCTCGGCTCTTGTAAAATACGCGCTTTGACCTGAGCAATATAATTGGGGGGAAACCCACCTTCAGCATCCTGATAATCTGCGCTGATAAGATCTTCAATAATTAATTCATCACCCTCAGCGGACATATGTTGAAAATTCGTCAACGAATCAACACGCCTCGCATAAGGAAGCTGCCAAGCCTCCTCAGTAAAGTCTAACTGCAATTGCAGCAGGTCATCGCTAAGCACATCGCCCGATGCTGGCGAAAACATGAAAATGATGTTTTCTTTCTTGTTAAATGTCTGCTCAATATAGTCATAGTTTTTAAGTTGCGGATTATTCGGGCCAAAATACTCCCGAAAATCGGTACCGACACTTAAGTTTTTCGCCCCAACACTCAACGTTACAAACGCAACCATCGAGAGAAATAATGTCAGCCAAGCATGCTCAACAACCCATGAACCAAAGCGATAGGCAAAAGTTTTCGAAGAATCGGTGCTCATCATCTACTCCTAAAAATAATACTCGACGCTCAATGTGACAAAATCATCTTGAGCAAAAGAATCAATTACATTGTCTTGGTCAATATTGGCAAATAGCTGCGCCTCCAGCGACGCCGTCCAATGCTCAAAGAATCGGCGGCTGGCTTCCGCTCTAAGGACGGTGCTGGCATCCTTCGCATCGACAAAAGCGCCCACGAGCAGCTCGGTGCTCTGCGTATCATTCCATGCCAAACGCAACCCAGAAAATACATCGTTATTCAGCACCGTGTCAGGGTCTCGACCGTCATAGTTATATTCCAAAATTAGGCCAAGATCCTTATCTGAATCGAATAATTGATAGAGCGTGTACTCAAAACCACCCACCGTAGCCGCAAAGGTGTCGCCCTGCCCCTCACGAACAATGGCCTCAACTTTGTACAACCAGTCATCCGTTGTGAGCTGCGCATCCAGACCCGCCTGATTGATCAGCTCATATACGGGCACCAAAGACTCAGGAACAAACACTGGACCATCTGGCGTCTGGGCAACTGCGCCTTGAACCTCAAAAGTGGAGGGATCGCGACTGACCCCATGAAAAAATGATGCGCCCACATCCCAGTCGCCAAAATAATGACTGTAACGAAGCGCCAGCGATAAATAGTCTTCAGAGGCACCGTCGATATATTGCGCCTCATTACTGACCGGCACAGGCGCTACGCGAAAACGGCTCTTTTCTCCCACAAAAGGCTGAGCTCGATGCCAAGGTAACGCAAAAACAGACACCTTGCCGACATCCGTATACCAGTCTAAATTAACCATTGGCTGACCTAAAAAGTCTTCGCCATCTATGTACTCAACCGCATCGACGGTATTAATAATATTGACCAAATGACGCGACTCAGCCACACCCCAAAACACCTTATTAACACCGACGAGCACATCAACATCTGCATAGTCTTGCTGCCAAAAAGCTTCACGAATATCGAGATGCGTACGACGATCATCCACGCTATCTAAACGCCCAAAAGCTTCAAACGCAAATCGCCCAAGCTCTGTGTCACCATCGAGCTCGATGGTGCTAAATAACGAGAGTTGCGGCTCATCTTCTTGCTGGTCAAATGCTGCTTGCTTAGTATACACTCGAGCTTCGGCCGCTATCGAGGCTGAGGCATCCCACTCACTCGCCAAAGCCGCGCTGCTAAACGCGCAAGTCAATGCAGTTAGAAACGTTGCTATGAAAGCAGCTCGGAATGAGACTTGGAAGAAAGTCGTAAGCCTTGCATGGCGAAAACCATTAACGCGCATTGCTCAGCTTTCCTTTTTCAAAATCGCCTTCAGTTAAGCCAGGCTCGAAATCATATTCTCCATAGCTCATAACCGTGCTTTTCCCTGTTTGGTGGTTCACCATTTCCAAGGTATGTGCGCGCCAAAACTCACCGTATAAACGATAGTCTTTCAAGGTTAAGGTTTTGAGTAAGGCATTTTTGCGATCATAATAATCAACCTTGCGCGTTTGAACATCCTTTGTATCAATATACGTCACTTGGCGCACATAGCCTGATTTTCCGTAGGTTGGATAACGCTCAACGACATACACAGCCAAACCATCGACCGTGTCATCGCCGATATATTTATAAGTAAACTTATCTAACTCAAAAGAAGCAAAGTCTTCAAAAGCAAACTCGCTACCCATAAAAGGGCCCGACTTATTAGACGAAGAAATACGCTTAACACGCTTTAGCTTTGGTAAATACAGCCACTGGTCATCCGAGTCTTCAATTTTGATATGTGTCAGCATCGACGTGCCTTCCACATCTTTTGGAGAATTAAACGTGGTTAGGCTCTTGTCACCCTCACCCGGCGCTTTATGGTCTAGGGTCTGGATCGTTAGCTCACGCGCCACCTCATTACCGGCTTTATTGCGCAGGATCATCGTCAAATCCACTTGCGTACTCCCAAAGCCCTCATTGCTCTCACTGTTTTGTTGAGCAATCTCAAAACCTCGCTGTTCAGTGCTTTGCGCAGATGCACTCATTGAGGTTAATGAAAGTGTTGCAACCAAGGCCGCTGTGATCAATATTTTCATTCCAAGTCTCCAAGATTTTTTTTAAATCTTAACGAAAAGCTGCATTCAGCACATTGATATTTGTTAAGCTGGTTACAATTTCCTTACGTTCATTTCGAGCCTACCGAAGGTCATTTCACCGCGATTGAGCTCATGCTAATCCAAAGCTATACCGCTTCATCTTCAGCAAATTGACGTTTAATTCTAGAATAAGACTCTGGCGTAATCCCAAGATAAGATGCAATGTGGAACGATGGCATCTGCTCAATCACAACCGGATCCATCACCTCTCGAAAATACGCATAACGCTCGACGGCAGACTTATATTGAATCATTAACAACCGCTGCTCCATCATCACATAATGCAGCTCGGCCGTTCGTCTTAAGATCATCTGTTTGCGACTTTCTCGAATTTCCCCGGCTAAAAAATCCTGCCGCTTCAGAAGCAGGCCATCGCAGGCGGTAAC
>JAXHSS010000105.1:0-6877 GCA_034190675.1 Pseudomonadota bacterium
CTTAAAGCCTCGGTTTTGCCGCGTTATTTTGAGCTAACGCCGAGTCATCAACCAGTTTATGAGCAACATCTTGAGACCATGAGCTCATGAAAGCGATGATTCTTGCAGCAGGCTTTGGCAAACGTTTACGACCGCTCACACTTGAGCTGCCCAAGCCACTCGTGCCCGCGAATGGCAAAGCCTTAATTGAGTACCCAATAGCGCGACTCAAAGCCGCTGATGTCACTGATATTGTGATCAATCTGGGTTATTTAGGTCATAAAATTCAGGCGTATTTAGGCGATGGTCAGCGCTTTGGCGTCAACATTCAGTACTCCGTTGAAAGCGAAACCGACCCACTTGAGACCGCTGGTGGCATTAAACAAGCGCTCCCGCTTTTAGGTGATGCACCTTTTATCGTGGTTAATGCCGATGTATGGACAGATATTGCATTCGAGCCACTGATCAACAAGCCATTGGATGATGATACGCTGGGCCATTTGGTGTTAATTCCCAACCCTGACTTTAAGCAAGGCCAAGGTGATTTTGCACTGGCTTCAGATCAAAAAGGTAGCCCGTCAAGCCGACTCATACTGGGTAAAGACTATACCTTTTCGGGCGTGAGCTTGCTCAAACCTGAGCTCCTTAACTCCGTGCCAAAACAACTGCCTATGGCACTACGCCCAGTGCTTGAACAAGCTATTGCTAAACGTCAGTTATCGGCCAATGTCTATCAGGGCCCGTGGTTTGATGTAGGCACTATAGAGCGCTTGGAGCAACTGAATCGTTTTTTGCAGCCAAGCTAAGTCAGCTAGAACAGTTTTTGCTGAACACGTGAAATCATTAATCTTTCATGCCTTCTCATCAGCCTATGGTTTGCAAAGAAACGCAATTCGACCTTGAGACGCTTTTCCACCTGTCTAATGGCTGGCAAATCGACTCAATTAGTTATCCTGAACTAGATGCTTTGTCTATACAGCTCGATGTGCTTCGCGCTGATCTGCTTCACCCACAAGTCTCTGGTAATAAGCTTTATAAATTGTGGCCATATCTTTTCAGCTTAATATCAAGCACTCAGTTTAAACGCGTGCTGAGCTTTGGTGGCGCGCATTCAAACCACTTATATGCTTTAGGTTTTGCTTGTCAAGCACTTGCCATACCTTGTACTGCTATTGTTCGTGGAGGAGAACTCATGACACCGACGCTTCAAGCGCTAGAACAGTGGGGGGGGGTTGCACTTCATCGCATGACACGAGCTGAGTATCAGCGGCGGCATGAAAGTGACTGGATAGCAAACTGGCAAAAACAATACCCGAATAGCTTGATCGTCCCCGAGGGTGGCTCAGGCCTACTTGGCCTTGAAGGCTGTCATCACTGGGGAGGGCAGATTGGCGATGAAAACCAAAATAACGATGCTTGGCATTATGATCGACTCGCCATTGCGGTAGGCACAGGAACTTCAGCACTTGGCCTAGCGATGGGCAGCCAGGTACCTGTTATTGGCGTGATTTGCTCGCGAGATACGCAATTACCTGAAAGAATGCGCGCCTTAAAAACTCCATACGGTCGTCACGCTATACCCGCGCCAAATGCCGCACAAATGGCTCCAAAAAAAGGCACGGATTAACTGGTTAGCTGATTATCATTTTGGGGGTTTTGCGCGAACCAAAGAGCCGCTTCGCGAATTTATAACGGCGTTTAATCAACAGCAGTCTTTCCAAATCGAGCCAGTTTACACGGGTAAATTATTTTATGCTGTGTTTGATCAAATTCGCCAAGGGAGGATTCCCGCAAACAGCCGTCTATTGGCCATTCATACGGGTGGCGTTCGCTAGTAGCTCATAGAGCATATCACTGAAAGAAATATTGAGCGAAACTTAGTGCTGTATTACTCTTAGTACACTTTCTTGGTTTAAGGCTCAACATGAACAAACTCAGCTTTGGTATGGCACTCGTTGCTGTTCTTATTAGTTTGTGGAATTTCATCAACTCGCAAATGGACACGCGACAACAGCCCCCTGACATCGACTCTATTACCGCAAAGCGTATAGACACGATTGATGCCGACCTTCAGCGCCAAGAGCAGCAGTTACGCAAGCAAGGTCTCGAACTGCGTTATCTGCAAAAACAACTGCACAATACAGCCCCAGTAGCATCGTCTCAAACACCTGCGGATGCGTTGAGCGAAAATAATTCGCAAGGTTTTAATTATGAAGGCGATGTCGATTTCGATATGGACAAAGTCATTTCTGAGGCTATCAGCGAAGAATTCAGAGACATAAAACCGACCACTTACGACAGCATCAAAACTTTTGACTATTGCACAGGCGAGGGCGAAAACGCGCTTGAGATCTTTTCGCAAATGTTTATGAACTGCCCCGATAGCGTGATGGGTTACTCCATTGATGTTGAGGAATGATCACTTAAGCTAATGAATCTATTACTTGCGCTGCATGTCACTTTTGCTGGGATTTGGCTCGGGTGCGCTGACAGAAGCGGTTTTCGAACCGTCATTTCTTGGCTTTAACCGCTAAGACGATCGACTGATTGCGCGTTTGCACCGCCAAGTTGACCTGATCATTGAGCTTCCTGCCTTCACGGGCGTTGTCACTACCGGGGCTTGTTTGGCGCTCGCTGAATATACGCAATTTTCATGGCTCATGTGGCTCAAAGTCAGCCTTGGCATATCAGCTATCGTACTGAACATGTATTGCGTTTGGCAGGTTTTGCGTCGTGAGCATTTCAGCCAACATGCCCACTGGTCAAGCTTTGATTTAGCTAACCAACGCCAACGTATGGCAGGGATAATGGTGATCGCTCTAGTCTTACTGACATTATTGCTGGCTATCATATAGGCTTCCCAGCAGCAAAAAGATAAAAAACTATGGATAAAAAAAGCGGAGCATCTATTTAAATGCTCCGCTTTTCGAATCGCTTTTATTTTATATAGCCTCTTGCTAGCAAGGCTAATTTTCGCTAATTACCGATCGCTGATCACTGGACGAAGTTTCTCAGCCATTTCACGAAGCGCGGTTTCAGTGGTCTCCCAATCAATACAAGCATCCGTAATGGACACGCCATATTCAAGGTCAGCCTTGTCATCGGTCAGCTTTTGGTTGCCCCATTTCAGGTGACTTTCAACCATTAGACCACAAATCGATTGATTGCCTTCTAGAATTTGGTTGGTCACATTTTGCATGACCAGCGGCTGTAATGCCGGATCTTTGTTTGAGTTAGAGTGGCTACAGTCGATCATGATCTTGTCACTGACGTTTTTGCTTTGCAGGGTTTGTTCTGCAATCGATACGTTAACCGAGTCGTAGTTAGGCTTGCCGCCACCGCCACGAAGTACCACGTGACCATAAGGGTTACCATTGGTGTTAATAATGCTAACTTCACCGTTTTGGTTGATCCCCAAGAAGCTATGTGGATGCTGCACGGACAACAGCGCATTAATGGCAACATCTAGACTGCCGTCCGTACCATTTTTAAAACCTACAGGGCAAGATAGGCCACTGGACATTTCACGGTGAGTTTGTGATTCAGTCGTTCGAGCACCAATAGCAGACCAGCTGATAAGGTCTTGGATGTATTGCGGTGAAATCGGGTCTAAGGCTTCTGTTGCCGAAGGAAGGCCAATTTCGGCTATATCAATCAATAGCTTACGAGCGATATGTAAACCTTTTTCGATATTGAATGTATCATTCAAGTCTGGGTCGTTGATTAAGCCTTTCCAGCCTATCGTTGTACGTGGCTTCTCAAAATAAACACGAAGCACCAGATAAATCGTGTCGCTAATTTCATCGGCAAGGACTTTGAGTCGTTTGGCATATTCGATGGCGGCTTCTGTATCGTGAATAGAGCAGGGGCCAATCACGACAAACAGGCGCTTGTCTTTTCCATCAAGGATATCGCGCACGACTTGACGGCCAGACTCGACATTCTGGATGGCTTTTTCTGAAAGAGGTAATATGGTTTTGAGTGCCTGAGGAGTAATCAAAGGCTCAACGGATTTAATATTGATATTATCTAAGGTCATGAGTTGTATTTGGGGATTGAATGCAAACTTACAAGGCCACTTTACGAAGTCTTTAATTGCTGGGCAAGCGTTTTTGAGGAAACTGGCGATATTACACCTTTTTCAGTCACAATCGCATCAATCATGCTTGCAGGCGTGACATCAAACGCCGGGTTAAAGACAGGGCAGCCTTCAGGTGCGATAACATTACCTTGAAGCGTTCTGATTTCATCGGCGGCTCGTTGTTCGATCTCAATTTCAGCACCTGTCGCTAAGCTAAGGTCGATACTTGTGCTCGGCGCGGCCACCATGACCTTCACCCCAAGAGCCTTGGCAACAATAGCAAGCTGGTGGGTTCCGATTTTATTGGCGGTATCGCCATTGGCAGTGATTCGATCGGCGCCAACAATCAACCAATCTACTGAGCGATTGGCCATAGTATGGGCGGCAGCACTGTCGCAAACTAGCTCAAATGGCGCGCCCATTTGCGTGAGCTCATAGGCTGTCAGTCGAGCCCCTTGCAACCAAGGGCGTGTTTCACCTGCGAAGATGCGTTCGACTTTATGACGTTGCACTAAGGCGTGAATAATACCTAAAGCCGTTCCTACGCCGCCGGTGGCTAAGGCTCCAGTATTACAGTGCGTATAAACCGCAGAGCACTCACCGATATGATCAGCGCCATGTTGAGCGACAGCTGCACACAGTTGCTGATCTTCATGATGGATGGCAATAGCTAAGTCTTCTAATGCAGTGGCAAGAGTCGGCGAGGCTTTATTTTGTTCAGCATTTTGTTCAATGAGTTGCTGGCAGCGTGCTAATGCCCAAAATAAATTCACCGCTGTTGGACGCGAGGCAGCTAATCGCTGATGAGCTTGTTGTAAGTCTTCACCAAAGGCTGCGGCTAATGCCATACCGAAAGCGGCAGCGATACCAATCGCGGGGGCGCCTCGCACAACCATGGTGGTAATGGCCTCGGCAACTTGCCTAGCATTAGTACAATGCACCCAGGCTTGTTGCTGTGGCAGTAAACGTTGATCAAGAAGTGATAACTGTCCTGTTTTCCACAAAATCGGAGTTAAAGTCGCCATAGTGTTTGTTTGAGATTGAAAGCGTATAAGTCTAGCCTTACTTATAAGAAAGTCATCTTAAATCGGTGTTTATTTACTTTAAATTCAATATTAGAATATACTTATTCTATTAATGAATTTGTCATGTTTTACGAAATCTTAATTGGTCTAAGCACAGGCGCTGTTTTAGGTATAACAGGCGCTGGAGGCTCGGTTCTTGCCATCCCTCTAATGATTATAGTCTTGGGGTATGAGCCAACGATCGCAATGGGTTTAAGCCTAGGGTTGATTGCCATAAACACGGGGATAGCCTTTGCAAAAAGCGGCTTAAAAGGCGAGTTATACGCCTTGCCCATAGTGGCGTTTTCCTTTTTTGGGATGATATCAGCCCCACTGGGCAGCTGGGTTCGCCCCATGATTGCGCCGACGTGGTTAATGGCCAGCTTTACTTTGCTCGTGGTATTGATATCTGCGCGAATGCTCTTCAAGCCACGCACATCACAGCAGCTATTCGAAACTGGAAAACTAGGCGGGGTTGGTTATAGCCTTGAAAAGGCCAGTTGCGCCATGACTCCAACAGGTTTTCAATTAAGACCTCGTTGCGCCGTGGTATTAATCGCAACAGGTCTCGCGACAGGTTTTCTGTCTGGGGTATTTGGTGTGGGCGGCGGGTTTATTATTGTACCTGCATTAATGCGCATTACACGACAGCCGATTACCTTTGCGATTAGGCATTCTGCAGCTATTTTATTTTTTATTAGCTCAGCTGGTGCGCTGAGTTACCTCTGGCAGCAGGGTATCGAGCCATTAGCTCCCTATGCGCTGCCTTTTATCAGCTTGGTAATGAGCAGTTTGGTCGGGTTAATGATGGTAAGCTACTGGGTTATAGAGTTAAAACATCGTCGAATTGAGCTGTTTTTTGCTATTTTAGCGATCACATTATCCATGGCTGCAGCTTGGCAGGTAATCCGCTAGCTAACGTTGCAGTCTAAATTTTTAATAACTCTAGAGGAGGGTATCTATGTCAACTACATTATTAGCGCTATATGGCGGCTTGCTTATTGGTCTTGCCGTCAGTTTACTCTGGCTTTTTAATGGCCGAATTGCTGGGGTCTCAGGCATATTACGCAGTGCGATTCATCATCAAAAAACTGAGCTATGGCACTGGCTTTTTATCGCAGGCTTGCTCATCGGAGGTGTTGTTAGTCACTGGGGGGCAGGGGTAGAGGTGCCAACATTGGCCTTAACTCATCCTGTTATTGCTGTTGTTGCGGGATTATTCGTTGGCATCGGGACAGCAATGGGGAGCGGGTGTACCAGTGGCCATGGTATCTGTGGAACCAGCCGGTTTTCTTCTCGATCAATCATATCCACCTCAACGTTTATGGCTGTCGGTATGCTGACGGTTTTTGTAATGAGGGCTTTCGCATGAAAAATATTATTGCCTTATTGGTAGGAATTTTGTTTGGTTCAGGTCTGGTTATCTCAGGCATGACAGACACCCATAAAGTAATCGGCTTTTTGGACTTAATGAATTGGGATTATGACCTAATGTTTGTCATGGTTGGTGCGATCAGTATTGCGCTCATTGCATTCACGTGGTCAAAAACCCGTTCATCAACTTTTTTAGGTGAGGCATTCCAATGGCCAACCAAAACAGTAATCGACCGTAAATTGCTAGGCGGAGCTGCTTTGTTTGGGATGGGCTGGGGGTTATTTGGCCTTTGTCCTGCACCCGCTATTGTCGGGCTGCTCTATGGATACTGGCCTGTTTACTTATTCGTGTTATCAATGCTTATTGGGTTCAAGCTCA
>JAXHSS010000106.1:0-6626 GCA_034190675.1 Pseudomonadota bacterium
TTTGGCCGCACAAATGTGGTTTAATGCCATTACTCCTCTGCTGGTTTTTATGTTCCTTATCGGAGGGCTCTATACCCTAAGAACCATTCAAGGCATTGAGGAGTTTTCAGAAACCCGTGGCAAGGACATCACGCGACAAGCCGCCGAGCTTGCTGAGTTTTACCTATTTACGGGCGATACCATGCAGCTGACGAACATTGCCGATCAGTTGCTCTATTACCGTGGTGTACAATCTGTCCGATTTTATGATCGAGACGGCGGGCTATTGATTGATCGGCAGCTGAATTATCACGGAGGTGAGCGTTTTTACAGTCGAGATATTTTTAGTGAAGGCGACTTGTTTAGTGATTATGACGAGTTTTCAAGTGATGAAAACCGTATTCTACTGGGTAGCGTCACGATAGGTATGTCCGATAGTGAGCTCACCTCTCAGCAACAAAAAGAATTACACGTTATCACCTACTTTTCATTGATGACCTTTATATTCACCGCGGGGTTCAGCTTTTTCCTTGGGCGCCGACTCGTTAACGGTATGAACTCATTAATTCGTTCTGCTCAATCGGTACAAGATGGTAGGCTCAATAAGCGCTGTGAGGAAAATGGCAGTGGAGAACTACTCGAATTACAACGTCAATTCAACCACATGATCACGTCAATTAACCGAAATGAGCAGAATCTGCAGTCTCAGATCAATACAGCGACTCGCGAGCTGCAAGACAAGGTTCATGAACTCAGTGAGCTGCGACAAGAAACCATTGAGCTTGAACGAGAACAAGCCATCACCCTCGAGCGCGAGCGTATCATGCGAGATGTTCATGATGGCATTGGAGGCAACCTAGTCTCTTCGCTTTCTCTTATTGATAGTAACGACTACCAAAACCGCCAAAAAGATATTCGAGATATTTTACAATACAGCCTCGATGATCTACGACTCATTATTCTATCTTTGGGCGAATCAACCAATTTCCTCGACACCTTGCTGGCTGAGTTCAAATTTCGTATTCAAAGGTTATTAGTGCAAAACCAAATTGAGCTGCACTGGACAATGCAATTAGACGATGAAGAAGTGGTCTTGCAACCCACATCAAGTCTGCATTTGCTGCGTATCTTACAAGAAGCCTTTGCCAATATTATTAAACACGCACAAGCCAGTAAAATCTGGGTTAGCAAAACACTCTATGATGACCATGTGGAACTATGTATCGAAGACAACGGTCATTTCATCGCTTTTCAAACCGAAGAAAAGCGACACAGCAATGGCCTTAAAAACATTCGTTGGCGAGTTGAGCAGCTCGGCGGCTCCGTTGATTTTTCCACCCGTGCTCCCTCAGGGCTTCGATTAACTATTCAATTCCCTATTAAAAAGCTGTCGGAATAAGCGCGTTACACGCAAATGCCCAAAAGAGCCATCGGCTAATGCTATAACCCAAGCAAAGAGCATAAAAAAAGCCGCTGGAGTGCAACATTCCAGCGGCTTTTATTGTTTCTGACTGAGCTAAGCTTAATTAGCCCAGCGAGATACAGGTGTGCTAGCCAGCATTACATCATGCCGCCCATGCCGCCCATGCCACCCATTCCGCCCATGCCACCCATATCAGGTGCCTCAGGCTTCTCTTCAGGGATTTCAGCGATCATAGCTTCAGTTGTGATCAGGAGACCTGCAACTGAAGCCGCCGCTTGCAACGCTGAACGAGTAACTTTGGCAGGATCGATAATACCCGCATCAATCATATCCACGTACTCACCTGTCGCCGCGTTGTAGCCGAAATTACCTTCGCCATTTTTTACTTTATCGATAATTACCGATGCCTCAGCACCTGCGTTCGATGCGATTTGGCGAAGCGGCGCCTCAAGTGCACGCAATGCAATCGCGATACCTGCTTTTTGCTCTTCGTTATCACCTTCAACAGAAATCTCGCTCAAAGCTCGAACTAGAGCAACACCACCACCAGCAACTACGCCTTCTTGAACAGCGGCGCGAGTTGCATGAAGCGCATCATCAATACGGTCTTTCTTCTCTTTCATCTCAACTTCTGTTGCTGCACCGATCTTAAGCACGGCAACACCACCAGAAAGCTTAGCAAGACGCTCTTGAAGCTTTTCTTTATCGTATTCAGAGCTTGAGTTTTCAACCTCACGCTTAATCTGCTCAACGCGAGCAACGATATCCGCTTCTTGACCAGCACCATCAACAATAACAGTATTGTCTTTATCGATATTCACTTTCTTCGCCGTACCAAGCTGATCCGCCGTTGCTGTCTCAAGGCTTAAACCCACTTCTTCGCTGATAACCGTACCACCTGTTAGAATCGCGATATCTTGCAACATCGCTTTACGACGATCACCAAAGCCTGGCGCTTTGACCGCAGCCACTTTAACCACACCACGCATATTATTAACAACCAACGTTGCTAGCGCTTCGCCTTCAACATCTTCTGCGATGATCAATAGCGGCTTGCCTGTCTTAGCGACTTCTTCAAGCGTAGGAATGAGCTCACGAATGTTTGAAATCTTTTTATCAACCAAAAGAATGAACGGATTATCTAACTCAACCGCCATTTTTTCTTGGTTGTTGATGAAATACGGCGATAAATAGCCACGATCAAACTGCATACCTTCAACCACTTCAAGCTCGTCGTTCAAGCCGCTACCTTCTTCAACCGTGATCACGCCTTCTTTACCGACTTTTTCCATAGCCGCTGCAATATTATCACCGACTGTTGAGTCGCTGTTGGCTGAAATAGTACCAACCTGTGCAATTGACTTATTGTCCTCGCACGGAATCGCCAAAGCTTTAAGCTCTTCAACGACCGCCGCTACCGCTTTATCGATACCGCGTTTCACGTCCATCGGGTTCATGCCTGCAGCAACAGACTTCAAGCCCTCTGTTACGATTGCTTGAGCTAATACAGTTGCTGTCGTTGTACCATCACCGGCTTCATCATTTGCCTTAGAGGCCACTTCGCGAACCATTTGTGCGCCCATGTTTTCGAACTTATCCGTTAGCTCGATTTCTTTAGCTACAGACACGCCGTCTTTAGTGATCGCTGGAGCACCAAATGACTTTTCAAGAACCACATTACGACCCTTAGGGCCAAGCGTTACTTTTACTGCATCGGCCAGAGTGTTAATACCTGAAAGCATCTTTTGACGCGCTTCTTGACCAAAAATAACTTCTTTAGCTGACATAATTTTCTCCTAAAATAATTTTGAAATTTTCGACAGTTGCATATGCAATACCGAGGTATTAGCCCTCAATCACACCGAAGATTTCAGACTCATTCATCACCAATAGCTCATCGCCATCCACTTTAACGGTATTGCCAGCGTACTGACCGAACAATACTTGGTCGCCAGCTTTAACTGACATATCTGAGCGAGAGCCGTTATCCAAAAGCTTGCCTGGACCTACCGCAACCACTTCGCCCTGTGATGGCTTTTCAGTCGCGCTACCAGGAAGGACGATACCGCCCGCTGTTTTCTTTTCTTCTTCAACGCGCTTAATAACCACGCGATCATTTAAAGGACGAATATTCATAATTAACTCCTATGTCTAAAACAACGTATTTACCCAGTAAAATCTGTTTTGGCGTCATCGTAACTCCGCCAAAACTGTTTTATCCCTGACAACACGTTCAGGTTGATAACACAGTGGGGTTTGAAATTGAGTTTTCAAGGCAAAAAGCCAAAAAATTATAAAATTTTTCGCTTTTTCAATGCTCGAACCAAGAAGCCAAGGATAACCAAGCTTGGCAACACCATGAGCGTCGTCAGCAAAAAAAACAACGCCCAATTGCCTTGCATCGCATCAACCGCTACACCACTAAAGCCAGATACGGTAGTCCGGCCAAAATTAGCTACCGAGGCCAACAGCGCGTATTGAGTGGCTGAAAACACGCGATCCGTCAGCAAGGTCACAAAACTCACCAACACCACCGTGGCAAATGCGCTGGTAAATCCATCCAGTATTACCGCCAATAAATACAACGACTCTTTGGGTCCTTGTAGGGCAATTAAAGCGAATAATAAATTCGTCGCTGACATCGCCACACCGCCAACCACTAAGCCTTTGACAATACCAAAACGCTGATTAAAAAAAGCACCAAGCAAACTAAAAACAATCGTGATCCACCAAGTCACCATTTTGGAGTAGGTCCCAATCTGCGTATCAGAAAAACCCACTTCTTTATAAAAGGTAATGGACATACGACCCAAAAAAGCCTCGCCCATTTTAAAACTGAACAAAAAAGCCAATAGCAAGAGCACGATGGTCAGTCCATACTTCTTAAAGAGCGCCTTAAATGGCTCCAGCACAGCGAATACGATATGCTCTAGCCAGTTTAGTTGCTGCGTCATTTGGGCTCTGACTCTCAAACGCTGTGTGTCTTTTTTAACGAGCAGCAACACCAAAAAAGCCATCAAAACACAAAACAGCGATAGCCAAACAAACACCTCGGACCAACTCATGTCACTCAGGCCTTTCATATAAAATGCTGCGGCTCCAAGCAAGCTATAGCCTGTCCACCAACCACTCGTAGCGGCAGCTGAAGCATAAGGGATATAGGCTTGCTCCGCCTCAGGGTCAAATAAATCAACACGGAAGCCATCAATAGCAATGTCATTAGTCGCCGATGCAATGGCCAGCAAAATCGCCAGAGCACTAAGCCACCAAAAACTCGCTGTTGGCGAAACTTGGCTCAAACCCCAGCATAACGCGGCCATAAGCACTAAAAGAAAGACCACCCAAGATTTACGATCACCTAAATGGCGAAACACAGGCAAGCGATAAGCATCAATTAAGGGCGCCCAAAGAAAATTGATGGCATAAACAAAGAAGATCGAGCCAAAAGCGCCAATAGCTGTTCGTGATAGCCCAGCATCTGTTAGCCAACCCGTCATCGCCGAGCCAATCAATACCCAAGGAAAGCCGCTGCATATCCCAAGCACAAAAACCATCCATAAACGACGATCAAAAAAAAGTGCGCTTAAAGGCGTTGCAGCTGTTATCGCTAATGCATTAGGATCTGTGGTTTCTTTTTTCATAAGGCTTTAACGGGCTCAATCTTTTACAGGATAGATTATTCATAAAAAAAGCCGATGCAAAGCATCGGCTTAGTGTGTGGTTAAGGAAAAACTTAGTCTTCTCCTACAAAGCTCAACCCAACTTGCAAGACATACCAAAACAGCAAACCCACACTAGCAAACAATGTCAGCGCCGCGCCTATGTATTGATGCTCGCTATATTCTTTGAACACTTTATTGGTCTCATACAAGATCGCAGCCGAAGCAAATACAATCATAATTGCTGAAAACCACAGACCCAGCTGAAAACCAAATAAAATACTGGCCACAATAAGGCCCAGCGCAACAAAGCCAACGATCATCAACACGGGCTTCAAGAAATGAAAGCTCTTACCAGTGATAACAACCGTCATGGTCAAGCCTGCCACCAAGGCTAGTGTGGCTACTACGGCATATTGTAGAACGTCAGGGGCATGAAAAACAGCAAGTGAAATCATAGGTAAAAAGATCAGAGACTCAATAAAAACACCGCCAAAAAACGCCAAATATTGCTGCTCTTTTGTGATCGCTGTATGCGCCCACTTGCTCATAAAATATGAAGCCACACCATATACCAATAAAACACCCAACCAAGCAAACTGATGAACAGAGATTAGCTTCATCGCGATGGCGCCAAAGCCCATTTGCAAGTAAAGCGCTTCCAATCCGGCAAACAGTAAAATACCAATGGCTAGATGAATATAGACCTTACGAATAAAGTCCGCTCGCACGCTCGGCGCTGCGTTTTCAACAGCTAAGGGATTACCCGCGTCTAAATAACTCATATCAACTCCTTTTTCTCGATAAGTGATGAATAATGAAGCTTAACATAACGTAAAAACAGATCGCCAACAAGCGCCGTTAGTAATCGCCATCCAGATAAAACCACCGCCCATCAACACACTCAAAACGAGAGACCTCGTTATGGATAGCAACTTGCTGTGTGAATAAAACGAGCCTTAAACTCGACCACCCCACGACGGCCTTTTTGCTGGTGCTCGACAATCTCAAGCCCTATCCATTGCTGCAGTTTCTGGGATAATTCATAGGCTGGAGTTGCTGGACGAGTGTTAACCGACCAGGTGTCTAATAAATACTGGCCATAACCACCCAAAGCAAATGCACTGTAGCGCGAACGCATTAATTGCACCGGTGTCTTGGCAAAAACCCCGTCGTTTGCGCCCAATAAAAAACGCCCACAACATCGATCAAAAGGATTAGTGCTTTGACATGGGCATTGATTAGATTGTGTCTTCATTTTGATGGTTTTGAGATGATTCGTGTTTTGAGAAGTAAAAAAAATGGCCGTCTATCGATCCGATAAACGGCCACTACCTAAACGCGTGGGCTTAATGTTCAGCCTTTATTGTTCAGCTTTTATTGCTCAACGGGGATTTTACCAATCTTCGCCTGCCAAACTTTTGGCGCTTGCTGATGCACAGATACGCCTTGGCTATCAACCGCTACCGTCACTGGCATATTTTCAACTTCAAACTCGTGAATCGCTTCCATTCCTAAATCTTCAAACGCGACAATTTTCGCCTTACGAATAGCTTTAGAAACTA
>JAXHSS010000107.1:0-6603 GCA_034190675.1 Pseudomonadota bacterium
GTCGGCATCGGCATGGATGCTGTATTGTTTAATCGCGTCTTGCACGGCTTGGGCGTCAATTTGGCCAGCATCGGCCAGCACGCTGAGTGCGGTGACGACGATATGGAAGCGGTCTACTTCAAAGAAGCTGCGCAATTTTTCGCGGGTGTCGGAGCGGCCAAAGCCATCTGTGCCAAGCACGTGGAAGGGCTGAGAGAGCCCTGCGCGGATTTGCTCGGCGTAGCTGGTTTGATAGTCGGTCGCAGCAACAGTGGGCAGCTCAGTGGCGCCTAAGGTTTGCTCGACATAGGCTTTTTTGCGCTCTTGCAGCGGGTGCAGGCGGTTATAACGCAGGCAGTGCTGAAGGTCGCGGCCTAGCTCGTTAAAGCTGGTGGCGCTCCAGATATTGGCTTCGACGCCGTGGTTGTCTTTAAGCAGCTGGGCGGCGGCCAGTGTTTCTTGCATGATGGCCCCTGAGGATAGCAGGTTAACTTGGGCGTTCTCTGCTTGTTCAAAGCAGTATAGACCTTTGATAATGCCTTCTTCAGCGCCTTCTGGCAGTGCTGGCTGCGGTGTGTTTTGGTTGAGCACGGTGAGGTAGTAATAGACGCTTTCGTTGTCCTGATACATGCGTTTTAAACCATGTTGGATGATCACCACCAGCTCGAAGCCAAAGCTTGGGTCGTAGGTGATGCAGTTAGGGATGGTGCCGGCAATGATGTGGCTGTGGCCGTCTTCATGTTGCAGACCTTCGCCATTGAGCGTGGTGCGCCCTGATGTTCCGCCCAACAAAAAACCACGAGTTCGGCTATCGCCTGCGAGCCATGCAAGATCGCCAACACGCTGGAAGCCAAACATTGAGTAGTAGATGTAAAAAGGGATCATCGGCAGGTCATTATTGCTGTAGCTGGTGCCTGCGGCGATGAACGAGGACATAGCGCCGGCCTCGTTAATGCCTTCTTCTAGGATTTGCCCAGCGGCATCTTCTCGGTAGAACATGATCTCGTCTTTGTCTTCAGGGGTGTAGAGCTGGCCTAAGTGGCTGTAGATGCCGAGCTGACGGAACAGACCTTCCATACCGAAGGTGCGCGCTTCGTCAGGGACAATCGGTACGACACGGTTGCCAAGCGCTTTATTGCGGGTTAGCTCGGTGAGCATGCGCACAAACACCATTGTGGTTGAGGCTTGGCGATCGCCGCTGTCTTTGAGCAGTTTTTCAAAGCTTTCAAGCGCTGGGATGTCGAGGCTTTCAGAATCAGCTTTTCGCTCTGGGAGAAAGCCGCCAAGCTGCTCGCGCTGTTTGAGGTAATACTGCATTTCTTCGCTATCATTATCAGGGCGAATGTAGTTCGCGTTGACGATGTCATCTTCACAGAGTTGCAGGTTGAAGCGCTCGGCAAAGTATTTGAGATGTTCTTCATCCAGCTTTTTTTGCTGATGCGCGGTGTTTTGGCCTTCACCTTGAGAGCCCATGCCGTAGCCCTTAACGGTTTTGGCAAGGATAACGGTCGGCTGGCCTTGCGTATTCACTGCCTCATGGTAGGCGGCATAGACTTTATGCGGGTCATGGCCTCCTCGGTTTAGCTTGAAGATTTCTTCGTCGCTGAGGTGCGAGACCATGCGCTTTAAGTCTGGGTCTTTGCCAAAGAAATGCTCACGGGTATAAGCGCCGCCTTTGGCTTTGTAGTTTTGGTATTCGCCATCAATGGTTTCGTTCATGACTTGGCGAAGTTTGCCATTGCTGTCGCGGGCGATGAGGTCGTCCCAGTAGGAGCCCCAGATCACCTTGATGACTCGCCAGCCTGAGCCGTGAAAGTCGGCTTCAAGTTCTTGGATGATCTTGCTATTGCCGCGAACAGGCCCGTCTAGGCGCTGCAAATTACAGTTAACCACGAAAATGAGGTTGTCGAGTTTTTCGCGGGCGGCGAGGTTGATCGCGCCAAGAGTTTCAGGCTCGTCCGTTTCTCCATCGCCGATAAAGCACCAAACTTTGCGCTTTGAGGTGTCGGCTAGGCCGCGAGCATGAAGGTATTTTAAAAACCGCGCTTGGTAGATCGCGGTGATCGGCCCAAGCCCCATCGATACCGTTGGAAACTGCCAAAACTCGGGCATCAGCCAAGGGTGTGGGTAGGAGGGGAGGCCGTTGCCATTGACTTCTTGACGAAAGTTATCCATTTGCTCTTCGCTGATCCGCCCTTCCATGAAGGCGCGGGCGTAGATGCCTGGCGAGCAGTGGCCTTGGATATAAACCAAATCTTGACCATCTGGGTGGTCATGGCCTTTCCAGAAGTGGTTAAAGCCAATGTCATAGAGTGTGGCCGATGAGGCAAAAGAGGCAATATGGCCGCCTAGGCCGTCATGTTTTTTGTTCGCGCGGATCACCATAGCCAGAGCATTCCAACGAATAATGGAGCGCAGCTTGTGCTCGATCTCTGGGTTGCCGGGAAATTCAGCCTGATTACGGCGCGAAATGGTGTTGATATAACTGGTGCTGGCGGTGAAGGGGATATTCACGCCTTTGCGGCGGGCTTCGTGGAGCAGGCGCTCGATAATGTAATGGCCGCGTTCGTTGCCTTCGATCTCCAGTACAGAGTTTAGGGCGTCTAGCCACTCTTGGGTTTCGGTGGCGTCGGTGTCTTTGTCAAAATCAATCATCGTTTAACCTTGTGAGTTGATGGATGAAATAGGCGATTAGCCTTTATTTTATCCTAGCAGAAAAAGACCGCTGAGGTCAGCTTTTAATCGTTGTGTTATGTACGCTCGGTTTTTATTGGCTCAAAACGGTGGGCAGCACGGTTCTTTTGGCAATCTTCTGGGGCAAAAAGCTGGCCGTTCATGGCCAGATAAACCCCAGGCGAGCTTAGAAGCGCAGCGGCACAGGCAAAGCCTAAATTAAAATCAGCATCGGTGGTTTTCATTCGAGCAGGGCGCATGGCGCCAACTAAAATGACAGTTTTGCCTTGCGAATTATCAGCCAAGGCCTGTTCGATCGCCTGCGCTGTTTGCACCATGCTGTCTGTGCCATGAGTAATGAGTAGGCGCTTGCACGAGCTGTCTAACACCGCTTTGGCTACTTGCGTTCGGTCGTTGTCATCCATGTCGAGGCTGTCTTTTTGCATCAGGCTTTGGTGGCTGAAGCTGAGGTTTACATTGGCTTGTTCGAGTATACCAATGGCTTGGCTGTCGCCGATTGTGAAGTCGGAGGCGGCATCGTAGTATATTTTATCGAAGGTGCCGCCACAGCTGATCAAATGAAGCTTGGGTTGAGTTGTTGCCATTAGTTTGCCTAGTAACGGTGGCTAAGGCTGGCCTGCCAACTGGCGATGTGTTTTGGCAGTTTGATGGGATCAACATCAAGTTCAAGCTCGTCCAGCATAGCGTCTAAACGCACGGGCTTTTTGCTGCGCAGATCGACAAAAGCAATGCGAGCTAGTTGCATGATGCATAGCTTGCCTTTGCGGGTGAAACGGTTTTCAAAATAGGCGTACTTTTCATCCCAGTAGACCAGCTTAGTTTCGACCTCAAAGCGAGTCAGTAGCGGGATCATGCCGTAAAAACTGGTTTGCTGAGCAGAAATAACGCCCAGAATTTTATGCTGCTTCATTACCCGATACCAGCCGACTTGTTGTAGCCAGCGAATACGCATTAAATCTACAAAGCTGTATACGCGTGAATTGGTCAGGTGGTCAATGGAAAAGGCGGCATCCGATGGCCAAACGCGAAAACACTGCCTGCTGGACTCGGTGGCGTGCTGTTGCGGCAGCGAGCGAAGCGAAAAACGCTGCGCGATTAAGCGAAAATACAGATTCATAATGTCTCCTTTTCGATGTCCTTCTTGTCTTTATTGTTGGGTCATTGCTTGCGCTTGGCTCAGCGTATAGCGCCAGTGTATGAGCGCGTTTGGCTGAGCCTTGCAAGGGCAATGTAGCGGCGTTTACTTGAGCTCTTTGGAGCTTTTATTCAGTAAGTGACGCGCAATAATCAATTGTTGAATTTGCTGTGTGCCTTCAAAGATGTCAAGGATTTTGGAATCACGTGCCCATTTTTCCAGAAGTTCGCGCTCGCTGTAGCCCAAGCTGCCGCAAAGCTCGACGCATTTGAGTGTAATGGCATTGCAGGTTCGCCCTGCTTTGGCCTTAGACATCGAGGCTTCTTTTGAGTTGGGTTTGCCGCTATCGGCCATCCATGCGGCTTTGAGCATCAGTAGTCGTGCGGCTTCCCAGTCAGCTTGCATGTTGATGAGCTCTTGCTCGATCGCGCTGCGCTGGCTAAGAGGTTTGCTTAGCGCTTTGTCGAGGCGCGTTTGTTTTAGCAAGACTTTGGTGGTATCCAGTGCCGCTTCGGCTACTCCGATTGCCATGGCAGCTACCATCGGGCGGGTATTATCAAAGGTTTGCATAACGCCGCCGAAGCCTTTTTCAACGCGCACTTCAGGGTCGCCCAGCAGGTTATCTTTGTGCACACGACAGTTGTTCAGTGCATAGTTGGCGGTGTCTGAGGCTTTAATGCCGAGCTTATGCTCAAGGCGCATCAGTTCAAGGCCTTCGGTGCCTTTTTCTACAACGAAGGATTTTATCGCGGCTTTGCCAAGCTTAGGATCCAGCGTCGCCCAGACGACGATCAAGTCTGCGCGATAGCCGCTGGTGATATAGATTTTTTCGCCGTTTAAGATGTAGTAGTCACCATCTTTTACCGCAGTGGTGCGAATGGCGCCAGAGTCGGAGCCCGTACCAGGCTCAGTGATAGCCATGGCGGCCCATTTGCCCGCAAAACGTTGTTTTTGCTCTTCGTTGGCTACGGCTGCAATTGCTGAATTGCCAAGGCCTTGCCCCGGGAAGCTTAGCATCAGGCCCAAGTCGCCCCAGCTGGTTGCTTGAATGCTGGCGGCGGTCATGACATTGCTTTGTGAGTTGCTGCCGCCTTTACTGGCTGCAGCGCCTGCACTGCGCGAGGGGTCGCCTTCGTTCATACCGCGAATCATGCTGCCGATCAGGTCGAGCTCTTTGGGGTATTCATGCTCGGCTTTATCGTATTTTCGTGAGATAGGACGCAGCATTTCTTTGCTCATGCTGCGCGCCATACGTGTCGAGAATTTGACTTTTTTTGAGAGTTCTAAAAACATTTGGGTCTCCGTTGTTCTTGTTATTTTTTTAAAGGAGAAGTCCGCCTTCCATGCTGGCGATACTGCGCAGGTCACGATACCAGCGCTCGACGGGGTACTCTTTTGTGAAGCCGTGGCCGCCGTATATTTGTACGCCATCGGTACCGATTTTCATGGCCATTCGGGCGCATTGAAATTTGGCTAATGCGGTTTCTTGCTCAAAAGCTAGGTCATGCTGGGCTTTTGCTGCGGCGCGAAGTGCCATTAGGCGCATGCCTTCTAGTTCTATCGCCATATCTGAGATCATAAAGGCGATGGATTGGCGGTGGCTGATCGGCTCGCCAAAGGCTTCGCGCTGATTAGCATATTCGATGCAGCTATCGAGCACGGCTTCAGCTGTACCACAGGCTAGAGCGCACCATGCGAGTCGTGCACGGTTGAGCAGGTTTTGGTAGTCCTGTTCTTTGAGTGTGCATTCGCCAATTTTGGCTTCGCTCGGTACGATAACGTTTTTCAAATGAAGTGTACCGGTATTAGCTGCTTTTAAGCCCATAAACTCTTCTTGTTTAAGCTCGAGGCCTTGGCCATCGCAAGGGATGATATAAAGGCCAAATCCGCCGCGTTCTTTGGCAAAAACGAGAAAGTAATCGGCTTCTTGGCAAAGCGCAACGGCGGTTTTTTTACCATTAAGTTTGTAGCCATTGCCTGATTTTTTGGCCTGCGTGCTAAGCTGCTCGGGCTGAAACTCAAGCCCTGGCTCCATTAGAGCCAATGAGCATAGCGGGGCGGTCTCGGGGTCGAGAAATCGATGCAACCAGTCGGCTTTTTGGGTATCGTTGCCAAAGTCTTGAATGATTTGAACAAAGGATTGGCTGGACAAAAGAGCCAGCGCGATGGATAAGTCGCCTTTGGCGAGCTTTTCGGTAATCAAAAACTGAGTGATCAATGAGCCCTCAGTAGCACTTCCGCCATACGCTTCATTGATGAGCATATCAGCCATGCCCAGTTCTTGCCATTGTGTGGTGAGTTGTTCAGAGACTTGGCAGGCTTCATCGGCGGCTTGTGCTTCCGGGCGAATGACTTCTAGTGCAAATTGCTCAAGCATGTCGGCGATCATTTCTTGCTCTTCGGTGAGATCAAGGTTGAAGTGCAGCTTGGGCTTTGTTTCGCCGTTCTTTGCGTGTTTTACTGGCTTGCGCTTAGCCATGATGGCTTGCAAGCGGGAAAAGCCATCGCGAACGGCTTTGTAGGTCAGTCTTTCTATTGGCTTACGAAGCTTGAGTGTGTCGATGGTGTCGCTTTGTGCCACTCGGTTCATTAACTTTAGACCGAAGTCTACTGGGCGCTTTTTCATTATTCACCTTTATTGTTGTTATTATTGGTGAGTTGCTCGTTGGTTGGCTGTGGCTCAGCAGTTGCTGGAGTTTCGGGGTTATCCGAATCCACAGAGCTGCCAGCTTGGTTCCATCCGTAATCGGTCAACTCGTCACTATCCATAATATCGGCTCGGATACTCTTTTCAA
>JAXHSS010000108.1:0-6477 GCA_034190675.1 Pseudomonadota bacterium
CTAGCAAGCTTCGCATCGTAAAGTTTTTTTACGCAAAATCTTCCAGCTCAACCCAGCGCTCCATAGCCAGATCCAATGCTTGTTGGCATTGATGCAATTGCTCGCCGAATTGAGCAAGCTCGGCGTGATTTGCCAAAACCTCAGGCATTTGCATTTGGTTTTCCAACGATTCAATTTGAGCTTCTAAGTCTGCCATTTTTTCAGGCAGAGCATCTAGCTCTCTTTGGTCTTTATAGCTGAGTTTTTTGGCTTTCTTATCGACTATGGCCGGCTCTGAAGGTGCAACTTGATTAGATGTTTCAGTGCTTTGAGTATCATCCACTGTAAAGGCCTCTTTTGGCGTAATCACACGTCGCTGGCGTAACCAGTCTTGGTATCCTCCGACGTAATCATTTACCACCACATCGCCATACTCATTGTGCTCAAACACTAAGGTGTTAGTTGCAATATTATCCAAGAAGGTTCGGTCATGGCTAATCATTAACAACGTACCGTCGAACTCTACCAATAAAGACTCCAATAGCTCTAGGGTATCAATATCAAGGTCATTGGTTGGCTCGTCCAAAACCAAAACATTTAATGGCTTGGTGAATAGCTTGGCCAGTAATACCCGATTTTTTTCCCCACCCGATAATGCTGAAACTGGGGTTCTTGCTCGCTCAGAGGAAAACAAAAAATCCTGCAAATAACTCATCACATGCTTTTGTTGCCCATTCACAGCGATGTAGTCACTACCCTCTCGGATGTTATCAACAATACTTAGGTTCTCATTTAATTGACTGCGAAGTTGGTCTAAGTAAGCAATCTCAAGGTTGTGTCCGAACTTAAGCTTACCTTCACTTGGCTCTAATTGGTTCAGCAGAAGGCGAACGAGCGTGGTTTTACCCGCACCATTTGGCCCAATGATCCCCACCTTGTCGCCACGCAAAATATGCGTATTGAGCTCACGAAATAGCCACTGCTCACCCCAGCGATAACCCACATCAGTTGCTTCAACAATGTTTTTACCTGAGCGAGACGTGACGGCCAGTTTCATATTGGCAGAGCCCACTGTTTCTCGGCGCTGCTTACGCTCCTCTCGCATTTTTTTTAGCGCACGAACTCGTCCCTCGTTGCGCGTTCGACGCGCTTTGATACCTTGACGAATCCACACCTCTTCTTGCGCAAGTTTTTTATCAAACTCACTGTTTGCCTTATCTTCGGCATCCAACTGCTGTTGCTTTTTCTCTTGGTAATAGGCGTAATTTCCGTTGAAATTCGCCAATTGTCCGCGATCTAACTCGATAATCCGTGTTGCCACTTTATCAATAAAGGCGCGGTCGTGACTGATAAAAAACAACGCGCCTTCAAAGCCCAATAAGATGGATTCAAGCTGATCGATCGACTCAATATCCAAATGATTAGTCGGCTCATCTAAGAATAAGATATCGGGTTGAGTAAATAACGCTTTGGCTAACATAACGCGGCGCTTTCGCCCACCTGACAAATCTGCAAATACAGCCCTACCATCGAGCTCTAACTGCTGTAAAACCTGTGTCACCTGATGTTCAATCACCCAAGCGTTTTCTTGGTCAATAAGATTCAACAACTGATCAATATGCTGCTGCTCAAATGGTGTGATTTCGGGTTTCTGACTGAGTGTTTGGTAGGTTTTGATCGCATTTAATGCTTCTTTTTTGGCATCAGCCACCATTTCAAAAACCGTCGCATCATCACCTTCAGGCACTGATTGATCCAAAATGGCAAAACTCAAACCATCATCAAAGACAAGCTCGCCATCATCGGGTTTAATTTTCTGAGTAAGCACCTTTAAAAAACTGGTTTTTCCTTCACCATTGCGGCCGATCAAGGCCACACGCTCACGTGCTTGAAGCGTAAAATCAACATGGTCGAGTAAGGGCTTTAAACCAAAAGCCAATTGCACATTTTTTGCATTAATGAGCATCATTTAATCTCTTGGTGCATAGCTGAATACATCAGAATAAGCCTGCTCAGGCACTAAACCCTGTGGCAATAATGCATCATAAATGGCATATACCATCGGTGGCGAACCCGCGAGATAGACGTCAAATTGGCTTAAATCGCCCAAATCCTCAATTACCGCCTCATGAAGCCAACCTTTTCTTCTCGCCACGCTGTCTTCATCCGAAACCAAGGCTTCGAGCACAAACTGATTATTTTTTGCACAAATTTGTTCAGCCTGCTCAAGAAGATATAAATCATCTGATGTTCGCCCACCCCAATAAAAATATACGGGATGCTCCAGCGTTTGCTCTTGTAAGAACAGTAACTTGCTCTGACAGCCTGAATAACCCGTTGAACCCGCGATCATCAAAACAGGACGTTTTGGTGGCTCACATAGGGTGGCATCGCCATATGGCAAAGACACATCAACCTGCTCTTGATTTAGCAATGTATTGATCACAGTGATTGCATTTGAGTTAGCATCGTCAACACGGATATGAAGCTCGATACGCTGTTGATCTTGCGGAGCTGAGGCAATGGAATAGGCATAAACCTCGCCCTCTAGATGCAGCATACAATACTGCCCTGCATCTCTTTGAACTGGCTCAGGCAGGCTTAATTGCACCTGATAAACATTATGGTTAAGTAAGTTGGTCGAGTCGATCGTCGCTCGCACCGAACGGATTGGATTGGTCATAATTTATTTCTTAAAAATTCCGAGGTCGTCCCACATTTCATCAACACGCTGTTTGACGTCAGCAGACATTTGTATTGGCTCGCCCCACTCTCGCTGGGTTTCTCCTGGCCATTTATTGGTCGCATCCAGCCCCATTTTAGAACCTAATCCTGCCACAGGCGAGGCAAAATCTAGGTAGTCGATAGGCGTGTTTTCAACCATGACCGTATCGCGGGCCGGATCCATTCGCGTGGTGATTGCCCACATCACATCCTCCCAGTTGCGAGTGTCCACGTCATCGTCCACTACAATCACAAACTTGGTGTACATAAATTGCCGCAAAAACGACCAGACGCCCATCATGACGCGCTTCGCATGACCTGAATATTGTTTTTTCATGCTCACCACCGCCATGCGATAAGAACAGCCCTCAGGGGGTAAATAAAAATCGACAATCTCAGGGAACTGCTTTTGCAAAATCGGCACGAATACTTCATTCAGAGCAACACCCAATATCGCTGGCTCATCAGGTGGTCGGCCCGTGTAGGTGCTGTGATAAATAGGGTCTTTTCGGTGAGTGATTTTTTCAATGGTGAACACGGGGAAGCGTTCAACTTCATTATAGTAACCGGTGTGATCACCAAAAGGCCCTTCTGGTGCAAGCTCATCTGGGTAAATATATCCTTCAAGAACAATTTCAGCACTCGCAGGCACATGTAAATCTGCATGCGTGCAAGGCACGATCTGCGTTTTTTCATTGCGCAGTAAACCTGCAAAACCATACTCTGATAATGTGTCCGGAACTGGTGTTACCGCACCCAAAATCGTAAACGGATCAGCGCCTAAAATCACGCTAACCGGAAAGGGCTTGTCGGGGTACTTATCACGAAACTCTTTATAATCCAATGCACCACCACGATGGCTAAGCCAGCGCATAATGACCTTGTTTTTTGCGATCACTTGCTGGCGATAAATGCCCAAATTCTCGCGATCCTTAAGGCCCTTGGTCACAACCAAGCCCCAAGTGATCAACGGACCTGCATCACCCGGCCAACAGGTTTGTACAGGAAGCCACTGGTTCAAATCAATTTCATCGCCGGTGAGTTGCACTTCTTGACATGGCGCCTTGCTCACAACTTTTGGCGAAATATTCAATGCCTGACGAAACTTGGGCAGCTTAGATAGCGCATCTTTGAAGCCTTTCGGCGGCTCTGGCTCTTTCAAAAAAGCCAGCAATTTGCCCACGTCACGCAAAGCCGTCACACCATCTTGGCCCATGCCCATCGCCACGCGTTTAGGCGTACCGAATAAATTGGCTAATACGGGCATGTGATAGCCTTTGACGTTTTCAAATAAAAGAGCCGGCCCTTGTGCGCGCAAGGTGCGATCACAAATTTCTGTCATTTCTAATACTGGAGAAATCGGCTGCTTGATTCGTTTTAATTCACCCGCTTTTTCCAAAACGGCGATAAAGGCACGTAAATCTTTCATAAACTCACAACTATCTCATTCAATTTTCTTTAGTTATCCACTGATATCGAGGTTTTCCACAAAACCTGTGGATAACTTTGTGCATAAAACTGCGAAAAACAGGTGAAACCCAAGTATGACAACGCTTGTCACAAATTGATCAATTTTTGACCAAATAAAAAACTCTTGTTTTTCAACAGCTTACGTTATTTTTTAATGCTTTCAGGCACTTATCTTTGTCAAGGCGAATTGGTGCATTTTTCTGACGCTTTGTTGATAACTTCCGTCTAAGTATCTGAAAAACTTTAAAAACACTGCCTAAAAAAAGATAATTTTCTTTTTTAGGCGGCGAATTTTCAAAGAAAAACCTTCTATCGTCTAGGTTTTTGGCAGGGTAACTCCCGTTTGCCCCTGATACTTACCGCCACGATCTTTATACGAGACTTCGCAAACCTCATCTGACTCGAAAAACAGCATTTGCGCTACGCCTTCATGGGCATAAATTTTTGCAGGAAGGTTGGTGGTATTCGAAAATTCTAACGTAACATGCCCCTCCCATTCTGGCTCAAGAGGCGTAACATTCACGATGATACCGCAACGAGCGTACGTTGATTTACCCAAACAAACCGTCAAAACATTACGAGGAATTCGAAAATACTCCACAGTTCTGGCTAGCGCGAATGAATTAGGCGGAATAATGCAGACGTCACTTTTCACATCCACAAAACTTTTCGGGTCGAAATCTTTTGGATCGACAATAGCCGAATTAATATTGGTAAACACCTTAAACTCATCTGAACAGCGCACGTCATAGCCATAGCTAGAAGTGCCGTAGGAGATGAGTCGGCCCTTGTCCGCGCAATGCTTCACCTGACCCGCTTCAAATGGCTCAATCATCTGCTGCGTTTGCGCCATGCGTTTGATCCATCGATCCGATTTAATTGACATAATTTCTTCCTATTAAAACTGCTGAAAGTGTACCCACTCACTAATACGCTGTCACTACGACAAACCCGCTATTGTGTTGTCACTCTGATACTTGGCTGAGGTGCAAGATCACGCATAGCAATAGCAATCGAGACTTTTTCAGCGATCATTCGGTATCTCTGCGCGATATTTCCTTCAGGCTCTAACAAGGTGATCGGACGACCTGAATCCCCTTGCTGGCGGATAGCCATATGCAATGGCAACTGGCCGAGCAATTGCATACTGTAATCATCAGCTAAACGCTGACCACCTTGCACACCAAAAATAGACTCCTCATGCCCGCATTTAGAGCAAATATGCACCGACATGTTTTCAACGATACCCAAAACCCCAATGCCAACCTTCTCAAACATCTCTATGGCTTTTTTTCCATCCAGTAAAGCCAAGTCTTGAGGCGTCGTGACTACAACGGCTCCAACAGTCGGTATCTGTTGAGCCATCGTTAATTGGATATCACCCGTTCCTGGTGGCAGATCAATCAATAAATAATCTAAATCTGGCCAAAGGGTCTGATTTAACATCTGCATCAAAGCGCCCGATGCTTTCGGACCACGCCAAACCGCTGGGGTTTTCTCGTTCATCAGATTGCCCATGCTTAAGGTATGAATCCCCTCACGCTCAATAGGCACAAAATACTTACCCTCTTCAACGCCCGGCCGCTGATCATCGGCGATACCAAAGAGATGTGGAATACTTGGCCCATAAATATCCGCATCCAACACGCCCACGCGAGCGCCTAATTGGCTAAAAGCCGCAGCTAAATTCGCTGAAGTCGTCGATTTACCCACCCCGCCTTTACCCGAGGCGATAGCAATAATGTTTTTCACTCGCGGTAATGGCGGCTTGTTTTTTTGCGCGGCATGGGCTCGCACTAAGGTCTCGACTTGCACCGTGCTGATTTTGGCTAACTCCTGCTCAAAGGCGTTTGAGAAAAAGCCTAAACGTAAACGGTGATCTGATAAAAAATTGGCTTCGCTGATGCCAAGCTCAGCCAAGGTGGCGGGCAAGGAAGAAAAGGGAAATTTAAGTAAATCATGCGAGTTTTGTGACATAGAGGCACCAAAATAGGGCAAAAAACTGGGATATTGCTTTGAAAATTGTTTTGTTTCACTCTATATTAGCATTGATTTAACGCTTTTACAGAAAAAGCGGGCAAGACAAAGGAATCACTTTGGCACGGTTCGTGCTACTGTGTTTCACAACTAACTTAGGAGATTCTTAAATGAAAAAACAACTTTTAGTAACTACGCTAGCAGCAGCTATGGCTGCAACTTTCGCACCAGCAACTCAAGCAGCTGAAATCAGCGCTTCTGCAGGTGTTTCAAACTTCTACTTGTGGCGTGGTCTTAACCTAAGCGCAGCACAAGATGATTCAGGCC
>JAXHSS010000109.1:0-3132 GCA_034190675.1 Pseudomonadota bacterium
ACGACTCGAGCAGGAGACAGTGGTCAAACCACCCTAGGCGATGGTAGCTCCATCGCCAAAACGGATATCCGTGTTCAAGCCATGGCTGCTGTTGATGAGCTCAATGCTCAGCTGGGTTTTGTCAAACTGCTCTGCCCTGCCGACGGCGGCTGGGCTGAGCAAATCCAACATCAATTATTTGATATTGGCGGCGACCTTTGCCTCCCCGACCAGCACTTTTTCAGTGATGAAGGGCTAGAGGCGCTCAGCGCTGATGGCGAACGTTGGAACCAGCAACTGCCTCCGCTAGAGGAGTTTGTGCTGCCAGGTCAAAACCTAGCCAGCAGCTACTGCCATAGCGCAAGAACCCTCTGCCGTCGCAGTGAAATCTTGCTTTGGCAACTGGCTGAGCAAGACTCGCGTTTTAATATTAGTTGCGCACAGTTTCTTAACCGACTATCGGATGTCCTGTTTATTCTCGCGCGTATTTACGCACGTCAAGACGGCGATGAAACGCAGTGGCAAAAACGAAGCGCCAGCCCATCTGACCAAGACAAAAGCTCATCATAAGCCCAAGCAAAAGCGCCCCTGCTTTTGCTTGGGCGCTTAGTCATGTTCAATATCGCTCTAAGCGGTGATCAGTAGCCGATAGACCAAAAAAAACAGCGTAAATAGCGTCAGATACGCCAGTCCAATCCAAGACAAAAGCGAGAGCCAGCCCTTAAGACGAAAGCCATCGTGGCGAACCAAGCTAAAGTTTAGCCAAGCAAATACAGGCGTGGTGATAAAAGCTGTAATCATCGCGAATTTTAGCATCGGCCCAAGAGCGCCTTTAAAGAAAAACACCACCAACATACTGGCGAATGCCAAAACCACCACCCAGCTCAAAAACAGCGCTGGCGAGCTACTGTTGTGGCCGCGAATTAAGCGCAAAGACTCGGCATTGGTTCGCGAATAGCCATCTAAAATCGTCAATGTTGTACCAAACATGCAGGCAAACGCAATAAACGTGACCAACCAACGTGACCATTCACCAATTGTACCGACATACATGCTGATCAGCTGTCGAACATAGGCACCGCCGACACGCTCTACCCCTTCTGGTGCACCGTATTGCACCAACGCACCGATGCCAAGGAAAAACAGAGCTAATACAGCCGTTCCCCAATAACCAACATTAAAATCAAATAGGCTATTTTGCTTGGTCAGGTGCGGCTCTTGGTGTTCAACCTGATCTTTTTGTTTCGCTTTTAGCCAAAGCGAACTAATGACCGAGATCTCAATCGGAGCTGGCATCCAGCCCATCAGCGTGACAATAAAACCCAGTGCTGCCAAATTCCAAGGCGTGGCCATCAGTTGGGCATCGATTTGGCTGCGCTCATTTCCTGCGGCTATCACCACCGCAGCAATTGTCGTCACCGCTAACAGCACCATAATGACTTTGGATAATCGATCTAAAAGGTGGTAACGACCCGCTAAAATCAGCGCTGAGCAGATCAATAGCACCGCAAAGGTCATCCATTCAACAGAGTAATCAGGCAAGGCGGTTTGCAAAATTACCGCGGCAATCATTGCCACAGCGGCCGTATTAACCATTGAAGAAAAAATATTGAGCAGGAAAAACAGCCATAGATACCAGCGGCTTTTTTGCGCGTAACCTTCTAATAGGGTATTGCCAGTATCCAACGTATACTGAAAGCCAAAACGGAAAAAAGGATACTTAAACACATTCGCCAAAATGATAATAATCGCGAGTTGCCAACCATACAGTGCGCCAGCCTGAGTCGAGGCAATTAGGTGAGAACCACCAACGGCTGCCGTTGCAGTAAGAATCCCCGGCCCAAGCGCCGAAAGCTTTGATCGTAAGGAAGCATCCATAACATCGAAACCTCATCAAAAACAGCGGCTAGCTTAGCTTGAGCGCTAAAATTTTCCAGTACGAAAATGTTAACAGCTGGAATTGTGTTTAATTTCTGGCTCGGCTTATTCTGTAACGCGATTCAAAATATCCAGCGTGAATTGTAGCCGCTGGTGAACCGAGCGCATTTCCAACAAATCTTGCATGACTTCAGGTTGAAAGCGCAGCAAACCAAACAGCTCAAAGCTAAACGCTTCTGGTGATTTCCCTTGCCAAGTGGTTGATTCAATCAGACGTTGAATTTGAACATCATCATCACCGATCACACTTAAACGCCATAAAATTTGGTCTTTAAGCTCCTGATATTCCGTCTGCTGAGTCTCATTATCGGGCAGATCCTCCCAAGTCTCGCAGCCATAAATGGCATACGGCAAATCTTGCTTCACCTTCACCAAATGATAGCGTCGCTGCAAATGCACATCGACTAACATGCGGCCATCACCAGTGGTTTCTCGCAGCTCACACCAGCCTGCAGTAACAATATCATTTGGCTGATAGGTGGCTTGATTGGATTGCAGCGCCTGCTCCATCGAATCAAACTGTCGCGACTCTGTTAGCTGGCGTTCAGGGTGGCAAATCGCGATGGGCATTTTGGTCTCTACGCTGTGATGAATCATTTCTCGATAGCGAGGCTCAAACACATGTAGGGGGAAAATAGTGCCTGGAAATGTCACCGCTCCAGGAATAGGGAAAATACAAATATCAATCACAACGCTTACTCTACTTAACTCTGCTTGCTCAACTTATTCAATTCACTCAACTTTTTTTAGTTCTTTTTTAGTTCTTTTTTAGTTCTTTTTTAGTTCTTTTTTAGTTCTTTTTTAGTTCTTTTTTAGTTCTTTATACCTTAGCACCATCTGCCCTGCTCCTTAGCGCTTACTTGTCAGCTCATCTGGGTTAAGCTCGATCTCCATTCGATTGGCGCCTTGGCGCTCTGGATGACTCACCATTTCATCATACGCACTGTCCTGGCGCAAAATTGTTCGCTTGAACTTTAGCTGTTCAAATGGGCGATGCATATCCAAAAGGCTTCTAGCGCGAAGGGGCATTCCCTTCTCATCTAAAACCAAATGCTCCTGCTCGCTTAGCTCTTGTTCTTTTGGGTCTACTTGGCTTAAAGCCGAAACTCGAACACTGGCTTGGTAAATACCACGGTCCAGCGAGTGCAAAATAAGCGTCTCATACTCTTGGCGCTTGCTCAGCTCTTTTAAGGTAATCATAAGGTCTCTATACTG
>JAXHSS010000109.1:3232-6474 GCA_034190675.1 Pseudomonadota bacterium
GCCATATTGACCATATCCTCGAAACCTATAAAGGCATAAAACGCCAAAAAACCACCCAGCATAATGCTCAGCCATATCACTCCTTCAAATGGTGGGAGCAGCTCTGGCCAACGCATGGGTAGATCAGATAAATAAGAACGGGCCATCCAAATCACAAAAATCAACCCAAGCAGCTCAATAATCGTGATCAATGCAGCCACACTGACGGATTCGGCAACCCCCCAACAAGCCAGCAAAACCAGAGCGCTGAGCAATACCGTCATGACGATGATTTCAGGCCAGTCAACATAAACGGATAAATAGCCTGTGAAGCCTCGAGCAATCGTCGCCGAGGAAATCACACCTGTAGCCACTACCATCCAGCCCACTAAAGGCGCAAGCCAAGACAGTGAAAAAGCCTGCCGTACATAAAACGCCTCACCAGAGGCACGCGGATAGCGCTGACTGAGTTTGGCAAAACTATACGAAGACAAGCCCGCTAATACACTCGCCACCAAAAACGCGATGGGCGCATACATACCAGCAACACCGGCCACCTTGCCGATCAAGACATAAATACCCGCGCCCAAAATCGTGCCAAGGCCATACAGCATCAGCAGAGAAAAAGATACGCGTCGTTTTAATGAAGGAGTTGGGACTGTTGAGTTCATCTTAATAAGCCAAAAAAACAAACATCCCTAGTATAAACCAAACCATGAAACAGTGTTGATTTAATAAGGTTGAGCTAATGCTAATAAGTTTGAGCCCATTAAGTGGCGCGTTTACATTACTTTGAGCTACCCGAGTCTTCAGGCTCAAGCTCTAATGTTTTAATCAATGCTTGGATATGGCTGAGCTGCATATCATCGCTGGGTAGCTTCAATAAACCCGTATGAATCATTTTATCGCCATATTGCAGCAGGTCAGCATCCAAGCTCACTTTTGCAGGCTGACTGCGGTCGCGGCCAAAGTCGTTTTCAAGCTGCTTGAGCACGCTACGTACTGACCAAGGAGAATAAGCAGTCTCAAAGGCGACAACAACGTTTAAGTAAGGCGCCCCCGCCTCGGTGTAGTCAGGCGTTTCTTTTTGAGCAGAAACCATAAGCTCGGCAAAGCGCTCGCTAAGCTGTTCGATCGCCTGCTGGATATTCTGCTCTCGATTCAGGTTGCTTCCTAAACTGATCAGAACCTTAGGCATCGCTTGCTTGGCGCCAGAACTAGCGCGTGCCTCGCTCGATTTTGACCCCAACACCTGCGGCATTAGCAATAGCGAATGGCTTGGTAACCTTAAGCGATAGCCAACTTGGCTTAAAGTCTTTTTCAATCAAATCGGCCATATCTTCAATTAAGCTTTCCACCAAAACATAAGGCTTAGACATCGCTAGAGCTTCTAGCTCATGAACTATCGTCTGATAATTAATGGTTTGAGCAATATCTTGTGCACTGGCCGCCGACTGAATATCCGTTCGCATTTCGCAATCGACCAAAACCGTTTGTCGCACACGACGCTCCCACTCAGGAACACCAATATGCATTTTGATTGCTAATTCATTGATAAAAATTGTCGCCATAGCTTGTCAGTTCTCTATCTCAGTCGCTTGTGGTTAAGCCGTTGTTCGTTTTTGTCGAAAAAACATTATCCAGAAAGTGCCGCTAACTGCGTGAGTGGCCATCGCGCTCGCACATTTAAGGCCAGCTCAGCTCGCTCTCCAGCCTGCCAACGCAAAAACCCAGCATAGGCAATCATAGCGGCATTATCAGAGCATAACGCAAGGGGCGGATAATACGCCTGACCACCCATTTTTTCCAGCGTCACTGCCAGTTTTTCTCTCAGCTGTTTGTTCGCGCTGACACCGCCGCCGACAACTAAGGTTTTCATCCCCGCTTGCTTCAACGCGCGCTTACACTTAATCACTAGGGTATCTGTCACCGCCGCTTGAAAGCTGGCTGCAATATCTGCTTTAACCTGCTCTGTCAGCCCCTCGGGGCTTTGCTGCGCTTTTTTCAGGGCAATCAACACAGCCGTCTTTAAACCACTAAAACTAAAGTCACAACCCGGTTTTTTTGTTAATGGACGGGGAAAATCAAAGGCATTAGGGTTTCCCTGCTCGGCCAGCTTTGCAATCGAAGGCCCTCCGGGATAAGGCAAGTTCATCGCTTTTGCTGTTTTATCAAACGCTTCACCCGCCGCATCATCTATACTCTCGCCTAATAAGACATAATCACTCGGCTTGCGAACCGCCATTAATTGAGAATGTCCTCCACTGACCAATAAAGCAACAAATGGGTAACTCGGCTTTTCATCAGCAAGCAAAGGCGACAATAAATGCCCCTCCATATGATGAACCGCCACTGCAGGAACACTCAGCGCATAAGCTAATGCTCGGCCAAATGCCGCGCCCACTAATAATGCGCCAACCAAGCCCGGCCCTTCAGTAAAAGCAATGGCAGCGATATCGGCCAAACTCAGTTCGCGCTTAGCTAACGCTTCTTTAACCAATGGCAATAATTTACGGACATGATCGCGACTGGCTAGCTCAGGCACAACGCCGCCATATTGTTTGTGTAAATCAATTTGGCTGTATACCAAATTCTCTAATAAGCCCTGCTGCGCGCAATACAACGCAACACTGGTCTCATCACAAGAGGTCTCAATGCCCAAAATAATGGACGACATAGCATTTACCCTTTGCAAACTGTTTTAAAAAACGATAGAATCGCGCATCTGTTTTTGTGGCCAGCAAGCATAGCATTGTTAGCCCCAAAACCCGAAACAAATTTATAAAGAAGGTGATTTTTTCATGCCTCAGGTAAAAGTAAGAGAAAATGAGCAGTTCGACTACGCACTTCGTCGCTTCAAGCGTTCATGCGAAAAAGCAGGTATCTTGGCTGAAGTTCGCAGCCGCGAAACTTATGAAAAGCCAACGCAAAAGCGTAAGCGCCTAAAAGCAGCAGCGGTTAAGCGTCACGCGAAAAAAGTATCACGCGAGCAAGCTTCTCGTAAGCGTTTGTACTAATAACCGTACACGCAAACATACTCATGTCAGCTCTTAAAGCGCAACTGCAAGAAGCCGTCAAACAGGCTATGCGTGATAAAGCCAAGGCCCGCCTTGGTACTATCCGCCTTGCCATGTCTGCAATCAAGCAAATCGAAGTAGACGAGCGCAAAGAGCTGAGTGATGAAGAAGTACTGCAAGTTCTCGACAAAATGGTTAAACAGCGTCGAGAATCCATCAAGCAGTATAACCATGGCGGACGTCCAG
>JAXHSS010000011.1:0-22638 GCA_034190675.1 Pseudomonadota bacterium
GCAGAGCACCGCCGACTTTGAAGCATTAGGCAAACCCAATCTGTTCTGGGGAGTGACGGCTGGCAACATGGACAGCATGATCAACCATTATACGGCGGATAAAAAACCTCGTTCAGACGATGCCTATTCACCCGAAGGCGAACCCAAGCTCAGGCCTGATCGGGCAAGCCTAATTTATAGCCAACGCTGTCATGAAGTAGATAGCTCTGTGCCGATCATTCTTGGCGGCATTGAAGCCAGCCTACGACGCATCGCACATTACGACTACTGGCAAGACAAAGTGCGCAAATCCATTTTAATGGACTCTGTCGCCGACATGATTATCTATGGCAACGCTGAGCGCCCATTGGTCGAGGTTGCTCATCGAATCGCCAACGGAAAGCGCATTGAAGAGATTACCGATGTCCGAGGCACTGCTTTTGTTCGAAAGCAACTGCCTGATGATTTCTATGTTTTAGATTCTACCGCTGTTGATCGACCGGGACGTGTTGAACTACCCAAAAACCCCTACCAAATGGAAGAGATCGAAGGCTGTGAGATCAATGCGCAAAATGCGGCCGCTATGGATGCGGATGAAATCAACCCCGTAAGCAGCACGATACCTAAAGGCATCTCTCCCGAGGAAGTGCAGACTGAAGACGATGGTACGCAGTGGGTCACCTTGCGCCCGATGAAATTGGATCGCAAGAAAACGGTGATCCGCCTGCCTTCATTTGAAAAAGTTCGAAACGATAAAATTCTCTATGCGCATGCCAACCGCGTGCTTCATCTCGAAACCAACCCAGGCAATGCCCGCGCTTTAGTTCAGCGCCATGCAGAAAAAGAGCTTTGGCTCAATCCTCCTGCGCTACCCTTGTCAACCGAAGAGATGGATTATGTTTTTGATGCGCCCTACCAGCGCTTACCCCATCCTCGATATGGTAAAGCGCGCATCCCTGCCTATGAGATGATTCGTCATTCGGTGAATATTATGCGCGGCTGTTTTGGTGGTTGTACCTTCTGCTCCATCACCGAGCATGAGGGACGCATTATCCAGAATCGATCACAGGAATCGATTCTCAACGAAATTGAAAAAATCCGCGATACCAGTCCAGCATTCACAGGCGTCATTTCTGATCTCGGCGGCCCGACAGCAAACATGTATCGCTTAGCCTGCAAATCCAAGGCCATTGAGCAAAACTGCCGCAAACCTTCCTGCGTCTACCCTGGCATTTGCCCTAACTTGCAGACTGACCACTCCTCGTTAACCGAACTTTATCGCAAAGCTCGCGAAGTTAAAGGGGTCAAAAAGATCTTAATTGCCTCAGGCCTGCGATATGACCTTGCTGTCGAAGACCCTGAGTACGTGCGCGAGCTAGTTACTCATCATGTCGGCGGGTATTTAAAAATCGCGCCCGAACACACAGAAAATGCCACTTTATCCAAAATGATGAAGCCGGGCATCGGCACGTATGACCGCTTCAAAAAAATGTTTGATAAATTCAGCAAAGAAGCTGGTAAAGAGCAGTATCTCATTCCTTATTTCATCGCAGCACACCCAGGTACTCGCGACGAAGACATGATGAACTTAGCGTTATGGCTAAAACAAAATGGCTTTAGAGCCGATCAGGTTCAAGCCTTTTACCCATCGCCTATGGCGACAGCAACAGCGATGTATCACACAGAAAAAAACCCGCTGTCGAAAGTCACCTATAAAAATGAAACGATGGATATTGTCAAAAGCGCCAAGCAACGCAAACTGCACAAAGCATTCCTTCGCTATCATGATCCAAATAACTGGCCGCTTTTGCGTGAGGCGCTTAAAAAAATGGGTCGCGCTGACCTGATCGGTAATGGCAAAAACTATTTGATCCCCACTTATCAGCCGCAAGGCGACGGCAGCTATTACAGCCCTCGACGCGCCAATTCAAGTAATAAAGCCGGCGTTCGCAAAGGCAAAATGCTAACACAATATACTGGCCTGCCTCCACGCGCTCAGGGCAAAAGAAAAAAGCCCTCAAGCAAACGATAATAACTCGCAAGTGTCACTTCAGTGACACTTGCGAGTTATTATAGGGCCTTTACTGGTCTTTTTAAGCAAGGTAACTTACCATAATTATATTATAAACTTTTTTGGAGCCACTCATGTCTTACACATTCATTGCCCTACTTGGATTTGCCTTTTGGACACTTGCTTTATTGTTTTTAATTATCAATTTACGCGCTATCGCCGTTTTGTTTCAAGGTAAAGCCATCAACGGATTCTCCCCAGATGGCTCTGGCGAATCGGCCTTTTCTCAGCGACTGTGTCGTGCACATGCCAACTGTTATGAAAGTCTTGGTATTGCTGTCGCGGTTTTATTAACTGCGATAGTCACCGAGCAAACCGTAATTACAGAGCCATTAGCCTTAGCCTATCTTGCTGCGCGTATTGCACAATCTACTGTCCACCTTTTCTCCATTGCACCATGGGCTGTATGGCTTCGTGTTAGCTTTCAACTTATGCAAATCGTCATACTTGCCTACTGGATCATTCAGTTAGCACTGATGTTGTTCTGACCCCAAAATGCACTCAAAAAGCCTAGTTATTGAAATAGTTTTAGCATAAAAAAAGCCCTGCAAGAGCAGGGCTTTTTTATAGCTTATCAGACTGCAAGCAAGCGACTGTAAAAACCGCTCGCTTTCGTCATTTTAAACTTACGTTGACTGCGTCAACAACATGCCACGGATATGACCAATGGCTTTCGTTGGGTTTAACCCTTTTGGGCAAACATTAACGCAGTTCATGATGCCACGACAGCGGAAAACACTGAATGCATCGTCCAATTCTTGCAATCTCTCTTGCGTTGAATTATCACGGCTATCCGCAAGGAAGCGGTAAGACTGCAATAGTGCCGCAGGTCCCAAAAACTTGTCTGGGTTCCACCAGAATGATGGGCAAGACGTTGAGCAGCATGCACAAAGAATACACTCGTACAAACCATCTAGCTTAGCACGATCTTCTTGTGACTGAAGGCGCTCAATCGCAGGTGCTGGATCATCGTTTTGAAGAAATGGCTTAACCTTTTCAAATTGGTTAAGGAAAAGCTTCATATCAACAACCAAGTCACGAATCACTGGCAAACCTGGCAATGGTCGCAAAACCAGCTCTTTGATCTTGCCGTTTTGAGTCGCTTCGGACAACGGAGTGATACAAGCCAAACCGTTAATACCATTGATCTGCATACCGTCTGAACCACAAACACCTTCGCGGCATGATCGACGATAAGATACGCTAGGATCCTGCTCTTTGATCAGATTCAGTACATCCAAAACCATGATGTCTTTACCCTTGGTATCGACTTGATAGTTTTGCATATACGGCTTGTTATCAGTTTCAGGATTGTAGCGATAAACACTTACTTTCAACATAGTAAACTCCTGAATTAGTAGCTACGAGCCATTGGCTTGAAAGTCTCAACGGTCTTCGGCTTGAAGTTAACCGCTCGCTTCGTCAGCTGTTTGGTCGCAGGGTTATAGATAGAGTGGCACAACCAGTTCTCATCATCACGCTCAGTGAAGTCATAGCGCGAGTGTGCACCACGGCTTTCTTTGCGCTGGTCAGCAGCACAAGCGGTAGCTTCTGCCACTTCCAACAAGTTTTGAAGCTCAAGCGCTTCAATACGCGCTGTGTTAAAGGCTTTGCTTTTATCCACAAGGTGAAGATTTTCAGCAATGCGCTCACGCAACACTTCCAGCTCTTTAACACCTTTCTCCATAAGGTCACCCTTACGGAATACGCCGAAGTAGTTCTGCATACACGTTTGAAGCGTTTTACGCATCTCTGCCGTGTCTTCGCCCTTCGAGCTTTCTTCAAGCTTGTTGTAACGCTGCATCGCCTCGTCAATATTTGATTGAGTTGGCGCAGTGATCTCAACGCCTTGACGTAGAGTTTCTTCAATGAAGATACCCGCCGCACGACCAAACACCACCAAATCAAGCAGTGAGTTACCGCCCAGACGATTAGCACCGTGAACAGAAACACAAGCGATCTCGCCAACTGCATACAGGCCATTCACGACTTTATCGTTGCCATGATCATCAACAGTGATAACCTGACCGTGTATATTGGTCGGAATGCCGCCCATCATGTAGTGACAAGTTGGTACTACAGGGATCGACTCTTTAGCGATATCCACTTGTGCGAAGGTGTGCGCAAGCTCATATACACCAGGGAGCTTTTTCATTAGCTCTTCTTTGCCTAAATGGTCTAGTTTCAGGTGAATATGATCGCCATTTTCACCACAACCACGACCTTCTAAAATTTCTTGCATCATAGCTCTGGAAACAACATCACGAGACGCCAAGTCTTTCGCGTTTGGCGCATAACGCTCCATCAAACGCTCGCCATCTTTATTAGTCAGGTAACCACCTTCACCACGGCAACCTTCTGTTACAAGTGAACCTGCGCCGTATATACCCGTTGGGTGGAACTGCCACATCTCCATATCTTGCAAAACAAGACCCGCGCGAAGCGCCATACCAACACCGTCACCCGTATTAATGTGAGCATTTGTCGTTGATGAATAAATACGACCCGCACCACCTGTTGCAAAAATCGTTGCTTTTGCGCGGAAAAATACCACTTCGCCTGTCTCAATTGATCCAGCCAAAATACCGGTGATATCGCCTTGATCATTTTTCACCAAGTCGATGCCATACCATTCGTTGTAAAACTTTGTACCGTTCTTAACGTTGTTCTGGTAAAGCGTATGCAAAAGTGCGTGACCCGTACGGTCAGCAACCGCACATGTACGAGCTGCTTGCTGTTTTACATCATAATTTTTTGACTGACCGCCGAAAGGACGCTGATAAATACGGCCATTTTCAAAACGTGAGAATGGCAAACCCATGTGTTCAAGTTCAAAAACCACCTGAGGACCAATGCTACACATATATTCAGCCGCATCTTGGTCAGCGATATAGTCACCGCCTTTAACGGTGTCATACATATGCCAGCGCCAATCATCGTTTGGATCAGCAGAAGCAATAGCACAAGTAATACCACCTTGAGCTGATACTGTGTGTGAGCGTGTAGGAAAAACCTTAGAAATACACGCTGTCTTAAAACCTGACTGAGATAATTGCAATGCCGCGCGCATACCTGCGCCGCCACCGCCGACAATTACCGCATCAAAATCCAATGTACGAATTTCGTTCATAATTACCCCCAAAGAATAAGTACTGTCCAGCCGATAGTGCCTAAGATAACCAATGCACTACCCACTTGGAGTAAACCGCGAAATAAAGCGGCACTTTTGCCCATTTGGCGCTCATTAACATAATCAGAAAACACCGTCCAAAGGCCAACCCACGCATGCGCACCAAAAGCCGCGATTGCAGCCAATGTTGCCAACTTCATCCAGCCGCAATCGAAAAGCGCTGTCCATTGCTCAAAGCTTGGGTTATTACCAATTAAGTAACCTACAATGAAAACCGAATAAAGCGCCAAAATAATTGCCGACAGACGCTGAGCAATCCAGTCACCCGTGCCTGTACGTGTTAAGCTTGTTACACTTTTTATAGCCATAACCATGCTCCCAAACCGATAAATAAAATACCACCGAGAACGATTGTCATCGCCGAGCGGAACATAAGACCTTCTTTGGTCTCACCCCAGCCCCAATCCATCATCAAATGCTTAATGCCAGCTACAAAGTGGTAGGAAAAGCCCGCAAGGAAAAACGTAAGTACGATCTTCACAACCACGTTGTCTATAGAAAAAACAGCATCGAAGCCAGCTTGGCTTGACAAACTTTGGCTCAATAAATAAACAATATACGGAAATAAAACAAACAGTCCGATCCCTGAAATACGATGTAAAATCGACGACACCATATTCGGCGTCATTCTCATCGTAGGTATCTCAAGATTGACAGGTCTTTGGTCTTTCACAAGCACACCTTTGGTTAATTAAAAATTTCGACACAGCATTATAATAACCACCCCATGTAAAGACAACGCGAAAACCCAATTAAAACCAACTACTTACGCTAACAAGAACCATTCTCAACCATTTTCCTTTGGTCATTGAAAAATCTCGTCTAAATGTTTACTATGCCGAAACGATTTTGATGGTAACTCATTGTAACAATCATATTTGAATGATTTCGGCGCCTTTATCCTAGGCCCTTTTTGCAGATCCAACAGGAGAAAATAATGTCTGATAAACACGCAACCCTCAGTGTTCCTGGTCGAGAACCGCTAGAACTTCCAATGTACTCACCAACGGCTGGTAACGATGTTATCGATGTCGGCTCATTGGTTAGCAACGGCCTATTCACTTTTGATAACGGCTTTGGTTCTACAGCAGCCACTCAGTCTGCTATCACTTTTATTGATGGCGGCAAAGGCCAACTTCTTCACCGCGGTTATAGCATTGAAGACCTTGCGGGTAAATCAGACTTTTTGGAAGTGTGCTACCTACTATTGAACGGCGAGCTTCCGAATGAAGAACAAAAAAAAGAGTTCGTAAAAACAGTAAATAACCACACGATGGTTAACGAGCAGCTTCGCACTTTCTTTGACGGCTTCCGTCGCGATGCTCACCCAATGGCTATCATGATTGGTGTCGTTGGCGCACTTTCAGCATTCTACCACGACTCTCTTGATATCAACGATGAACAGCATCGTAGCGTTTCAGCTTTCCGCCTGATTGCTAAAATGCCAACCATTGCAGCTATGTGCTACAAGTATTCAATCGGTCAGCCGTTTGTTTATCCAGACAACAACCTAAGCTATGCTGGCAATTTCTTGCGCATGATGTTTAGCGTTCCCGCCGAAGAGTATGTCGTTAACCCAATCGTTGAAAAAGCGATGGATCGTATCTTCATTCTTCATGCTGATCACGAGCAAAACGCATCAACAACAACGGTTCGTGTTGCTGGTTCAACTGGTGCCAACCCATTTGCATGTATTGCATCAGGTATCGCTGCACTATGGGGCCCTGCTCACGGCGGCGCCAACGAAGCTGTACTGAACATGCTTGATGAGATCGGTAGCGTTGAGAACATCGACGAGTATATCGCTAAAGCAAAAGACAAGAACGACTCATTCCGCTTGATGGGCTTCGGTCACCGTGTGTACAAAAACTTCGATCCACGTGCTGGCGTTATGCGCGAATCTTGCCACGAAGTATTGAACGACTTGGGTATCGATGATCCGCAGCTTGAGTTAGCGATGGAGCTAGAGAAGCGCGCATTGAACGACGAGTACTTCGTTAGCCGCAAATTGTTCCCGAACGTTGACTTCTATTCAGGTATCATCTTGAAAGCTATCGGCATTCCAACCAGCATGTTCACTGTAATCTTTGCCTTATCGCGTACAGTTGGCTGGGTTGCTCACTGGAATGAGATGATCTCTAACCCATACCGCATCTGCCGTCCACGTCAGTTGTACACGGGTGAAACACAGCGTGATTTCGTGAGCGTTGATAAGCGTTAATTCGCGCTAACACAAAACGACATCAACAAAAAAGGCCGCCATTTGGCGGCCTTTTTTGCGTTTAAAAAACAACAAAACCCGTCAGGCCAGCTTAAGCTCTGGCATTGGGAATTTTTAGCCAACATGCTACTCTAAAGACTTTGTAGCGACTTTCTTCAGCATGATTTCTCTTACCTCGAACGCGCACTGGATCTTTTCGCACCGCGTCTGCCTGCACCCTGACCAAGCCTTTCAAAGCGCAAGCTCACAAAGCGCACTCAAAACAGAGCTAAATAAAACCATACAAGACAAGCGAACAATCGAGATTGATGCCCAGCTGAGCCGCGAATTTTTAGAGCTGCAGGGAGTCAACAACCAAAAGCGCCGACAATTTCGTCAAACACTGACAGGCGAGTCGTTAAGAGAAGCGCTAAAAAAGCTCAATCAAGAGCAAAATAAAGTTGCCAACCAACGCCGCCGACGAGACATCCAACATTACCATCGCGCCATGATGGAGTCTCATGCTTTTAACGCTCGCATTTTGCGTTTCTGGAGCAATCATTTCAGTGTTGAGTTGTCTAACCAGATCAGCCGCGCGCTCTGCGTCAGTTATATTAATGAAGCCATTGCGCCAAATGTTTATGGTCGATTTAACAACCTTTTAAATGCCGCGATACTTCACCCCAACATGCTTCGTTATCTCGATAATAGCAGCTCCACTGGCCCCAATTCTCCTCATGGCAAGCGTCGTGATAAAGACATCAATGAAAACCTAGCCAGAGAAATTTTCGAGCTACACACCGTTGGCGTTGATGCAGGCTATAACAATCAGGACATACGACAATTGGCCTATATCCTGAGCGGCTGGACATTTTCTAGACAATCCCCAGCAGGCACATTCTTCCAATTTAGGCGACATGAGCCCGGTACATTTACTGTACTAGGAAAGTCGTTTGCGCCGATAAAAAAAGGTCATAATCAAATACATGATGTTTTGCGCTTTCTAGCGACACATCCTAGCACGGCAAGCCACCTTTGCTATAAGCTCTCACGTGAGTTTGTCGCGCCATCGCACCCTTTATTCAAGGATCTACACCGGCAGCTGGTTAAACAATACCGTAAAACTGAGGGCAACCTTTCTGCTGTCTACCAAACCTTGGTCAAACACCCCGCGCTTTGGCAGGCGCCAACCGATGCCACCCGCTTATACAAACAACCTGATGAATGGCTGTATGGCATCGCCGCATCTATTGATCATTTTGATGACTATGGCTGGCTTGAGAACAAAATGCGCGAGCTCGGCAAACCCACATTAGCACCCGAGTCGCCGGCTGGCTGGCCTAGTGATAATGCCAGCTGGATGAGTCCCGAAATACTCTATCGTCAAAAAGAAATTGCGGCCGAGGCGGCCAGACGTTTTCGCAAACACTATCAAGGCGACTCGCTGATACGACAAACCTTCGGCTCACCCGATGCCTTACCCCCGCATACTCGGCTGGCCTTAGCGAGTTGCGCCAATAAACAACAGCAGTTCATTACTACGGTTATGAGCCCCGTTTTCTTATTTCGCTGAGGAAAAGACATGCTGACACGCCGCCAACTGATTCACGCATTTTTAGCCGCCCCGACAGCGGCCGTTGTGCCCAGAGCATTGCAGGCCGAACAACCGATCAGCTCACTCAATAATAAGAAGCTGGTCTGGATCAACCTGCGTGGCGCGTTAGATGGCTTAAATAGCCTAGTGCCAATCGGTGACCCTGACTATGCCTCACTTCGCCCAACGCTCGCTTTTCAAAGAAAGCCATTAATTGACCTGAGCCACTCATTATTCGCACTACATCCTAATCTGCGATTCATCCATACGCTGTATCAACAAAAACAAGCTGCGTTTTTCTCGGCAACAGCCACAAGCTATCGAGCACGGTCGCATTTTGACGCGCAAAAAGTCCTCGAAAATGGTGTTAATGACCCTACAGAGGCCGAAGGTTGGCTAAACCGCGTCATACAAGAAAAGCCCGATCTGCAATTACTCGCTGTCGACAACACAGTGCCCTTAGTTGCGAAAGGCCAAGCGGGCATCAAGCAATGGTATCCTAGTGACAAACAACAAGCGCCTGTTATCATCGATAAACTACTGTCGCGCATGTACGCCGACGACCCCCATTTGTTTAATCTTCATCAGGCCAGCATTGACCTTCATGCCGTCGATCAAGACCAACAAGGCAAGTTCAAGCCTCTGCAACCTAGTTATCAAGCCAGTTTCTTTGATCGATTTCTAAGCGATCATGCCGATATTTTATGCTACGATTTGGGTGGATATGATACTCATGCCAACCAAGGTGTCACTCGAGGGCGACTAGCCAATCGCCTGCGCTTACTGGATGAGGTCATTCAAGTTTTCTATGAGCAATCGCAAAAACTTTCACCACAGCAATGGCGCAATACCGTGATCGTCATCACCTCAGAATTTGGCCGAACAGCGATTGAAAATGGTTCTGGCGGCACTGATCACGGAACCGGGGGGCTCACGATGGTTCTAGGTGGCGCCATTAATGGCGGAAAAATTCATGCCGACTGGCCGGGCTTGAGCCGCTCTTCGCTATACCTTGAACGCGACCTCAAACCTACGCGCCATGTCCACAGCATCTTCAAAAGCGTCTTACAAGACCACTTATCCCTATCAACTCGACAACTTAATCGCGTGTTCCCAGACAGTCGCACGATAAAACCCTTTCAGGATCTATTGAAATGAGCTTACACATCGCCTTTATTGGGCTAGGCACCATGGGCTACCCGATGGCTGGCCATCTTGCTAAAGCAGGACATCATGTTCGCGTCTTTAATCGCAGTTTTGCAAAAATGCAAAGCTGGCTGATTGAGCATGCCGAATTTGCCGAACACCCTGGTGAGCTGCCGCAAAGCCCTGTTCAAGTAGCCAAAGACGCTGATATTGTGATCACCTGCGTGGGTAATGACGATGACGTACTCTCGGTTTTATTAGGTGACTCGGGCGTCATTGGAGCCTTAAAGCCCGGCGCCTTGGTGATTGATCATACAACGACATCAGCCAAACTGGCGGAGCAAGTCAACCAAGCGTTAACCAGAGCGGGCGTTTCGTTTATCGATGCACCTGTTTCTGGCGGCCAAGCCGGCGCACAACAGGGGGCACTCACCATTATGTGCGGCGCCAGCGAATCCGCTTTTAAGCAGGCCACGCCGGTACTTAACCACTATGCCAAAGCCATTACGCATATTGGTGATGTCGGCACTGGGCAACTGGCCAAAATGGTCAATCAAATCAGCGCGATTGGCGCAATTGCAGGGCTAGCCGAAAGCATGGCGCTGGCGATGCGCTCAGGTTTAAATGCCCAAAAAGTCTATCAAGCCATCGAGCAAGGAGCCGCAGGTTCATGGCAAATGAGCAACCGCTATCATACCATGCTCAATGGCGAGTTTGACTTCGGTTTTGCTATCGACTGGATGCAAAAAGATTTGGGCATTTGCTTAGCGCATGCTGATGCGCTCGATCTTGACTTGCCATTAACTGAGCAAATTCGTGCTCAATATGAAGCGCTTCAGGAGCAAGGCTTTGGCAAAGAAGACACCTCGGCTTTGCTACGCATCTATCAGGCCGATGATAACGCCTATAATGATCAAAGCGCTGAGAGTTAAGCCACCTTTGTTTAAAGCAAGACACTTGCCCCCATCCTCAGCCAACACAATGCAAACAACAAAACCAACCCCATAAAAAAAGCCGCTGAAAATCAGCGGCTTTTTTGTCTCGTTAGCTTAAAGCTCCACGCTGCCTGGACAGCTCAGCCTTTACAGCCAGTTAAACTTTAGGCTCTCGATGATCTCACCGAGGCTTATTTAGCCTCGGTTTAGCAAGTCTCGAATATCAATCACACCTGCATTAGCTCGAGAAATATAGTTTGCCAGCCACAACGAGTGGTTCGCCCAGAAACCATTACCTGAGCCGTTAAGAATCATTGGGCTGTAGATTGGCTTTTGAGTTTCCTGCAAGTCTTCGAGAATTTGTAAGAAGTTTGGTAACGCGTTTTTGTCTTTCAAAACATCTTCGAAATCAACCGCCATAGCGCGCATCACTTGAACTGTCGCCCAAGCATAGCCCTGCGCTTCATAGAAGTTATTATCCAGCTGTGTCCATGGTGTTTTTTCTGTCGTTTGCTCTTGGGTTGGGGTCGATTGTGTAGCCACACTGTCGCCTGCCAAATCAACATTGATGTTCAACTTCTCGCGGCTGTTGCTCAACTTCTGAGAGTAGTCACCCAAACGCGTTGACACAATGCCTAACCATTCTTCAAGGTTATCTGCTCGGGTGTAAAATTGAGCAGAGGCTTTGTTTTGGTCACTGAGCTGATCACGGTATTTTTCAAGAAACTCAATACCCTCTAGATAAACACTCTCAGCCTCAGGGAACAGCCAATACATATTGTCTGACTGGAATTTAGGATCGGCTTTGGCTAGGAAATCGTTTTCCTCACCCTGTGAGCGTGGCTTACCAAAGCCATTACGCATTTCAGCTGCCGTATCACGCACCTGAATCAATACGCCATATTCCCAGCTTTTGATGTTATCAATATAAAAACCAGGTAAAAGCGGGTTACGGTCATTGCTGATATAGCCACCTTTAAACGTACCTGGCTTGTTAATGATCGCATTCGCTGTCTCGATCAAAGCTTGGGTCGTTTCGTGACCTGCCACGGCATTTTCAGGCAGATCAATGACTAGATTGTCACGTGGCGGGATGCTCCACCAGTAACCGATTAAAGTATAAACCACTGCAATAATGGCAACTAGACCAATTAATTTTTTCACGATAGGACCTCTTTTTTTGCGTGTGCCGCTTAGTGTTGCGCCTGTACCCAAATTATTTTGACTCATCATAACCTCAAGAAAACTTCAGCCTGCTACTATACTCACTCAACTTAAAAAGCTCTAGAGTAAAACCCACAAGAAAATGAACTATCATTCTCACATGAACTCCATACAATAATCATAACTTAAGCTTAATGACATGATGATACGACAGATTCTTCGCGTTTGCGCTTTTTTACTTATTTTCGCGAACCTTAGCAGCTGGGCAGTGAATATTCTGCCAAAAGAAGAAGCCTTCCAGCTAATCACTCAGCCTAATGGCAAAGACATCGTCCTGACATGGGACATCGCAGAAAACTGCTACTTATACCAAAAAATGTTCCGCTTTCATTGGCAAAACGCAAGTGGCGATACCTTACTTACACTCAGCCCAGAAGCTTGGCCTGAAGGCATCATCGTTGATGATCCAGAGTTTGGGCGGGTTACTGTTTTTAAGGAGCAATTACAATTACAGGTCAGCCTTCCTGAGCGCGAAAATCTGCATTTCTTAAAAATTGAGTTTCAGGGCTGCCTTGAAGACACGCTTTGCTATCCCCCTCAGCACCACCTTGAACCCATTGCCCCTTTTCAGTCTGATCCAGCATTAAGCACAAGTAACGTAGCAGATAAAACCACAAATGACAGCAAGTCCGCAGCCGATTCAGGGTTTAGCTTTGCCACGGATAACGAAAGCCTTGAAGCTCGCTCAATGTGGCTAAATCTGGTGATTTTTTTCCTACTAGGTCTTGGCCTCACCTTCACCCCTTGTGTATTGCCGATGGTGCCCATCATTTCCAGCCAGCTTGTTCAGCATCAAGGTCAGGCGCGTTTTTCTGCCTTAAAGATGAGTGCGGCTTATGTGCTTGGCATGGCCATTACCTATACGACACTTGGCGTACTAATCGGCCTTCTTGGCAGCCAATTTAACCTCGCTTTTTATCTGCAAAACCCTTGGGTGCTCGCCGCCGTAGCCAGCCTGTTTTTTATTCTCTCCTTATCTTTATTTGGCGTGTTTGAGCTGCAATTGCCTGGCTTTATTCGAGATAAACTCACACCAAAAGCAGGCGACGGCCAAGCGCGATCTTTTTTTGGTTTTATGGCCATTGGCGCTTTATCCGCACTCGTGGTTTCTCCGTGTATAAGTCCGCCTTTAGCAGGCAGCTTGCTGTATATTAGCGCAACAGGAAGCGCGCTGTCTGGCGGCGCTATGCTTTTTGTTATGGCTTTAGGTATGGGCGTACCGCTAATTTTGGTCGCCGTAGCAGGAAACTCACTGCTACCAAAATCAGGCGCATGGCTATTGATCATCAAACACCTCATGGGCTTCTTATTAGTTGCCGTCGGCCTGTATTTACTCAAGGCATTGCTTCCCGTCTTGGCGGAATATTGGCTCTGGATCATTTTCATCTTCGCGGTTGCCGCCTATCTCTTCTACGCCCGTCGCTTTGTTAGCCAGCGCGTTTCAAAACGCAGCTTTGTAACATGCTCCATTCTCATTGCCGTGCTCGGCGCTGTGCTGAGTTTTGCGGTGATCACGAAAAACCAGGCACTCACCAAACCACTCACGTGGATAACTCAGCAATCACTGCAAGCGCCAGCTGTCACCTTTTATGACATCACGGTGAAAGATACCAAGTCGCTCGATAAGGCCCTTGCCAAAGCCCAAAAGGATGGCGATGCGGTTATTTTGGACTTTTATGCCGATTGGTGTATCAGCTGTATCGTGATGAACCGACAAGTCTTTAATCAGCCTGACATTTTGGCGATGAGTGAAGCGTTTCAAGTTATCAAGCTCGACGTCACCACAATGGATGAGCCAGCTCAAGCACTTTTGCGCCGCTACGATGTGATTGGCCTACCTGCTATCTACGCCTTTGACTCAGCTGGTAATGAGCAAAAAGACTGGCGTATTCTAGGCGAGTTAGACCATCAAGCCTTCAAGCAAAAACTCGAGTTGCTTAACGAAAAATTAACAGAAAGTCATTGAAATCTGGCTTGAAAGCCATGACAATGCAGCGTTTTTAAGTTAGGCTAAATCAACGAATTTAGCCGACGTAAGCAGAAGATAATGAACGTTTTACTCTTGAATGGTCCGAACCTTAACTTGCTCGGCCAACGGGAACCAGAAAAATACGGCGCCCAAACCCTGACAGAAGTGGTCGAATCACTGCAAGATCAGGCTCAAGCGGCGGGCGCTAGTCTAGCGCATTTTCAAAGCAATAGCGAAGCTGAGCTGATTAACCGTATTCATCAGGCGGCATCTGATAAAACACAAGCCATTATCTTTAATCCAGCGGCTTACACACATACCAGCGTTGCGCTCAGAGACGCTTTACTTGGGGTTGATATTCCTTTTTTCGAAATTCATATTTCAAATGTCTACCAACGAGAAAGCTTCCGTCATACTTCTTATTTCAGCGATATTGCACAAGGCTGCATTATCGGCATGGGCACTTTTGGCTACCAGCTTGCTTTAAGTGCTGCCATTAACCTTTTAACCGACCAATAAAATAACGAGAAACTCCATGGATATCAGAAAAGTCAAAAAACTCATCGAATTACTTGAATCATCTCAATGTAATGAGCTCGAGATCTGTGAAGGCGAAGAGTCGGTCCGTATCGTTCGAAGCTCTAACTCTGTGCCTGTTCAGGCGCCAGTAAGTGCCCCTGTCATTGCACCTGCTGCACCTACCGCAACTGCGGCCCCAGTAGCCGCTCCAGCGCCAGCTACTGCAGCCGCCTCACAGCCAAGCTCAACCAATAACGATAATTGCATTTTATCGCCGATGATTGGTACGTTTTATCGCTCGCCATCACCAAACGCCAATCCGTTTGTTGAAGAAGGCCAAAGCATTAATAAAGGCGATGTTATCTGCATTGTCGAAGCAATGAAAATGATGAACCAAATTAAAGCCGATCGTTCAGGCACCATTGAAGCCATTTTGGTTCAAGATGGAGATCCCGTTGAATTTAACCAGCCTCTAATTAGCATCCGCTAAGAGGTTTTTCATGTTAAAAAAAGTTGTTATTGCCAACCGTGGTGAAATCGCCCTGCGCGTGCTGCGCTCGTGTCGAGAGCTAGGGATTAAAACGGTCGCCGTATACTCGACAGCCGACAAAGACCTCATGCATGTCAAACTAGCCGACGAAGCGGTTTGCATTGGCCCAGCCTCAGCCACTGAAAGCTATTTAAAAATCCCGCATATTATTAGCGCTGCTGAAATCACTAATGCGGATGCAATCCACCCTGGATATGGTTTTTTATCTGAAAATGCTGAGTTTGCTGAAGCAGTTGAGCAAAGCGGCTTTATTTTTGTTGGGCCTCGAGCTGAAACCATTCGCTTGATGGGCGATAAAATTTCTGCCAAGCAAATGATGAAAGAAGCCCGTGTGCCTACCGTTCCGGGCTCTGACGGCGCCTTGCCTGAAAGCGAGTCTGAACAAAAAGCGTTGGCGCTTGAAATTGGCTACCCTGTGATCATCAAAGCTGCCGCTGGTGGCGGCGGTCGAGGCATGCGCATCATTCGAGAAGAAAGTGAGCTCGTCGAAGCCATTGAAATCACCTCAAATGAAGCGGCCGCAGCTTTCGGAGATGGCACGCTATACATGGAAAAATTCCTTGAAAACCCTCGTCATGTTGAAATTCAAGTGCTCGCCGATGGCCAAGGTCGTGCCATTCACTTGGGTGATCGAGACTGCTCTATGCAACGCAAGCACCAAAAAGTAGTCGAAGAAGCGCCAGCGCCAGGCATTAATGCCAAACTCAAAGCAGAAGTGGCTCAGCGTTGTGTCGATGCATGCCTGCGGATGAATTATCGTGGGGCTGGCACTTTTGAATTCCTCTACGAGAACGGCGAGTTTTACTTTATCGAGATGAACACCCGTCTTCAGGTTGAGCACCCTGTCACCGAAATGATTACCGGCGTCGATCTGGTCAAACAACAATTTTATATTGCCAATGGTGAACGGCTGCAGATTCGTCAGTCGGATATTACCTTTAGCGGACATGCTTTTGAGGCCCGAATTAACGCCGAAGACCCAGAAACATTCGCTCCATCGCCAGGGCGTATCAACTTTTATCATGCACCTGGTGGCAAAGGCGTGCGTGTAGATTCAGCGATTTACACAGGCTACAGCGTACCGCCTTATTACGACTCCATGATCTGTAAGCTCATCACCCATGCGCATGACCGCGAGGCCGCAATTAAACGCATGCAAATTGCACTCGATGAATTAGTGATCGATGGCATTAAGACCAATATTCCTTTGCACACGCAAAAGATTTTCTCGGATCAGCAGTTTAGGCAGTCTGCACAGTCAATTCATTATCTCGAACACCACCTCTTGAGCTCGGATGACTGATACTGCAACACCCAAATGGTTTGAACTCTCCATTGCCGCGCATCGAGGCCAGTATGAGGTTGTCGAGGCATGGTTAATGACAGCCGGCGCCCAGTCGATCACCTATTTTGACCCCGAGGACACGCCGTTATTTGACATTATGGACGGTCAAGAAGCGCTTTGGGACACCTGTCATTTAAAGGGCTTATTTGATACTAATATCGACAACCCAGAACACCTTCTAAGCCAAGCAAGCACTCAGTTTGATACCGCTTATGGACACTACCTAGAAGAGCAGTGCTGGGAAACCACTTGGATGGAGCATTTTAAGCCGCTTCAGTTTGGTGATCGACTCTGGATTATTCCCGGTCATCACGAGCCAGTAGATAATCAAGCGGTTAATATTTTACTGGATCCTGGCCTTGCGTTTGGCAGCGGCTCACACCCGACCACCCAGTTATGCCTTGAGTGGTTGGAGCGCGTTATCGGCCATCTGCCCTCTGACAAGGCTGACTCATCCACTGACCAACAACCACGGGTGGTAGATTACGGTTGCGGATCTGGTATTTTAGCGATTGCTGCGAAAAAACTAGGCGCAGCAGATGTTTATGCTTACGACATCGACCCACAAGCTCTGCTATCAACAAAAGACAATGCCAATAAAAACGCTGTATCGTTGTCTGATATTGCCCTTAGCCCCTCTTCTGCCTTGAAACCAGTGGACGTTTTGGTGGCAAATATTCTGGCTAACCCACTATGCGACTTGAAGCCGCAATTATTGAGCTTATTAAAAACGGGTGGAAAAATTGCCCTGTCTGGCATCTTGGCGGAACAAGTCGAGCAGGTAAAAACAGTGTATAATCCTGAAATTGAATGGCAAAATACCATTATGGAATCTGGCTGGATACTCGTCGAGGGCACCAAAACACGTGGCGAATAAGCTCAAAACTAAATGCCCGCACTGCCAGACGAAATTTAATATTTCGGAAGGTCATCTCGACAAGGCAAAAGGTCTTGTCCGTTGCGGTGCCTGCCTGAAAATCTTTGATGCGTCTAAACATATTAGCATTGATGCTCAATTCACTAAGAGCAATGCAACCAAATTGCGTGAATCGCGATTCGACGACGTTGAAATCGAAGACAACACCAAAGTAAAGTTTAAACATAAAAGCCAACAAGACTTCTCGCGCAAGCTGCCCACCGAAAAAACCAAGGACAAGATCAGTGACGCCCCTGTTGGCCCTCGATTGGATGACGACGGAAAGCCAACCTTTCCGCATATGGGTGAAACCCAATTAAAAACATCCGGCACCTCTGCGCCTGAAGTACAAAAGCAACCAGAAACGCCAAAGCAGACTGAAGCGCCAAAACAACCTGAGCTCGAAAAAAATACAGAGCCAACGCCAACTCAGTTTAAAACACCTCAAAAAAGCCAATCTTCGAGCGCAAAATCCAGCTTAAAAAAAGGCAGCGCTGATGACTGGGTCATGGATCTCATTCATGAGTTTGAACAAGATCGCCATAGCCAAGGTACGCCGACCGAAGGCAATGCCGTTGATTCTGCGCCATCATTTTCTGATACTAAAGAGGCTCAACCAAACAAAAACTCTGCCTCCCCTTTGTCGATCAGCGCGGCAAATGAGCCGTCAGAGCCAAAGTTAGAATCTGACTCCAAGTCCTTGGATACCGTAGCACAAAAGCCATCGAGCGGCGGTGAAAAGCGCCCTGAGCAGCCAGCATCTAACTCTGATTCTAAGGCTAAAAAACCCTTACAAATTATTGCCGCAAACGAGATCGAGGAGCCTGAAGAGCATTTTGACGATGATAGCGAGCTAAGCTCATTACATAGCAGTGATTCAACGGATCCTTCATCCTCAACTGAGCTTGAAACCGCTCAAGATGAACCAGCAACAAGCCAATCACCAGAATCGATGGCTGAGCCAGAGCCTCCTGCTCTTGAAATTATCGATGATGAGGGGCAAGTGGCTGGCCGGCCATCTGAAAAGCTTGATCTGGAAGACCAAAAACTGTCCACAAAAAAAGTCGAGCACTTTATCGCTGAGGAGCCATCCAGTGATGAAATCATCGAAGCAAAAGCAATGCTTGAGAAAGCTCGTACCGAGGCACTAATCAATGATCTTCAGCGCCCCATGGAAATGGATACCGAATCAAGCAACCAGCCTTTGGCAGCCCATGATCAAGCTGATGAGCCGCAAATTGGCAATAGAGATGCTATCGCTCAGCACCAAAAGGCGCAAGAGCAACAAACGCCTGAGCAAAGCACAATAACGGATATTTCGCCAGCCATTGCGCCAACCCATGCCGAAGTGTCTGTTAGTACTCATGACAATACTGGCTCAAGTGACTCTGATACGAGTATTGAGAGCGCCAATACGGCTGAGTATCGACAACAGGAATTTGCGCTTCAAGAAGAGCATGCACTAAAACAAGAGACCGCAGTAGAAGAAATCTCACTTCTAGGCGATGATAAAAACTTCCCCACAAAATGGGTGGCATTATCGGCTTTGGCCGTTGTTTTATTGCCATTGCTCTATCTCGTCTTTAATTTTAACGACCTTGCTAACCACCCTGATTATCGCCCGATGATGGCAAAAATCTGCTCGATTGGCCTCTGCGAACTGCCGCCTTATCAAAATATCGCGGCCATTCACATGAAAGGCGTCGTCATTAGTCCATCACCTAATCGCCCTGAGCTGCTGAATTTTGGTGCGATCATTACCAACCAGGCTGGATTAGACCAACCTTTCCCTGCGATTCAAATGGTCTTTACGGATCGTCATAATCGTATTGTTCAAACTCTAGTCATGCAGCCTGAGCAATACTTGACGGGTGAGCTCACTCAACTTGAGCAACTGCCTTCTCGCACACATGTTCAAATTCAGACCAGTTTTCCGTACAATGCCGTCTTGTACAGTTATCAGGTGAGCTTGGTTCCTGCAACCAGTCCCTAATTCTGGGCTTAAACTGCGCTTAAGCCCAACACCACGAGTAAACCCAACTATGCTGACAGTCGGCCGCTATACTTTTGCGAATGCGCTTGCACTGGCCCCAATGGCAGGTGTGACAGACCGTGTGTTTCGCGATATTTGCCGTGAAAAAGGTGCTGGCATGGTAGTCGGAGAAATGCTCAGCGCCAAAATGACGCTTAAAGGCAGTAAAAAAGCAAAAACCCAGCTTCGTATTGCCTCCCATGATGAGCCAGAACCACGAATTATTCAGCTACTTGGAAATGACCCTGATGAAATGGCGCAAGCAGCACAATACAATGTTCAACAAGGCGCCCAAATTATTGACATCAATATGGGTTGCCCAGCCAAAAAAGTGTGTAAAAAAGCAGCCGGTTCATCTCTTCTTAAAGATGAACACTTAGTCAGTGAAATACTGCAAGCCGTTGTTCAAGCCGTCGATGTTCCAGTGATATTAAAAACGCGCCTAGGCTGGTCGGAAGAGCATAAAAATATCATCCGTATAAGCCAGATTGCACAAGAAGTCGGCATTCAACTACTCACTGTGCATGGGCGTACACGCGAGCAACGATTTAATGGTGTAGCGCGCTATGAGCTGCTGGCCGAGGTTAAGCGCCAGCTGGATATTCCTTTGCTGGTCAATGGTGATATTGACTCCCCAGAAAAAGCCCGAGACGTACTTGCTCTAACACAAGCTGACGGCTTAATGATCGGCCGGCCAGCCCAAGGAAACCCCTGGATATTCAAAGAGATAGAGCACTTTTTGGCCACAGGAAAACATCTTGACCGACCTTGCTTAGAAGAGCAAAAACATACCATGCTAACGCATCTTGTCGGACTTCATGCATTGTATGGCGAATTTTCAGGCACTAAAATTGCTAGAAAGCATATTGGCTGGTACTTTGAACACCTGCCTTTTTCTGCTGCTAGTTTGCAGCGTTTTTTTTCACTGACAACACCCGAGCAACAATTGGACTTTATTCATACGGTTTTTGATCATCTGCCTGACGACATGACGACGCCGGCGCCAACGGCACAAACAGGCTCTATCAGCATGACACCCGCCATTGCGCCTTTTGTCTCCGCCTAGATCATGGATAAACCTATGAGTCATGCACTGCCAGCTATTGATGTCTTAATCGACGACACCAATAACCAACAACAGCCGCTTGGCCATCATGTCAACGAATGTATTTCTCAGCTTTTGTCAGATGCTGAGCATCTTCCCGATAATTTATACGAATTATGTTTAGCGCAAGTTGAGCCCGCGTTAATTCAAGCTGTGCTTCGCCATGTTGGTGGTAACCAAAGTCAGGCAGCCAAAGTGTTAGGCATGAGCCGCGGAACTTTGCGCAAAAAATGCAACCAGTATTCGCTAGATAAGGTATAATCGCGAGCTTTCTGAACGATCTTTTTGAGGTTGCCTCATGAGCATAGCGATTAAAAACGCGCTGATCAGCGTATCTGACAAAACTGACATCATTCCTTTCGCTCAATTTCTATCCGAGCATGGTGTTCATCTCATTTCAACAGGCGGGACATTTAAGCTCCTCAAAGAAAATGATATCGAGGTAACTGAGATCAGCCAATACACTGGCTTTCCTGAAATCATGGATGGTCGAGTTAAGACGCTACACCCTAAAGTTCACGGGGGCATTTTAGGTCGCCTAGGTCAAGATGAAGCGGTGATGCAAGCGCATGATATCCCTAAAATTGATCTTGTGGTTGTTAACCTTTATCCCTTTGCCAATACCATTGCAAAACCCGATGTCACGTTTGATGAAGCTATTGAGAATATTGATATTGGCGGCCCGACCATGGTGCGAGCAACGGCAAAAAACCATGCCTTCACAACCATTTGTACCTCACCCAGCGACTACCCAGGCTTAATGGATGAGATGCGTTCAAGCCACGGTAAAGTATCGACGGAAACGCGTTTTGAACTTGCCGTAAAAGCCTTTAAGCACACCGCTGAATACGATGGTTTAATTGCCCGTTATCTAGATACTCAGCTTAATAAAACAGAAGAATCAAGTTTTCCGATTGAGCTTAACTTAAGCTTTACGCAAAAGGAAATCCTTCGATATGGTGAAAACAGTCATCAACGCGCAGCGTTTTTTACTGAGCAAGGCAGCCTAGTGCCTAGCATTTCAACCGCTGTTCAGCATCAAGGCAAAGCCTTATCGTATAATAATATTGCTGACACGGATGCCGCGCTTGAGTGCGTAAAACAGTTTACCTTGCCAGCCTGCGTCATCGTAAAGCATGCCAACCCTTGTGGCGTTGCCGTTGCAGATAATTTACTTGAGGCCTATGAAAAAGCCTTTGCAACAGACCCTGAGTCATCCTTCGGTGGCATTATTGCTTTCAACCAAAGATTGGATGCTAAAACTGCGCAAACCATCATTGATAAGCAGTTTGTTGAAGTCATTATCGCGCCAGCACTTGAAGACGGCGTTTCAGACATTGTCGCGAGCAAGAAAAACGTTCGTCTACTCACCACAGGCGCCTTTGAGCAAGAGCCAAGCGCATGGGACTATAAACGTGTCAATGGCGGCCTTTTAATGCAAGATCGCGATGATAAAGTGATCGCCGCTGAGGATCTAACCGTCGTATCAGCGCGTAAACCAAGTCCTGCTGAAATAGCCGATTTATTATTTGCATGGAAAGTGGCTAAGTTTGTGAAATCAAACGCGATTGTTTACGCGAAAGACAGCCGTACTGTTGGCGTCGGCGCAGGCCAAATGAGCCGTGTTAACTCTGCACGTATTGCAGAGATTAAAGCAGAACACGCAGGCTTAACTGTTCCAGGTAGCGTGATGGCAAGTGACGCCTTCTTCCCTTTCCGCGACGGCATTGATAATGCGGCACAGGCAGGTATTCGCGCCGTTATCCAGCCGGGTGGATCCATTCGCGATGAAGAAGTGATTGCCGCTGCAAACGAAGCCGATATGGCCATGGTATTTACGGGCGTCCGTCATTTCAGACACTA
>JAXHSS010000110.1:0-6195 GCA_034190675.1 Pseudomonadota bacterium
TGATTATCGCTTTACTGGCGGTTAATGCCGCATTTATTGGCTATTTTGTTTTCTCAGGCGTGATGGATGAGCCAGAGCTTACGATGCCTTCGCAAACACCCGTATTAACCCCAGATAGCACTGAACAAAGCTCAGCAGAACCAAGCGCTTCTTCAGAGCCACCAATCAGCGCAGAAAACTCTGGCAGCAATAGCGCTGCCCCAACTGAGCCTGAGGCCAATACGCCAACCGTTACCGAGGAGGCGTCCGAAGACAGCTTTGATTTTTATCACCGCCTAACGCAAGACCAAGAAGCGAATATAGATAATGTCGAGCGTCTTCCGCTTCGTGAAGCATTTAGTAATAAGTCGGCGAGTAATCCAGCCTCAGCAGCCCAAACTGCGCCTGTGCCTGCGTCTAAGCCAGTAAAGCCCATAAGCACACCGCCAAGCGCTGGCGGTCTTAACCTTGAAGACCCAACCGCACAAGCTCAGCCTTCCAATGTCAGCGCTCAGCCAAGCTCTCAAAAAGAGGCCTCCAATGTTGCAAGCCAAACGCTGCATCCCGAGCCTGAAGCCAGCCCATTGAACCAGCCATTTAAGTTTGATCTTCAGGCAGGCTCATTCCGAAAAGCCGATGATGCCAAGCGCCACGCTGAGCACTTAGTCTCCATGGGCTTTGATGCCTATTTTTACGCAGCGGATATTAATGGCCACACATGGCACCGCGTTATTATTGGCCCGTTTGCCGACCAAGGCGCACTTGAGCGCACCCGTGCTGAGCTGAGCACATTGAATATCGACTCTTTGTTGGTGCCTCATCGCAAAAACCGCTAGCTCTCTCTTTGGCTTTTACGCTGGCGTTTAACCTGCTCAAACGCCAGCAAGAGAAAACATCCTTGCTCTTGAAATTCTCATCAACGCACCCCACTAAGCTAATTCATTGAAAATACAAAGGAGCCGTTTGTGGAACAGTTTCATGGGACAACCATCGTATCAGTACGCAAAGGTCAACAAGTCGTTATTGGCGGTGACGGCCAAGTAACACTTGGAAACACCGTCATGAAAGGAGGCGCGGTCAAAGTGCGCCGTCTGTATCATGGCAAAGTGCTGGCTGGATTTGCAGGCGCAACGGCCGACGCCTTTACACTTTTTGAGCGCTTTGAAGAAATGCTAGAGGCCCATCAGGGCAAGCTCGCTCGCTCCGCTGTTGAGCTGGCCAAACTATGGCGAACAGACCGTGCCATGCGCAACCTAGAAGCGCTGCTGGCTGTTGCAGATGCTGAGTCTTCTTTGATCATCACTGGCAATGGCGACGTACTTCAGCCCGAACAAGACATTATCGCCATCGGCTCAGGTGGACCATTTGCACAGGCAGCGGCCAAAGCCTTATTTGAAAACACCGATCTGGATGCACAAGGCATCGTTAAAAAAAGCCTCGAAATTGCGGGCGATATTTGTATCTACACCAACCACAACCACCGCATTGAAGTGCTTGATTACTAAGCACGATTGCTCATAGTTGCCGTTATTATTTTTTATTCAGGAGCTCAACGTGAATTTAAGCCCTAAAGACATTATCCAAGAACTCGACAAATACATTGTCGGTCAAGCCAACGCCAAAAAAGCAGTATCACTGGCGCTGCGTAACCGCTGGAGACGCATGCAGCTCAGCCCGGAAGTGCGCAACGAAATTTCACCAAAGAACATTCTAATGATTGGCCCAACAGGTGTGGGCAAAACGGAAATCGCGCGTCGTTTAGCCAAGCTTTCAAACGCTCCGTTTATAAAAATCGATGCAACTAAATTTACCGAAGTGGGCTATGTCGGCAAAGACGTTGAAAGCATTATTAAGGACCTAGCCGATGCGGCCATCAAAATGTTCCGTAAGCAGGCGATGGATGGCGTTCAAGCCCGAGCTGAAGACGCCACCGAAGAACGTGTTCTCGATGCTTTATTGCGCCCTGCTCGCGGTGAAGAAGTGGTAGAAACCAGCTCATCTACACGACAGGTTTTCCGCAAAAAGCTTCGTGAAGGCGAGCTTGATGACAAAGAAATCGAGATCGATGTGGCACAAAATATCGGTGTAGAGATCATGTCACCACCGGGCATGGAAGAAATGACGGAACAGCTACAAGGCATGTTTAGCAATTTTGGCAACCGAAATACCAAAGCCAAAAAAATGCGTGTCAAAGAAGCGCTGGTTCATATCCAAGAAGAGGAAGCCAGCAAGTTAATCAATGAAGACGAGATCAAAACTCAAGCGTTAGAAACCGTTGAGCAAAATGGTATCGTATTCCTTGATGAGATCGACAAAGTCGCCAAAAGCAGCCATCAAAGCAGTGCTGATGTTTCTCGTGAAGGCGTTCAGCGTGACCTGCTTCCGCTTATCGAAGGAACCACTGTCAACACCAAATACGGGATCATCAACACCCAACATATTTTATTTATCGCCTCAGGCGCATTCCACGTAGCCAAACCCTCAGATTTGATTCCTGAGCTACAAGGCCGCCTTCCGATCCGTGTTGAGCTGGATGCACTCACCAAGCAAGATTTCTCGCGCATCTTAACTGAGCCAAAAACCGCATTAACCAAGCAGTATGTACTATTGCTCAGTACTGAAGGTTTGGCCATTGAGTTTCGCGAGGAGGCTATTGCTCGCATTGCCGAACTCGCCTCTGAGGTTAATTTGCGTACCGAAAACATTGGTGCACGCCGTCTGCAAACTCTAATGGAAAAGCTACTGGAAGATGTCTCTTTTGCCGCTGAAGAGCTAGCCGTACAATATGCTGACAAGCCACTAGTCATTGACGCCGCTTTTGTTGATCAAGAGCTGGATGCATTATCGCAAGACGAAGACCTCAGCCGTTATATTCTGTAGCTCCATCGCCTGGTGCAGCTCAAAACTGGCCAGCTCAAAACTGGCTCTGCGAGCGCCACTCATCAGTGGCGCTTAACGCTCCCGTCTTTTCACAAGCGTCGCTTTTTGGCATTGAAAAAAAGCGCATCACAACTAAAGCTTGCAAGCGTAGATAAGGTGTTGGCGTTGTTTTTATGTGGATGGAGGCTGGTTTACCAGCCTCATCATCCTTAACAAGGCTAGTAGAAGAATAAAATTATTTAAGCAATAGCGCTAAAACGGCGACTTAAGAGCAAAGGAGCGGTGTTTAAAAGCTTAGCGCCTGTAAGTAGTCCTGCATTTGCTGATTAGTGGAAATTTCCGCTCGGATTTCCGTCGCTTTTCGCATCGCTTGGTTAACCCCAGGCGCCTTATTTCGTAAGCGCTCAACTTCGAATTGCACCTCGATACGCTGCTGTTCAAACTTTTGCTGCGCTTCGTTATAGGTTTGTGCCTGAACGATCAACGCCTGCTGTTCTTGCTGCAGCGCGGCCTGCGTAGTTTGTGAGCTTTTCACCAACTCATTATAGTCTGCGATTTTGGCATTAAGGTCTTTCGCCCACTGTTTGCAGTAGTCAAATTGCTCCCAAGTATCCATCGATGGCTGGTCAGGGCAAGGCGAATTTCTTGATGCATCAATATCGATCTTTTGCTGATCTAACGCGGATAGGGTTTGCTGATAGCTAGCCAACTTTTGATTATAGTCAGTCTTACGCTGCTCAAGGCGCTCATACTGATCGATAATACTAACGCGACGAATCTCAAGGCTATCCAGCATGTCTTGGCTAGCTTGAATCTCAGACTTAAGCGCTTGGCCATCATTCATGGCGTGATCAAAGCTTTGCGCCTCACGCTGCATTTTCTCCTCTAAACCCTCACGGTCTTCCTGCAATAAGCCACTAAGATGCTCTGCCTGCGACTGGAAACGATTTAAATGCGAAACCTGCGCCGATTTTGCTTTGATGATCACCTCATCAAACTTTGTCTCTACGTCCTGACATGGGTCGATATACTCTTCTTTCAAGAAGGCTTGATACATCAAGGTGGTCGGTTCATCTGGCTCGATGGTATTGCCGCGGCTTTCCAGCGTCTCCAACAAAGTAATGCTGTCTTCTTTTAGCTGTGAAACACGTAATTTTGCATTTTCAAGATCAATAATTAGCTGGTCTAGCAACTCAACCGAACGGCGGTTAACCTTCAATACATCTAAGGCTTTTTGGAAAGACTGATGACGCAAACCGATGGATAATAAATGCGCCGTATCGATATTGCTTGGTAGCTCAGCAATACCTTCAGCCTGCTCAGGCACAACTAGTGCATCTAGGCTGGCCTTCATCAGGACCTTTTCTTTTGTGATATCTGCTGGTGAGTTTTGATCAAATTCGCTGTCAAAAATCATCGGTTGCAAAGGCAATGCTTTGGCTTCCATTTCTTTAATTTCACTACGAATTGGCTCCATTTGAACCTGAAAATCAAGCTGGGCGGCCGAGGCCATAACAGAGCACATTGAGACAAGCAGTAGCGTACACCATTGAGAAGCGCGACGCAGAGGTCGAACCAAGTTAAGCATAAAAACTCCTTAGTATTTTTTTGGTCTTATTTTTATACAAATGACAGACAAATTACAGAGGCAATTACTGATCAATAACAACAAAAGCCTGCGCCACTAACTCCGTATCCGATAAAGAAAGGTGGATCTGACCTATATCTCTTTGCTCCAACCAGCGGCTAAGCTCATCGGCAAACTCAAAATACGGTCGCCCATTAGCATCGTTTAAAACACTGATATTTTGCAGCGTGATGGGTGAGCGCAAGCCCAGACCTAAGGCCTTGGACAACGCCTCTTTCGCTGCAAAGCGCTTGGCAACATAGGCAACATCCAACTGAGCATTGGCCTTGCCTTGAAGATAAAGCTGCTCCGTTTGCGATAGCAGCTTATTGATCAGCTTAGGCTGTTTGTCGAGCCGCTCAGCCAGACGCGAGATATCGACGAGATCAACACCTACTCCGTGAATCATCTTTGTGCGCTACGCTTAAGCGCTGACAATCAACTGTTTCATATCACGCACGGCTTTTTCTAGCCCTACAAATACCGCCTGAGCAATAATGCTGTGGCCAATATTAAGCTCATTGATCACAGGGATTTCAGCGATGGCCTGCACATTGTGATAATGCAAACCATGTCCAGCGTTGACGATCAAGCCTCGATCCGCCGCGTACTGCGCCGCTTCACGGATCTGCTGCAAGGCTGCTTGTTGCTCTTGGCCTCGAGTTTCCGCGTAATGTCCTGTATGAAGCTCGATCACAGGTGCCTTACAAGCTACGGCTGCATCAATTTGCGCCTCATTCGGGTCAATAAATAGCGAGGTCTCGATGCCAGCTGCACTTAAACGCGCAACAGCATCGGTGATTTTATCTTGCTGGCCTACGACATCCAGACCGCCCTCGGTGGTCAGCTCTTCGCGCTTTTCAGGAACAAGGCAACAATGTGCTGGGCGAACAGACTCCGCAATGGCCAGCATCTCTTGTGTGACAGCCATTTCTAGGTTCATGCGGGTTTTAAGCTGCTCTGCCATTAAGTGTACATCGCTGTCTTGAATATGCCGACGGTCCTCACGCAAATGCAGGGTAATACCATCTGCGCCTGCTTGCTCAGCCATCAAGGCACCGTAAACGGGGTCTGGATAATTAATACCGCGAGCCTGTCTTAGGGTCGCAATATGATCAATATTCACACCCAACAATTTTCGTCTGACGGTTAGGCTTCTATCGGCTACTTGATTCTCTGTCATGTTTGAATCCCATTTATTGGTTTTGGGTTTGAAAAAATTGGCGGCTTAATAGCGGTTTATCACCCAAATAAGGATGCAAAGCCATACGTATAAAACGCTTCGCCTGTACCAAAAAAACTGAAAAATCTCGTTGCTCAAATGCCTGCAAAACCTCACCAGAAAACGTCATGGCCCGAGGATCAGCTGAGGCACGAAAGCCCTGCTCAAAAACAAATTCATAATGAGACTGTGGCAAAATCGGCTGGCTAAAAATGTCCGCTGTAAAATCATAACTATAGCCCAAATCCTCCAATAAATGGAATTCAAAGGCGCGTAACAACGGTTCATGCGCTTGAGAAGGTAGCTGACAAAGGCAGTCTTGATAATGCTCAAAGACTTGGCTGACATCATCTACAGGCACCAAGCGAGTTACTAGCTCGTTGATATAAAACCCGCAAAAAAGCGCCTGTTGCGAGAGTTGAACACGTTCATTAATGGCTTCTTGTTGGCGCAGCTGCTTTAGCTCACTACGTCCAGAAAACTGAAG
>JAXHSS010000111.1:0-1300 GCA_034190675.1 Pseudomonadota bacterium
CAAGGCGCATTAGGTATTGAAATTTGTTCAAAGCAAACGCACATTCGCTCCATTATTGAACAGCTTGCTGATGACCAAACGCAGCGCTGCGTTCAGGCGGAACGACAAGTGAGTTTGCGCTTAGGTGGTGGTTGTCATTCGCCCATTGCGGTTTTTGCGCTGTGTGATTCTGGGCAGATGATCTTGTCGGCTCAAGTCGCTGATTTGCAAGGCCAGCATGTGATTACAGCCAAAGCTCAGGGTGCAGAGCATGATCCGCTGGAACTAGGCGATCAGGTGGCGGATATTTTGCTAGCCGAGGGCGCGGCGCAATTGTTGGCTAGTTTCGAGCAACATGAATGACCTAGTGGTGGTGACGAGGCCAGAGCCTGAGGCGAGTCAGCTCGTCAATTGGCTGGCCAAGCACCAAATAAAAGCGATGGCTTTACCGCTATTAACCTGCCAAGCGTTGGAACCAAAAGCCCAAGCCGAACAGCTTGCTACGATGCAAAGCTGGATAATGCATAAGTCGTTCATTGATGCGGTGATCTTTATCAGCAAGCGCTCTGTGCGTTATGGTCTGTCTTGCTTGGATGAGGCGGCGCGAACATCACCCATGTTTGCAATTGGTCAAGCCACAGCCCAGGCGCTGATGGATGAAGGTGTCGAATCGAGTTTCGCGCATCAGTTTGATAGTGAGCATTTGCTTGAGTTCTTGAAGCAACGGGAAATGAGCTGGCAAGGCAAGCGTGTATTGCTGGTGAAAGGCTTAGGTGGGCGAACACATCTTAGAGAAGGGCTGCTGGCCTTGGGCGCAGATGTGCATGAGCTTTGCTGCTATCAGCGACTTCCCACTGAAAGCTTGGATTTTCGGCCTCTTTGGCAGGCACATAACGCAAAAAATAACATTTGGCTATTGCTCACCAGTGGAGCGGCGTTGGATAATCTGGTACGCTTTAGCACGGCTATGTTGCGAGAAGTTTGCTCGGTTTGGGTGCTTAGCCCTAGACTGGAAGCAATGGCAAGGCGTCACGGGTTTCGGCAAGTTGAAGTGTTGTCGATGCCGATACCTGAACATATTTTGCAACGCCTGCAAACACAGCAAAACTGAACAACGCTGGCACTTTTTCAGTGCTTATAGACGTTGATATTTGATCTACTATTTCATCACAGGAGGAGTCCGTGACAGAACAACCTATCGCAAAACCAGAAAACCCTAAAGTGAAACGCGGAGTTGTCGGCAAGCTTTTCTTTTTGCTTATTATGCTCATTATCGCGGGTCTGGCGTATCTCTTTATTGCTCGCCCGGTTGATTTTCAGT
>JAXHSS010000111.1:1400-6170 GCA_034190675.1 Pseudomonadota bacterium
ATTCAGCCACTACGCACGGCAGAAGATGAGTTTTTGATCAAGCAACATTTTGCCTTAACGGTTGCTCAGGCAAAGCTTGCATTAATGCAGAAACAGCCGGCGATTTTTGCCTCAAGCGTGGCAGAATCAGCGGCTGTTTTGGAGCAGAACTTTTCGGCAGATAACCCGACTGTGCAATCAGTTGTGGAATCATTACAAGGTTTGCAGAGCCAAGAGCTTTGGCCTAAAAAAGTGGATTTGAGCGAAATCGTTGCCTCGATTTCAGCTTTGTCGGCTGAGTAAGCGGAGACAAGCATGAAAACAATGAAATATTTTGGCTGGATTCTGGTCGCTTTTCTTTTGGTTGTGTCGGCCCTTGCTGTTTTGTTTATTGAAGATAAAGGCTATGTCTTAATTAATTGGCAGCAAACCGTGGTTGAGATGAACCTAGTGGCCTTATTGCTTTGTGTTTTGGTCGCTTTCTTACTGCTTTACGTGCTCAAGTGGGTGCTGATGGTGCTCTTGGGTGTGCCGATTCGTCGTTGGTTGCAAAAACGTCGCCAAGTGACGGTTCGTGAAAACATTAAAAAAGGCCTGCTAGCTTTAAACAATGGTAACAGTGCTAAGGCGCATAAATTGCTTCAAAAAGCAGCAGCAAAGGCTGAGATTCCTTCACTAGTGTATTCACTAGCGTCTGATGCCGCTGAGGCTGGCGGTGATCACTATCAGGCGGATGCTCTATTGGAAGAGGCAGCTGATGATGAAGATTTTATTAATTTGGCTAAGTATGAACATGCTACGCATTTAGTGGCGCGCGGGCATTATACGCAGGCCTTATCACAGCTTGAGGGCTTGAAGTCGAAAACCATGAAGGGCTTGTTGTCGAGCCAGTTGGAATGGGTGTATGAGCGACTTGGTAAATGGCCGCAGCTTGCGAAACTCATGGCTGAGCGCAAAGAAGTTAGTCCAGAGTTTGCTGAAATTGAGGCGGATGTATGGATGAATTATCTTGATCATATCGCCGAAAATGCAGCAGGTGCGGAGGCTGTGCATCAATTACATCATGCTTGGGGTACTGCGCCAGGGCGTGTCAAAACAGAGCCTGTGGTGATTAGCCATTATGCTTTGCTGTTAGCGGGGCTTAAAGACAATGAAACGGCTTATGGCGAGATCACCGAGGCGTTAAAAGCGAACTGGGATGATGCGCTGGTTTATGCTTATGGCTTGGTTGAGTCACAGCCGCAAAAGCAGCTGGATCAGGTGTATCAGTGGATTGAGCAAAAACCAGTATCAGGGGCTCTGTATCTTTCTGCTGGTCGCGTGGCTGAGCGAGCAGGTGATACGAACCTGGCTGAGCAATACTACGAGCAGGCGATTGGCTTAGGCGAAGCGGAAGCGGCCTTTGAGCTAGCCCGCGTTAAGCAGGAGCTTAAGCAGCCAGAAGCGAGCCTTGAGCAACTACAAATCTTCTTCACTCTACAGTCACAATAATTGACTATGATTCAAACGGCGGTTGCAAATGTGCATCCGCCGCTTTTTTCCGTTAAACTAACTCGCCCTAATTTTTGAGAGAACACATGTCAGGCAAAGAAATGCATGTGATGCCGGACGTTACGAACTCCGCTCAATCACCGTATAAATCCACCTTAGACTGGGTGGGAATGAGCAATATTCATCTTCCTACGCGTGTTAAGGATAGCCAGCAAGGCGTCATTGCTGCCAGCACATTTGTTGATACTTATGTGAGTCTGGATGATGCAAATGCTAAGGGGATCCACATGTCTCGCTTATTTCTTGCTGTTGAAGATGTGTTTGAACAAGGCGCGATTTCCTTTGCAACGCTTAAACAAGCAACGGAGCGTTTTTTGAGCACTCACGAGGGCTTAAGCGAGAGCGCGTACATTAGTTTTCAGTTTGACTTGTCTCTAAAGCGCGACGCACTAAAAAGTGATAATTCAGGTTGGAAAGCCTACCCATGTAAAGTGGTTGCAATTCAGCGAGGCGAAACCTTCGAGGTTGAGCTGCAGGTGGATGTCCCTTATTCGTCAACCTGTCCTTGTTCAGCTGCGCTGGCAAGGCAGTTGATTCAAGAGCAGTTTGAGAATGACTTTGACCAAGCACAAGCGCTGGACTTTGGTTCAGTAGTTGAGTGGCTAGGCAGTAAGCAAGGTATTGTGGCAACACCTCATAGTCAGCGTAGTATCGCACAAATTAAAGCAAAGCTTTCAGAGAGCTCTGAAGGCGGCTTGCCCTTTTCTGCACTGATTGATGCCGTAGAGTCGGTTTTGAAAACGCCTGTACAGACGGCGGTGAAACGTGAGGACGAGCAGGCATTTGCACTACTAAACGGTCAGAACTTAATGTTTTGTGAAGATTCTGCGCGACGCATTAAGTCGGCTTTAGATGCCGAAGCTCAGCTGGCTGATTTTTGGGTTCGCGTGAATCACTTGGAAAGTCTGCATGCCCATGATGCTGTGAGCGTGGTGACTAAGCATCGCGATCAAGGCTATCCTTCTCTGCCGTAGTTTCGCGTGATTTATACCCCGGTTGAGCAACTGCTGAGCGATGGCGAGTTTCATTCAGGGCAAGCGATTGCCGATCATTTAAAGATTTCGCGTGTTGCTGTCTGGAAGCAAATTCAGCGCTTGAAAGACTGGGGGCTGGAGCTGGAATCAGTGCGAGGCAAGGGTTATCGCATCCCTGATGGGCTCGACTTGCTTTGCCCAGAGCAAATCACGGGCGACTTGCGTCATGATGTGCAGCTGGTGCTAGAACGCTCTGTTGGCTCAACTAATGACGTTGTTCGAAAGCTGCAAACCGACAAACCCGTCTATGTGATCGCTGAGCATCAGCAAAATGGTCGAGGACGTCATATGCGTCCTTGGTACTCCCCCTTTGCAAGCAATATTTATCTATCAACAAAATGGCGCCTAGATCAGGGGATCTTGCAGGCCCATGGTTTAAGCTTGGTGATTGGTCTGGCCATCGCTCGCACAATGGAGCGGGAAGGACTGGGTGGAATTCAGGTCAAATGGCCCAATGATATTTTAGTGGATGGCCAAAAAATAGCCGGTGTTCTGATTGAGCTTGAAGGCGATTTGATGGGCTCAACAGAAGCGATCATTGGTATCGGTATTAACTTTCATCTGCGCGACCGATCCTCAATCAGCCAGCCTGTGGCGGATCTTAAACAGCTGGGCTATGAGGCGGGGAGAAATCGCATGATTCATCGCCTGATTGAGACCCTTGAAGAAACCAAAGCGCAGTATGTGCGCTATGGGTTCTCTCGATTTCGTCCATTGTGGCAACAGTATGATGCGCTGTGGGCGAAAAAGGTCCATACTGAGAGCGGCAAGATTCAATTGATTGGGCAGGCTCAGGGTGTGGATGATCGCGGTGGTTTGAGAATCATGGATGAACAAGGTGTAATGCGTGTCTGTTATGCTGGCTCTATTATTTCATATTCAGAGTCATGAAATTGGATTTGTTGATTGATCAAGGCAATACAGCCACTAAGTATCATCTGTGGGAGGGTGATCAACGGATCGACCAAGGCGAAGTCGAAAACCAAGCGATTGATTCATTTGATTGGCCTAATGCTGATCAAGTCGTGTTAGCATCGGTTGCAAAATCGCAATGGCGCACAGCATTGGCAGAGCGCCTTGAGGCGCTAAACAAGCCGTCTTTAAATCTGGTAGAGCTGCATAGTGAGTCTGTCTTTAAAGGGTTGGTTAATGCTTATCAAGACTCAAGCCAAATGGGTGTTGATCGTTGGCTTGCATTAATAGCTGCAAGAGAAATCTACCCTATGGGCGTGGATCTGATTAGTCTGGGTACGGCCATCACCATGGATCGAATTGACATAAATGGGAAACATCGAGGAAGTCGTATTGCGCCTGGCTGGCAAATGATGCAGAATGCGCTGGGTCAAGAGACGGGTAAGATCTCATTGTCTGAAAAGAATGAGGAAACAAGGATGGAATTTGGCATCAATACACAGCAGGCAGTTACGTCTGGTGTTGAAACGCTCATTCGCGGCGGCTTGAAAAGCTGGCTAGATGAGGGGTCACAATCTGTGATAATCACGGGTGGCGGTGCAAAATTTTATCTGGATCTTTGGTCTCGGCACTCTGTTATTTGGGCGCATGACTTGGTTTTGCGTGGAATGAAAATTTGGCTGAATGCAGAAAAGCCAAAATAAATAGCGTTTTTTTTGGAATAACTATTGAAGGATGAAATGTTATTCCGTAAAATCGCCCACCTGTTTGTATGTGCTGGCGTAGCTCAGTTGGTAGAGCAACTGACTTGTAATCAGTAGGTCGTAGGTTCGACTCCTATCGCCAGCTCCACAAACAAACGGTTTAGGAGGGGTTCCCGAGCGGCCAAAGGGATCAGACTGTAAATCTGACGCGAAAGCTTCGATGGTTCGAATCCGTCCCCCTCCACCATTTATAGTAAGAAATCTGAGTGGGTTTTGCGGGTATAGTTTAATGGTAGAACCTCAGCCTTCCAAGCTGATGACGCGGGTTCGATTCCCGCTACCCGCTCCAATAAAAGCGCTCATATAGCTCAGGCGGTAGAGCACTTCCTTGGTAAGGAAGAGGTCACCGGTTCAAGTCCGGTTATGAGCTCCAGTCTGGTGATTAATGAAACTGTTGAGTGTTCAACAAAGAGGTATTTTATGTCAAAGGAAAAATTTGATCGTAGTAAACCGCACGTAAACGTCGGCACAATTGGTCACGTTGACCACGGTAAAACGACGCTAACAGCAGCATTGACCAAAGTATGTTC
>JAXHSS010000112.1:0-6080 GCA_034190675.1 Pseudomonadota bacterium
TTTTCATTTTGTTGCTCAATCGTGTTCAAAATTGCATCCACTGCTTGATATTCATCCGTCACATCCACCTCAGAATCAAAGGTTGGTTTTACCACTACAGCGCGCTCACTTTGCTGCTCTTCACGCGCATAATTTAAATCTAGCTCACTATTAATCTGCTCTAAGGATCGAATTTCTGCCAGGGTTGGCAGCTCTTGCAGCGAGCCGAGCTGAAAATAGTCCAGAAATGGCTTTGTCGTCGCATACAACGCCGGACGCCCTGGCACATCTTTATGCCCAATCACTTTAACCCAATCTCGCTCCTGAAGCGCCTTAATAATTTGGCTGCTCACCGCAACACCGCGCACATCTTCAATTTCAGAGCGCGTGATTGGTTGGCGATAAGCAATTAATACCAATGTCTCTAACAAGGCGCGAGAATATTTAGGCGGACGGGTCTCAGCCAATGACTGAATATATTTCGCCAACTGCGTTTTCACCTGAAAACGAAACCCAGAAGCCACCTCTTTGAGCTCATATACCGCATGATCACGCTCTTGTAGCGCCGCCATAGCCTCATTAAAGCCTTTGCGGTCAATTTTTTCAGGCTCAAGCAATTCATACAGCCGCTGTCTGGAAATCGGGCCATGCGCTAAAATTGCCGCTTCTAATACCTGAGTTAGCCACTCATTCGCCATCTTCTTGCACCTCCAAAACAGGATCCATCACGCGCTTTTTAAGATAGATCGGCGCAAACAGCTCGGTTTGAACCCACAGCAGGATTTGCTTTCTCACCAGCTCAAGCGTGGCCATAAACGTGACGACAACCCCCAAACGACCTTCCTCAGGTATGATCAAGTTCATCAACTCGATACGCCCTTGGGTCGGTATCTGATCCAAAAGATAGCTCATCTTTTCATTAACTGATAGTTGCTCAGCCGAAACTTGATGCTCAACATGTTGATCTTCTCGGCGCAATAAGCCAGCAAACGCCAGCATTAAATCGGTCAGCTCCACCTCAGGAAACTTTGGCTCATGGCTAACTTCAGATAAGTGCATCTGAAAACTGATGACATCCCGCTGATCACGGGGTAATTCATCCAAATCAAACGCCGCTTTTCGAAACACCTCGTACTGCTGCAAACGTCGAACCAGCTCCGCTCTTGGGTCTAGCTCATCATCAAGCTCATCGTCTGATCGCGGTAGCAGCATTCGCGACTTAATCTCACCCAACACCGCCGCCATAACAAGATATTCCGCGGCTAAATCCAAATCGAGTGTATCCATTAGCTCGATATAACCCATATATTGCTGAGTGATCTCAACAATGGGAATATCCAAAATATCGATATTTTGCTTACGAATCAGATAAAGCAGTAAATCTAAAGGCCCTTCAAAAGCCTCTAAAATGATCTCAAGTGCCTCAGGCGGGATATAAAGATCTTTCGGCAGTTGCCCTAGAGACTCGCCGTATAGTCGTGCTGAAGTAGGGGCAACTGCATCCATCGTTAACCAATCAAACCGATCGCATCACGCACCAGTTCAAGCGTCTCTTGAGCTTCCTCACGTGCAGCCTCACTGCCTTCATCAAGCAGGTTATTGACCACATCAGGGCGCTCCATGTAATACTGTGCACGCTCTTGAATTGGCTTGAGCTCTTTAATGACTTGCTCACTGACGCGCATTTTACAATCCACACATCCAATCGACGCTGAGCGACAGCCCTCTTGAACCCAAGCATGAGTGTCTTCATCGGTGTAGATTTTATGGTATTCCCAAACGGGACAGTTCTCAGGGTTACCTGCATCGGTCAAACGAATACGCGCTGGATCTGTTGGCATACGACGGATCTTTTGCTCCACCTCGTCTGGGGCATCACGCAAGCTGATGGTATTACCGTAAGATTTCGACATTTTTCGGCCATCAAGACCTGGCATTTTAGCCGCTTCAGTCAAAAGCGCTTTCGGCTCTGGCAAAATCATTTTGCCCGTGCCTTCTAAATCACCCAGTAGGCGCTCTCGGTCATCACCGTTCAAATTGGCTTGCTCGCGCACCAAAGCCTGCGCGATTTCAAGCGCTTCAATCGTGCCTGTTTCTTGGTACATTTTCTTGTTTTTGGCAAACACCTTGGCGGCTTTCTTGCCCATACGCTTCAGCGCCTGCTCAACCAGCTCTTCAAAACCTAGCTCTCGACCAAAAACAAAATTAAAGCGACGTGCCACTTCACGCGTGATCTCCACATGCGCCACTTGATCCGCCCCTACGGGAACAAGACCTGCGCGATACAATAAAATATCGGCACTTTGTAGCAGTGGATAACCCAAGAAGCCGTAGGTCGATAAGTCTTTTTCTTTCAGGTTTTCTTGCTGGTCTTTGTAGGTGGGCACACGTTCAAGCCAGCTTAGAGGTGTAATCATCGACAGCAGTAAATGCAGCTCAGCATGTTCAGGAACATGCGACTGAACAAACACCTTAGCGGAGCCTGGCTCAACTCCCGCTGCCAACCAGTCAATAACGAGATCGCGAGTATGTTGCGCTAGGCTTTCCGTTCGATCATAGTGAGTGGTTAATGCATGCCAGTCGGCTACGAAGAAAAAACATTCGTATTCATGCTGCAATTTAACCCAATTTTTCAATACGCCGTGGTAATGCCCAAGATGAAGATTACCCGTTGGTCGCATGCCTGAAAGCACGCGTCGATCCGAATCAAACTGACTCACTGATACCTCAAACCATTAAAACGGCTAGTATAGCCTATTTTTTTAGTATTGATGGTTAATTTACGCGGATTTTATAAGGTGCGCGAATGTTTTTATAAAATGCATCTGGGTCATTATTTGGCAAACCGCTAGGCATAAAGGCCGTCAAAGAAACACCCAAAAATGGGAAGTGGTATTCATCATAGCCTTTCGACTCTAGGTAGCGCCTTGCCTCTTTAAAAGCTTCGTACAGATCAAAGTTTTCGAGCGAGTCTAAGGGCACCAGTCCAGCTTTAGCTGCGCTATAAATGAGCTCACGATCAAAACCAGAAAACTGGATTAAGCCCAACTCACTATCCACTTGCTCCAGCATTTCCTGTGGTGTGGTAAAAACCCCTTGCTCTTTAAGCGCGAGCAAATGACGTTTAATAACCGCCGTTAATGCCTGCATCTCTTCAGTATTACCGTTTTCGACAATTTCCCAGGTGATCTTACCCAACGGGTCGCCATCATCTAAATCCAATGAGCCCAGTACGCTGAGGAAGTTGAGCAATAACTCAGGAAACCCAATGAACTTTGCTCCAGCGGTAATGGTGACGCGCTCATCGATTACTTGCTCGTCATACAACACCGCCATGTCTATATCACTGAGCACTTGTTCAACCACACCGTCATACTCGATAGGCAGCGCAAAAAACACTTGCCACAACGCATCGCCATCAATCCAAACCCAATGCTCAGGGTGTCGAATATTGCGAATATCGCGCTCTGTCTGGCTTAACTTGCCATCAAAATAGGCGGGCTGTTGTCGATAAATAGGTGGAAAAGATAACGTGCCGCCCTTAACGTATTGCAGGTCAAAGGCAAAGGACATTTCAGGGCGTTTTACCGCAAAAATTAGTTTATCTGCCCAGCCCAAGCTATTGAAATTAACTGCTAAAAAGGGCTCGATAACCTGTTCATAAAACACTAACTGCGCAGGGACTTTAAACAAACTAATACCTAAATTACGGATAGCCATATCAACAACCACCAAGTCTCGGATCGGGCCAATTTTGACCGCAATGGGCTCAGCTCGAATATTTGACTTATTGTCTAGCGTCACACGCAGGCTCTCTGAAAAAACCCCTGCGCTGACTTCAATGCGAAAATCCTTCATCGCATTTTTCCCATAATTCGGCCCAGCTAACGGCTTAACATATTGAATATCAAGGAAATTATCAGGATCAACTTTGGCCTTATAGACCGTACTCAAGACAAGGCCTTTATCTAAATCGATATTGATATAATCGGCCATGCTGCGTTTTTTCTGACCCTTTACCAGATACACCCAGCGAGGCTCAGCACCCAGCATGTTAACTTCGATCGACTGAACGACCTTCATGGACGAAATTTGCTCTTCTGTCCACGGTTTACCCGCATCCCGAAACATAAAAACAAGCTCATCAGAGCCATCCAACTTACCCGGAATGCCATCAGGTTTTCGGCCTAAATCTTCACTTACCTCAGGGAGATACACAAATTTTTGATCATCAAATTCATCGAACTGAAACGGAATTGGAATCAATCGGCCAGCTCGCTCAGCCATTAATGACAGCGAGCTCAGTGGCATGTCTCTTGCCTCAGATAACCGACTCACTGGCGTTACGATCGGCTGAATAAAGGTGTGCTCATCTAAGCCAAAGGCTTTATAAATGGCTTGGATATGCTTTTTTTCAGCATAAGGCATGGCGTCTTGGTTAAGAATCAAGCCCTCAGGCTTTAGTAAAAAGTCTTTAAAAAACTTCTCAAGATTTTGTTTGAATATTATCTCATTCGGGGTGAGCTGCGCATGCACAGGTATTAACATCATGAGCCCTGTTGCCAGGAGTAGAAAACACCTTTTTGTAATACGACTCATTCCGAACACGATATTATCTCCACTGTAATTTTTCGTGTAGGCTCACTACCTCCCCGATAATCAAAATAGCGGGTGGCTTCAAACCAGACTCTTGCACATCTTTTACAACCTGCTCAGCAGATGAGACAAGAACTCGCTGCTCAGGTTTCGTTCCTTTTTCAATTAATGCAACTGGCATCTGCGGGTTTAATCCTGCTTCCAACAAACGCCCAATGACTTCCTCAAGATAAGCCAGAGCCATATAAAAGACTAAAGTCTCCTTTGGAACAATGAGCTTTTTGTAATCCATCGGTAATTCATCCGCCTTTAAATGCCCAGTAATAAAACGAACCGAGTGCGCATAATCACGATGCGTGAGCGGAATGCCCGAATAGCTTGAGCAACCAGTAGCAGCGGTAATGCCCGGAACCACCTGAAACGGAATTTGATGGTCGCTAAGCAAGTCAATCTCCTCGCCGCCTCGCCCGAAAACAAAGGGGTCACCACCTTTTAGACGACAAACACGCAAACCTTTTTTGGCATAATAAACCAGCAGCTCGTTAATCTCTTCCTGTGGCAAAGTGTGTTTATCGCGCTTTTTACCAACATAAACATAATCCGCATCTCGGCGACACATCGCCACGATCTCTGGCGCCACCAAGCGGTCATACAGCACCACTTCCGACTGTTGCATCAAGCGTAGCGCCTTAAAGGTTAATAAGTCAGGATCACCCGGCCCTGCGCCTACAAGATACACCTCACCTTGGCTGGTTTTTCCTTCGGCCAGTAGCGTGTTCATCATCAGATTGGCTTTATCTGGCTTTCCTTGTAGCACTTGTTCAGCAATCGGGCCTTGGATAATTTCTTCCCAAGCGCGTCTGCGATCCATCATTTCAGGAAATGCCGATTTCATGCCTTCTCGCCATTCACCTGACCAGCGGGCTAAGTCGCCATAACGGGCAGGAAAACGCTGCTCTAATTCCGTGCGAATTAAACGCGACAACACTGGTGCATTGCCTCCAGTGGCGGCCGCAATAATCAGTGGTGAGCGGTCAATAATGGCAGGAAAGATAAAACTACACAGCTCGGGCTGATCCACAACATTAATCAAGCGCTGCTGGGCCTGAGCCAAATCAGCCATATATTGATGCAAGTCGCGGTCATTAGTCGCTGCAATGACTAAAAAGACATCAGCCATGTCTTCAGGTTTGAAGGCTCGCTGCTCAACAGATCCACCACCTTGCTCGACCAGCTGCTTTAACTCTGGCAAAACCTCAAGCGCGACCAAATGAATAACAGCGCCCACGTTCGACAAAGCGCGCGCTTTACGTAATGCTACATCACCACCGCCTACTAACAAACATGAGCGGCATTTTAATTGAGCAAAAATCGGCAAATAGTCCATAGAGCAAATAGCAACAACGAATAAAAACCGATATTCTAACAAGTTTTAAGCCGCACTACGCTAGCATGAGCAAAGATTTCACCTCAATTTTGGATTTCAGTCGTCAAATCAAAGTCGC
>JAXHSS010000113.1:0-6050 GCA_034190675.1 Pseudomonadota bacterium
TACGTTTGCGTTTGCTCAATCGTACGAAGTGTTGGCTGCCTCTCGATTTGCTTTGGGCTTTGTTGGCGCAGGTTTTGTTGTTGGTATTCGTCTGGTTAGTGACTGGTTCCCTGCAAAGGAACTTGGCACGGCTGAAGGGATCTATGGCGGCTGGGGTAATTTTGGTTCGGCTGCGGGTGCTATGCTATTGCCTATTATTGCGGTATGGGCGGCAACGGCATTTGGTGGTGACGAGGGATGGCGCTATGCTTGTGCGCTATCAGGTGTGATTGCACTAGTTTACAGCTTCATCTTTTATGCAACGGTGCGTAACACCCCTAAGGGCGCAACCTATTTCAAACCGAAAAAAACTGGCGGCATGGAAGTCACTAGTAAGTCGGATTTCGTGTTGATGCTCATCATGAAATTACCTATGTACTTTGCATTGGCGCTACTGGCTTGGAAACTGTCTCCGGCTGGCGTTTCGTTGTTAAGCGAAACGGTGGTTAATTTTATTTATGTCGGCTTAGCTGTTTTATTGGTTTATGACGTGTATTCCGCTTATAGCGTGAATAAAGAGATCTTTAAAACGCCCGTTCCTGAGGTGCATCAATATCAGTTTAAGCAGGTAGCTATTCTTAATATTTTGTATTTTGCAACATTTGGATCAGAGCTTGCGGTTGTGTCTATGCTGCCCCTATTTTTCTTAGAAACCTTTGATCTAACCCCAGTGATGGCAGGTTTGGTTGCTTCTTCATATGCGTTTATGAACCTAATGTCTCGACCAGGCGGAGGCTTAATCAGTGATAAGTTCGGACGTAAGAAAACGCTACTGATTCTGACAGCAGGCTTGGCGGTAGGTTATTTCTTAATGTCGATCATTGACTCAAGCTGGCCAATTGTTGCCGCGGTGGCGGTGGCTATGTTGTGCTCATTCTTTGTACAGGCAGGTGAAGGCGCGGTTTTTGCCGTAGTTCCATTGATCAAACGTCGCCTGACAGGTCAAATCGCTGGTATGACGGGCGCTTACGGTAATGTGGGCGCTGTTGTTTATCTCACGGTTTTATCGATGGTGTCTTATGAAATCTTCTTCTTAGTGATTGCTGCCACGGCGGTTTTAGGCTTTATTGCGTTGTTCTTGCTTGAAGAGCCGAGCGGCACGATTGTTGAAGTTAACCCTGATGGCACGCTGTCAGAAATCAAGGTTTCTTAATCTTACGCGATCAAAGCCTGCCAACAACTGGCAGGCTTTTTCTTTTATCTTATTTTCTTGTCGATCCTTTTTTGAGTGCAGTTGATTCTTGAAATCGGGCTCATTATATTGATTAACACCTTGTCCAATTCTGAGGTGTCATTTTGTTCACTTATGGGGCATGCACCCTTGAAGGGCGCAAGCATGAAAATCAAGATGCTGTTTTAATGGCATCAGGTTATCTACCTACACTTGTTCCCCCTAATTCACCCGATCAGAACGTAAACGCGGCCAGTGTTTCAAAAGGCGCGCCGTTTTCTTTGGCCTTTGTCGCCGATGGGGTCAGTTCATGTAAATCTCCTCAACGGGCCAGCCACCTAGCCGCTGATACGTTCTGGCAGCGCTTTACCCACATCATAAACAGTAGTGAAGCGGCAACGCCCTTACTTGAAACCTGTTTATCAAAAGCGTTGGAAGAAGTGAATAATGTGCTGTACTTCACCGAAAGCTATGAGCGACAACCAGCGTTGTTATCAACATTTTCTGGCCTGTTATTTGAGCAAAATCGAGCACATATCGTTAATGTCGGCGATAGTCGTGTTTACCGTCTTTATCAAGGGCAGCTAGAATGCCTCACTCGCGATCATAGTCATCGACGTGGTTTCTATAAAGGGGCTTTGGCGTCGGCCTTAGGTGCACATGAACGCCTTAGAGTTGATTACAGTCAACGCGCCCTAGTTGAAGGCGAGACCTACTTAATCGCGACGGATGGGGTCTATGAGCATATTGAAGAGCCTGAGTTAAAGCTTTTACTTGAACAAGCCTCGGGCGAGGGCTCCACACAGTCTGAGAAAACCTGTCGTATTGCAGAAGCGATATGTGATGCGGCTTTGGAAAATGGCAGTAGAGACAACTTAAGCTGCATTGTAGTTCAGATTCCCAGTCTAACCGAGGGCGCTGTCTCGAGTAATTTTTTGCAAAGAAGCGAAAAACATTTCCCGCCGGAACTGTCTGAAGGAGATCGTTTAGATAATTTCTTAATTAAAAAAACATTGCATGCGAGCCCTCGAAGCCAAGTGTATTTAGCAGAGGATACGGAGACAGGTGCGCAGCGAGTGATAAAAACACCGTCTGAATATTTTAATGATGATCCGCTTTATATTCGCCGCTTCTATAAAGAGGAAAAAATAGGCCTAAGTCTTCAGCATGTGAGTATTTTACGCTTTTATCCAAAGCTTTTGGACAGCCGGTACATTTATCATGTCACGGAGTTTGTTGAGGGCCAAACCTTACGCGAATATATCGATAAAAATGCGCCGCTGTCCTTAAGTGTCACCCGAGAAATCATTGGTAAAATTGTGGTAGCGCTTAGAGTGCTTCATCGAGCACATTTGCTGCATCAAGACTTAAAGCCTGACAATATTGTGTTAGCGGATTCGGGTGAGGTGAAGCTTATTGATCTTGGCTCAGTCGGCTCCTTGGTGTTCAAAGAGACCGAGAGCTCCCCCCCTGGCGCTCTGGATTACACTGCACCTGAATATTATCGTGACGAGCCGCGCGGGATTTTTTCGGATGTATTTTCTCTCGCCGTAATTGCGTATGAAATGCTCACCAAGAAAACGCCTTTCTCAGGCCAAAAAATCGCCACAGCGAAAACTGAGCTTAAGTTTAAACCGCCTCACACCATTCGGCCCGAGCTGCCTGCGTGGTTAACGGATGTCTTTGAGCATGCGTTTAGTATTCCTTCTCGAGCGCGCTACCAAACTCCATCTGAGTTACACGTCGATCTTGATCCGCAAAATCATGATTCGCCATCAGGCGAGCCTTTGTTGATCCGTAACCCTGTTTTATTTTGGAAGTCGTTGAGTGGCGTATTGGGTATATTGGTGGTCTTTTTGCTGTATCAGCTGTCTCAAACAGCGCTTTAAGGTTGATGCGCTGAGCTGGTTTAAATGCAAACATAAAATTGACAGTTTGGCGGTAAAAGAGTAGCGCTGAAAACCAACGGAATATTTAAAGGAATAAATATGAGCAATTACCTTGTTGTAGGCTTGGCTTGCTCAAGCGTAGTCGCCTGCGAAAATTTTACTGCCAGCAATTTGGGTCGAATGGTCTATCAAGATGGTCAGACCTTATGCACGGGCCTTGTTGGGGCGCCTAATCCGCCCAAAGCGCCTGAGGCGACTTTATCATCCCCACGTTGCTTGGTCAGTTATGGCCGTTCAACTCGAATTGAGGCGATTAGCCTTCAGCCTGAAAGTCGCTCGCAAATTGATTATGCCGTTGCCCAAGTTTTCTTTGGTAGCAAGTTTTCTGATAACAGAGGAAAGATCGAACTCATTCGTTTTGGTGCCTCAAATGTGACCAAAACCTATGATGACGACGCGCTTAAAGACTTTGCCTCTAATGGTAACCCAACAGCCTATCTCAGCTGCTACATATTGCCTTATGCATTAAACTGGGCAACAGAAACGGAGCTAGTCGTGGCAGCTCAACCGCAATGCCTTGGGGACGTTATCGAGATGAATGTTGAGTTTTCGATCGATACGACAACGGATAGCTTGATTTCTGGGCCCGTTTATTTTGATCGAACACCTGGTAAGCTATCACTCAATTGGACCACTCCTTTGCAAAAAAGAACGCATCAGCTTAAAAGGCAATTCACTGGCTATGAAATTAATGGGGCGCCCATCAAGAACCTCCCATCTTCAGCAAAGCTGGTGGATATTACTTGGTATCAATAGGCTTGAGTTCAAACCCTCCGCAGGTGAATGAAAGTGAGGTTAGGGCTTTAGTTGGGTGCGGCCAAGCTAAGCAAGTGTAGGTGCTGCTTTTCCAGCTTTAGCTCTTGGCGTTTGAGCCAGGCGTAGCCGAGTTTTCCCTTATGCTGTCGACGCTGTTGGCGATGCTGAATAATGCGCTTTTTGATTAAAGCACAACGAGCTTGTTGATTGCGGATATGTTGAGGTGTTGGGCTTATTCCTTGGTTTTTTAACCACAGGACATAGAGCAATTCGTTAATATTGATACCCTGACGGTCTTGGAGCTGGATTAAACGTTGCGCATTATGGCCTTGAGCATAAAACTGACAGGCAAACGACCAAAGAGCGGCGCTATTATCCGTCATAATCAACCTTAATGATCAGGAAGCTTTGGCGTTTGTCACCGAGCATAAAGCTAAACTCATCGTCGAGATGCTTGCCTAATATTGCCTTGGCGAAGGGCGATTTGAAGCTGATGTTTTCTTTGCAGTCGCCAATTTCATCACTGCCTACAATGCGGTAAGTAAAGGTTTTCTCCTGTTCGTCTTCTACGGTGATGCGAGCACCAAAAAACACTTGTTCACGATTGTCGGGTTTGTCTTGGACAACATTTAGGTGCTCTAGTCGCTTATTCAAATAGCGAGTACGCCGATCAGTTTCACGCAGCTGCTTTTTACCATAGATATATTCGGCGTTTTCAGAGCGGTCGCCCATGGCGGCAGCCTCTTTCACTTTTTCGGCGATTTCAGGGCGTTTCACTTTCCATAGGTATTTGAGTTCGCTTTCTAATTTGGCATAGCCCTCTGGCGTGATATAGTCTTTGAGCATGGAGGTAAAGGTTTAGCTGGCTCTAGCGGGTGTGGGTAATGACCTGACCATCATGCGCGACCAGAGCAACATCTGCAGGGCGAAGGGCAAAAAGCCCGTTGGTCACAACGCCAGGGATTTGATTAAGCTTTTCTTCAAGCTGAGCAGCGACAGCAATATCGAGGTTATATACGTCTAGGATTTCATTGCCGTTGTCCGTGATCACACCTTCACGATATTCTGGCTGTCCGCCGAGCCCGATAATCTTGCGAGCAACAAAGCTACGCGCCATAGGAATGACTTCAATGGGTAACGGGAATTTGCCCAGTTGCTTGACCTTCTTGCTAGAGTCCACAATGCAAACAAAGCGATCCGAGGCGCCCGCAATGATCTTTTCACGCGTTAAGGCGCCACCGCCGCCTTTAATCATCTCTAGGCGCTCGTTGATCTCATCAGCTCCGTCCACATATAAGTCAAGATTGCCTGCTTGATTTAATGGGGTGACGGTGAAGCCCAATGACTCTAGGTGTTTAGTGCTTTGCTCACTGCTGGAGACGATCACATCAAGCTCGACTTTAGCAGCTGCCAATGCATCAATAAAAAACTTAACGGTTGAACCGGTTCCTACGCCGAGACGTGTGCCGTTGGTTACAAATGAGAGTGCGGCTTCGGCGGCTTTTTGTTTGAGGGCATCAGACATGGTGGCTCCTAGGTTGCGAGTAATCAATTAATACGGAGCACACAGTATAAACTGTCGAGTGTAAACTCTGCATTAAGTTGCTAAAAAATCTGTGCTAGTATTTTAATCTTGGGTTAAGAAGTCAATTAGGGCAGTCGATGAAAGCGCATTGGACGCTTTGTCTAGATGCCAAATATAAAGGAGCGGTTTGTGAATGAGCTTGAGCGAGCAGCCATTGTTACGTTTTTAAATCAGGTAGTGGAGTTCGAAGCCGAGGAGATCGAGGAGTTTTTTGAGATCACTCAGCCAGTACACTTTGAAAAAGGTGAGATGATCTTTCAGTCGAATGACTTGCGCGGTGACTGCTTTTTTTTGTTGAGCGGTTTGGTGCGAAGCTATTACTTGTTTGATGATAAAGAGGTTAATACTCGCCTATTTGCTGCGCCGGCATTTGTATTGCAGCTATCCAATTACGTCAACCAAAGCCCTAGCGGTGAGCATGTTCAAACCGTTACCGCCTGCGATGGCCTGCTTCTGAAGCGGCAGGATTTTTTAGCCGGGGAAATTCGAGAAAGTCGCAAACAGATGATCTTAAGACGAACGGCCGAGCTGCATTATGTGATGATGGAGC
>JAXHSS010000114.1:0-4057 GCA_034190675.1 Pseudomonadota bacterium
TAGTAGCAGAGGTGTAAAGAAATCATTTAGCGGAGGAATGAGCAAAGACAAAATCCTTGCAGCCACTAAGTTAAACGAATTAATCGAAAATTCTAAGCTCATTAAGACAGAGCGTGACAAAATAGGTAGAGCAGATATAAAAGCAATACATTATTACAAAACAGACAATATTAATATTGATGACAGGATCTTATCAGGAATTATTTTTATCAGAGAGCATGAAGATGGTCGCAGGTACTATGACCACATGATGCTTGAAGAAAAGAACTCCCCTGAGACACCACGGAGAAAATCCAGTAGCTACGGAAACAGAGGAGTAACTTCAACTCATAATAATAGCTCCAAAGATAAGCTTTAGTCAAGCACTCTGCCTCAGCCGATGCCAAACTATGTGCCGACTTTGGCAGAAAGCGGAATGCCTTCAAAGGCTTGTTCACAGGAGGCTTTGCAGAGTATGCCCGACTGTGGACAACGCCGTATGATCAGGCGTTGAGAAAAGCGCCAAAGTTTACTGTGGCTTTTGAGAATTTGGTCAGGAAAGACAAAAAAGAAAGAGGAACTATTGAAGCCATCCATATTTATCAAAATGATTCGGTAAGTATAGAAGGCAAGGCAAGCCCTGTTAAAACTTTTGCGAGAGAGATAACAGACGGGTCAAGTATTACGACCATATTGTTATAGATGCTTCTAAAGATGGTTTCCTAGAAACCTCAAGTAGTCACTCTAGCCTGCGTCCCCACGTCAATAGAAGCATTAATTCTGACAATTCTTTGCAAAGCCTTGACACAACCGCAGAAGCGTCAAATTCAAGTCAGAACAAAACCCAAGGTAACTCCAAAGATACGCTTGAGTCAAGCGATTTGCCTCAGCCGATGACAAACTATATGCCCGCTGCTGCCATTGCTCCACTCTCGGGGGCGTGGATTAAAACTCTAGATCAAAAACTCTATCCATGACGCTGTCAGCTTGCCTAGCGCTTTTAGGCTTACTTTTAATTCTAAGTTACTCATGGCAAAATAGTGTTATGATTACTTTCTTATTGATTTTCGGTTGCTTGGCCATACTAGGCTGGTTAATGATGGTGTTCATTTAGCGTCGTCGGCCTCGTGTCGTCTAACCGCTTCGTCATACCATCGCATCCGCTCTGCTAACCTCATCTTATCCATTTCACTGGGTGGCCAGCCATCAAAAACCACGTTCATGCCTACCCCTTGAGAAAAATTAACCCCAATATTAACAGTCCTTAACTAAAGAAAAGCACTACGGTAAAGCGTTAGAAGTGGAAAGGAACATGAAATCACGCTTTTTTGCTTAGCTGGTAAACTCAGCAATTGAAGCACAGAAAAGTTAGTGAAAAATTTCGTAGGTTGTTGTGATGATAAAGTCGGTAAAGGTTGTTATAACGCTCACAGCTAACGCTGTAGGCCAAACAATGAAGACGGCTAGAATCAGGGGCATAGAGACATAGATCATCAAAGCAATTGCAATGATAAGCGCTATGGCGACGTGTTCTTCAAATAATAGATACATAGTCTGACTATAACAAATGTCCATCGAAATGGGTAACTGGATTGTTGCCAACGCAAGTGTCAAAAGAGCACAAACAGGCCTTGAGCTCGCTATACCTAAAGAACGTAAAAACTCTCATTTACAAACCAAAATTAGCTGCAGCACCAGCAGCTTAGACAATCAGAAATAACCTATAGAGTTACAAGTAAACCAAGCTTGACTAATAGTCAAAGCAACAAAGTCTTAATAACTAATGCCCGCAAGCGCTTAATTTGCATTTATTGAGTAAGAAGCAGATAATTGAATTGTTAGTGAGTGCAGGGAAATATTCCTCGATCCTGCTGGAACTTCGAGAGTCCACGATGTAAGAAACAGAGGTCTTACCACTAACACCAGTTTTAAGCAGGCTATACTCTATGGCAAACACTACCGGTGAGACCTTCAAATGTTTGCCAAAAACCATATGCCTATTTAGGATAAAAACCAGAGAACCCCCCATCAGCCCCGCTCACCCCATCTGTAATATAACGAGACAGTTCAAGAGAATAATTCCCAGCATCAATATAACCTTCATGTCTTTCTGATTCAGTCTTTATCGACCGAGCGTTAAATCCTGCTTGAGTCAGACTTGATGCAATACCTACATTTCTCTTTAATACAAAAGATTGATAGCTTCTATCATTCCATCTAAAGCCGTTGTTAGCCATTTTCTCATAGATGCCCTCAATGTCCTTTTCACACTGACTTACTTTGTTGTTATAGATTAAGTACCCCAATCCTGTAGGCATAAAAAGTATGCTAATAACTCTTAGCCTTTTTTTTTCTGCTCTTAGCTCTCTGACTTCTTTGACTAATTCAAGCATTTCAGTCTCCATAAAAACGTTTCCAATTCACATCATAACCTAACTTCGGATTCGTTACCTCTTGATTTATTTGTAATATTGTGACAGCATGGAATTCTAAATGAGGTTTTACTTCTATTTAGATTGTTAAGGATAAGGCCCGTGGGACGGCCTTTATAGGGATTCTTAATTGAATCCCTAACCTTTACCAAGTCATATCGCTTAAAACATCTTCTTGAAACACATCCTTTCAGTGCTAAACAGGCAGTGAGTCACCCAAACCTTTGCGGTGAAAAATCTAAATTAAACCAGTATTAATACAAGATTAAGCCATTTTTGAATCATGCTTAATTTGCATTTATTAAGTGAGAAACAGAGGTCTTACCGCAAGCTAAAAAATTCAAAGCCAGTCATGTGCTGGTTTTTTTTCTAAAAGCACCATAGAAGCACAGAAAAGTTAGTGAAAAATTTCGTAGGTTGTTGTGATCATGAAATCAATAAAAATGGTTGCAATACCAACCATAATGACTGCAGGCCACACGATTATGAGCGCCAAAATTAAAGGTACAGACCAGTACAACATCAAGCAAGCAGCTATGATGAGCGAAATGGAAAAATGTTCTTCAACTGATAAAAACATAGTCTGACTATAACAAATGTCCATCGAAATGGGTAACTGGATTGTTACCAGCGCAAGTGTCAAAAGAGCACAAACAGGCCTTGAGCTCGCTATACCAAAAGAACGTAAAAACTCTCATTTACAAACCAAAAAAACCTTTGTATAGAACAAATTTTCTGGCAAGTTGAGTAAAGACAAGTTACTTGTTGCCACAAAATTAGATGACGTTATTGCAAGTTTGAAATACCAATCAAGCCAGCCAAATGGGAAGAATAGACAGAATGTAATCGCCATCTATAATTACAAGTCTGATAAAGTGTAGATAGGAGATAGGCGGTCGTGAAGTAGAAAGTATCTATTATTGTTCGAGAACAAACGGATGGTAATTTATATTACGATCACGTTGTGGTAAGCAAAAAAATGTGTCGAATGAAAAGCCAGCAGGAGGTACGAAACCTTTCAAATCTGACATGCGTAATCAAACGACACCTAATAAGAATACAAAAAAGGACGTTCACGAGTCAAACGCAAGCTATAGCCCGATACCAAACAATGTGCCGACTTTGACAGAAAGCGGAATGCCTTTCAATGGCGCTGTCAGCTTGTCGAGCGCTTTTAAGGTTACTTATAATTCTAGGTTGTTCATGGTATAGTTTTACTATGTTTGAATTAATAGTTTTATTTATTTTAATCAGCACTGCGATTTGCCTGCTTGGCTGGACTTGGATCACTATTTTTTGGTAGTGTCGGCTTCATGACGTCTAACCGCTTCGTCATACCATCGCATCCGCTCTGCTAACCTCATCTTATCCATTTCACTGGGCGGCCAACCGCCAAAACCTCATTAATTTCTGCTCAAACGAATGATTAGCTGCAGCACACGTAGCTTAAAAATTTTCCGCTTTTGTCATGCCCTGTTGTGGCACGTTAGCTGCCGTAGATACAAGCTAGTGCCCTTGCAAACTTTTTACCGGCTTATCCTAGGCGGGCATGAAAAAAACGGTATTACTCTTGTGTTATCAACACGTTACAGGACATTGCTGCCCTGTACGTGTTGAATGTCTAAAGGTAAGTGCGCGAGTGGCTT
>JAXHSS010000114.1:4157-5856 GCA_034190675.1 Pseudomonadota bacterium
GGCGGTAGCTGAAGTAGTCGAAGCTTTCGAGCTGCGGCTTGAGCGTTTCAAATAGGGCTTCTTCACAAAGCCATTGGCCATGCGCGTTGATGGCAAAAGGCTCAATGATGACTGGCGTAATTTTGAACTCAGGCTGTTTGGAGGCTGGGTCAACATTGCCTGCAATGAGACGGCCTACTTGCGCCATTTTCGACTGAATGCTCCAGTGCATGGGAGCAAACACTTCGCCTTGGCGCACATCGTCGGTCAGCTGGGCACGAAGAAGCACTTGGCCCCTTGCTGAGCGCACGGTGACTAGCTGGTCATCGAGAATGTTGTAGCGGTTGGCGTCACTTGGGTGTACTTGCAAGAAAGGCTCGCTAATGTGCTCGTTTAGCCTTGCAGCAAGGCCTGTGCGCGTCATGGTGTGCCATTGGTCGCGAATACGCCCTGTATTGAGCAATAGCGGAAATGCTTGGTCTGCGCTGGATGCTGGCGGACGCGGGGTAAGCGGTATCAACTTAGCGCGGCGATGGCTGTGATCTGTGTCGCCTTTTTCAAAAAGGCGTTTCTGCGTGGTTTTGAGCTCGTTTTGCGCAACGGGCCATTGAATAGGTTCTAGCTCGTCATATTGCTGAGGTGCAAGCTTGGCGAGTGCCCCAAGCCTGAAGGCACGATCAGGGCCAATATTGGAAAGCTTAGCGTGCTCAACGAAGATTTCTTGCTCATTTTGATAGTCAAAGCCCTGATAGCCGAGGCGCTGGGCAACTTGGCTAAGCGCCCACCAGTCAGGCTTGGCCTGTTCATAGGCTGGCACTAGGGCGCGTTGGCGCGAAATGCGGCGCTCGGAGTTGGTCACGGTGCCGCTTTTTTCACTCCAGCCTGCTGCTGGTAGGCGCACGTCTGCTAGTCGTAGCGTGGCGGTGTCGTTAACGCAGTCAGAAACCACCAGCATGTCTAGTTGCTGGCTGGCTTCGATAAAGTCGCTGGCTTCGGTGATGCTCACTGCGGGGTTGGTGGACATCACCCAGAGAAATTTGATCCGCCCTGAGCGAATAGCTTTGGCGACTTCGCTGGCGGTTACACCCGGTTGCTCGGGAATGCGTGCTGGGGCTTGCCAGAATTGCTCTACCGTGGCGCGGTCTTGTGCTTTGGCTAAGTCAAAATGCGAGGCAAGCAGGTTGGCCAGTGCTCCTACTTCTCGACCGCCCATGGCGTTGGGCTGGCCAGTTAGTGAGAATGGCCCCATGCCAGGTTTACCAATGCGGCCGGTGGCTAGGTGCGCATTGATAATTGCGCTTGCTTTGTCTGAGCCTGAGCTGGACTGGTTAACGCCCATACAAAATGCGGTAAGCACTTTTTCATTGGCGGCAAACAGCTGGTAAAACTCAAGTACCGCATCAGGGCTGAGCTCGCAGCCTGTGGCGACAGTTTCAATGCTAAGCTCGGCGACTTGGGCCAGTGCATCATCTAGTCCGTCGGTCAGCTCGCTAGGCTGGTTGTCTAAATGGCCTTGTTGTTTTAGGTAGTTAAGTAAGCCGTTCCAAAGTAATACATCACTGCCGGGTTTGAGCGGCAGATGAAGATCCGCAATGGCGACGGAGTCCGTGCGCCGCGGGTCGATCACGACAATGTTCTTTTTGCGCTCGCTGTGAGCTGCGCGAACTCGCTGGAATAAAATGGGGTGACACCATGCCATATTTGAGCCAGTAATCACCAA
>JAXHSS010000115.1:0-5787 GCA_034190675.1 Pseudomonadota bacterium
GCCTTACCGCCTGTCCAGCTGACCCTAGGCAATGCCAGCCAAGTACAAGTAATCTATCAGGGTGAGATGATTGATTTATCACCCTATATTAAATCAGACGTCGCAAAACTAACCCTGAGTGAGTAGCACGAGTAGTCGATATGCAAGAGAAACACACGATTAAGCGCCGTCAAAGTAAGCAAATTATGGTTGGCAATGTACCAGTTGGCGGTGATGCGCCGATTTCAGTACAAAGCATGACCAATACCGAAACCTGCGATGTGGATGCCACTGTAAAACAGGTGAAGGCCATTCAAGAAGCTGGTGCAGATATTGTACGCGTGTCTGTTCCGTCGATGGAGGCTGCTGAAGCCTTTGGCCGTATTCGCCAGCAAGTGGATGTACCATTGGTTGCCGATATTCATTTTGACTACAAAATTGCGCTTAGAGTCGCTGAGCTAGGTGTTGATTGCTTGCGGATTAACCCTGGCAATATCGGTAAAGACGATAAAGTGAGAGCCGTTGTTGATTGTGCTAAAGATAAAGGCATCCCGATTCGAATTGGGGTTAATGCAGGCTCTTTAGAAAAAAACCTTCAGCGTAAATATGGCGAGCCAACAGCAGAAGCGTTGGTAGAGTCGGCGCTGCGCCATATCGATTTACTAGAAAAGCATAACTTTGATCAATATAAGGTCAGCCTAAAAGCCTCTAATGTGTTTATGACCCTAGATGCGTATCGCTTGATCGCTGATCAAATTGAAAACCCGCTGCACTTGGGTGTCACAGAAGCGGGCACGCCGAGATCTGGAACGGTGAAATCGGCGGTTGCGCTTGGCGGGTTATTGCTCGACGGTATTGGTGACACACTACGAATCTCTCTGGCTGCTGACCCTGTCGAGGAAGTGAAGGTGGGTTTTGATATTTTGAAGAGCCTAAACCTTCGCAAAAAAGGCATCAATTTTATCGCTTGCCCAAGCTGCTCACGACAGAACTTCGATGTAATTAAAACGGTCAATGAGCTCGAAGCGCGCCTTGAGGATGTTAAAGAATCGATTGATGTGGCGATTATTGGTTGCTTAGTTAATGGTCCGGGTGAGGCCAAAGAAGTGGATATTGGCCTAACAGGCGGCACGCCGAATAATCTAGCTTATCAAAATGGTGAAAAAAGCCACCATATCCAAAACGAAGATCTGCTGGATGAGCTTGAGCGTATGGTGCGCAAAAAGGTGGCAGAGCAACAAGCAGCAGATGCCAAAATCATTATAAAAGGCGGAGTATAATGCGATTAGCCAGTGCTTTTTGGGCATTAATTGCGGTTGCTTTCACTACTTTGTCTTTTGCGAGTGAATCAATAGCAGCAAAGTCAGCGGCTACTGAACTGCCGAGCGAAGCCTTAATGCTTAAAAAAGCTTCAGACTTTGTTGTTGGTAGTTTTTTGACACATTGCCCATCGACATTAGGTGATGCCTCATTATTTGAAGGCGCATTAAAATACAGCCAATTTAAGCAACTAGACCCGTCAGGCGCTAAAGCTAGACATCTCTTAGGTGAAAATTCAGGCATAGCGGTACACGTTAATAAAGATTTTGGCGGTTTTGCTATCGTGCTTAATCCTGAGCAGCAAAAATGCTCTATTGTCGCTCCTGCAGTTGATATGGCTTATGCATGGGAGAAATTTAAGTCAACACTGCCTAACGGCAATATCGGCTTCACGCATAAGCTAAGTGAGACAACAGAAAGTGCAGGTTTGACGACGTATCGTTACGAGATCTACAAAAAAGAGGTGCCAATAGCACTTTGGCAATTATCTGTTGATCAAGCGCTAAACACAGAGAAGGCGCTGGAAATCACCTATATCAATAAAAGCACTAATTCAGGTCGTTAGAAAATATGAGCAAACTTTCCGCGATTCGGGGCATGAATGATCTGCTCCCCGAGCAAACCGCGTTATGGCAAAAAGTTGAAACTACCGCCCGTCAAATACTACAAAGCTACGGCTACCGTGAAATCCGGTTTCCGATTGTGGAATATACTGAGCTTTTTAAGCGCTCAATCGGTGATGTCACGGATATTGTCGAAAAAGAAATGTACACTTTTGAGGATCGTAATGGTGAAAGTCTTACCTTACGTCCAGAAGGTACGGCCTGCTGCGTTCGTGCAGGTGAGCAGCACGGTTTGTTTTATAACCAAACGCAGCGGCTCTGGTATACAGGCCCAATGTTTCGTTATGAAAAACCGCAAAAAGGCCGATATCGTCAGTTTCATCAGCTAGGTGTAGAAAGTTTTGGTTTTGCGACCGTGGATATGGACGCCGAGATGATTGCCTTAAGTGCCAGACTGTGGAAAGCCTTAGGCATTGACCATCAGGTTGAATTGCAGCTGAACACCTTGGGCGATAAGACCTCACGTCTTCGCTATGTCGAGGCGCTAAATGAGTTTTTGCAGCCGATTAAAGACCAGCTGGATTATGACTCCCAGCAACGTCTGGATAAAAACCCGCTACGTATCTTGGACAGCAAAGACGCAAATACCCAAGCTTTGCTAAAAGCGGCTCCGCGCTTGCATGATTACTTGGATGAAGAATCTACGCGTGATTTTTCGGAACTCTGTGCACGTTTAGATGCCTTAGGGATTAGCTACACGATCAACCAAAATTTGGTTCGTGGACTGGACTATTATAATAAAACGGTTTTTGAATGGGTGACCGAACAGCTTGGCGCCCAGGGCACGATCTGTGCGGGCGGGCGTTATGATGGCTTAGTTGAGCAGCTTGGTGGCCGCTCGACGCCAGCCGTTGGTTTTGCACTAGGTCTTGAGCGTTTGGTCTTAATGTTAGAGCACTGGACAGAGATGGCCCAGCAATCGCAAGCACCACTGGCTTATGCGATGGCGCAAAAACCAGAGTTTAGCCCTGAATTAGCGGCGATAATAGAGCGCCTGCGTGATGCGCTACCCGAAAAAAACCTGCTTATGCATTGTGGTGGTGGTAGTATTAAGAGCCAGATGAAGAAGGCGGATAAAAGCGGAGCAGCGATGGCAATTATTTTGGGCGAGCAAGAAGTCCAAGATAACACGGTGGCGATTAAGTTTTTACGTGAGCAGCGAGATCAAGTTGTGCTCGCGCAAGCTGAATTGATTAAATTTTTACAAGAGAATGGATAGGTAGAGCGTTATGGCGTATCAAGATCAAGAGCAAGTTGATGCACTTAAAGGTTGGTGGCAAGAAAATCGAGGCCATATTTTAACAGCGGTTGTCCTAGTCGCCGTGATTTATGCAGGCTTTAGTTTCTGGAAAAGTAGCCAACAAAGCGCTCAACTCGCTGCTGCGCAGTCTTATCAAGCGTATACCGACGCGATTGAAGATGCAGACAAGCAGGCCGCGCTCAACACCTTATTGGCTGATCATGCCGACAGCAGCTATGCTTTATTTGCAGGCCTTGATGCGGCGGAACAACAGGTTGAGGCTGGTGACTATGAAACTGCTAAAGCGCAGATTCAACAAGTTGTAGAAGCCCAGAGCGGATTATTTGAGCCGCAGTTACAGCTGCAATTAGCGGCATTGCAATGGCAGACGGGTGAAGTTGAACAAGCTCAAGCCTTATTACAGTCTGTGGATGGTGTCTATCAAGCAGCAGCTTTAGAAATGCTCGGTGATATTGCCGCAGAAAATAATGAGTGGCCTCAGGCGGCAGCCTATTATGAGCAAGCAAAAAGCCATCAAAGCAATGCACTAAACAGTGTGGCGCTAAACCAAAAACTTGAATACGCCAATGCTCAATAGTCGATTCCTGGGGCTGATCGCCAGCTTCTTATTGTTGGGCGTTTTATCAGGCTGTGCCAGTAAAAATGCCATTGAGCCCGTTGATCTTCCTAAAATTCAAACCTCAGCTGAGGTGGACGTGTTATGGGATGAGTCAGCTGGCGGTGATTTTAGTGCCTACTACCAAAAGGTATACCCGGCTGTTTCTTCGCAGCTAGTCTACAGTGTTGGTAGCAAAGGCCGCCTTCGCGCCTACCAAAAAAGCGATGGCGATAGTGTCTGGTCGCAAAAATTAGGTGGTCCAATTAGCGGTGGCGCCGAGGTGGGCTACGGCGATGTTGCTGTTGTTACAACGCAAGGTGAGCTGACCTTATTTCACGCTGAAACAGGCGCCATTCGTTGGCAAAAAACATTAGCTTTGCGCGTATTGGCTCCGCCATTGCTTACAGATCAAGCTGTTATCGTCCAGTCGTCTAACGATGTGGTGATGGCTTTCGATCGCCAAACAGGTGAGACGCGTTGGCGCTATAGCGAAACACTGCCACTGGTGAGCTTATGGGGCAATAATCAGCCTCAATTCTATAATGGCTGGGTGCTATGTGCGCTAGGCAACGGTAAGTTAATTGCGCTGGATCAACGAACAGGTCAGCTTGAGTGGGAGCGAACCATTGGCGTTGCCAAAGGCCAAGGTGATATTGAACAGATCGTTGATCTCGATGGTAAGTTTACCATTGCCGATGATGTCTTGTATGTTGGTTCTTACCAAGACAATGTGGTTGCAATGGATTTGATTTCAGGCGGTTTGCTCTGGTATCAGTCTTTATCAACCTATAACGATTTAAGTGTTGATGAGTCATCACTTTATGTGGTCGATAACGAAAGCGTGATTCATTCTTTGGGCCGCTACGATGGTGGCGAAATCTGGCAAAGCGATACACTGTATGGTCGCCAGTTGTCGGGGGTGGGGGTCTTTGAAAATTACTTAGCGGTGATGGATTTTGAAGGCTACTTGCATGTGCTAGATAAGTATACAGGCCAACTGGTTGGACGAGAGCGTTTAGATAATGAAGCGCCTGCAGGTGGCTTTGTTATTGAAAATAATATCGGCTATATCATCACCCGCAATGCTGACTTAAATGTCTTCACGCTCAATCCGATAACGCCATGAAAAGACCCATTGTCGCCTTAGTTGGCCGACCAAATGTGGGTAAATCCACATTATTTAACCGTTTAACGCGAACTCGTGATGCGTTGGTGGCGGATTTTCCTGGCTTAACTCGAGACCGTAAATACTGTGAAGTTGAGATACATGAGCGCCAATTCACGGTGATCGATACCGCAGGTATCGCAGATGCTGAGCATGAAGTTGAAGACGTGATGAGCCATCAGTCTTTACTGGCCATTGATGAGTCGGATATTGTCTATTTCTTGGTCGATGCGCGTGCGGGCATGAATACCATTGATCACGAAATTGCCCAGATGCTGAGACAAAAAGAAAAGTCAGTGGTGTTAGTGGTTAATAAAATTGATGGTATTGATGAACACAGTGCTCTGGCTGATTTTTATGCTTTGGGTTTTAACGCGGTTTATGGTATTGCAGCGACGCAGAACCGTGGTATTCGCACCATGGTCGAAGAAACGATCGCCGGCGAAGAGGAACTCATCGAGCCTGAGCTAGAAGACGATAATGTCGAGTATGAAGGGATTAAAATCGCCATTGTCGGGCGCCCCAATGTTGGAAAATCCACCTTGGTGAACCGCATGTTGGGTGAGGAGCGCGTGGTTGTTTTTGATATGCCAGGCACAACCCGCGATAGCGTTTATATCCCTTATGAGCGCGGCGATGATAAATACGTGTTGATTGACACGGCGGGTGTGCGTAAGCGTGGTCGTATTAAGCAGACCGTCGAGAAGTTTTCGATCATTAAAACACTTGAAGCCATCTCTGATGCAGAAGTCGTTGTGCTGATGATTGATGGCAGCGAGCGAATTACTGACCAAGATTTGCACCTGCTGGGTTATGCTATTGAAAAAGGCCGAGCCATTGT
>JAXHSS010000116.1:0-1919 GCA_034190675.1 Pseudomonadota bacterium
CCCGATAAATACGATATACGCGTTTATGGTTCCAGCTATAGCCTTTGACATTGCGCAAATACATAAAACACAAACCAAAGCCCCAGCGTTTGTGGGCTGTGGTTAATCTCAGCAACCAATCTGCTATCAACGCATTCTCATCGCTGAGTTTCGGTTGATAGCGATAACAGGTTTCACTAATGCCATACGACACGCATATCACGCGAATGCTGACATGAGGATGAGATGCTTTGCATGCTTGGGCAAGTTCTCGCCTTAGGGAAGGCGACCGTACTTTCCCTCAAGAGCTTCCTGACGTATCTCGGCTTTGATTTTCTCTTCCGCATACATACGCTTTAGACGCGCGTTCTCAGCACGTAGCTCTTTAAGCTCTTTCATCATAGACGCATCCATACCACTATATTTAGCCTTCCATTTGTAAAAGCTCGCTTGGCTCATGCCGTGCTCACGACACAGCTCGGTGACAGGAATGCCCGATTCATATTGTTTTAAAATCGCATGGATTTGCGAATCACTAAATCTTGAGGTCTTCATAGAAAATCTTCTGAATTGAATTCATAATAAAATTTCCTACTTAAAACTCCTATTATTTTTTCGGGGGGATTACACCCAAGAGCCATTGTAAGATTCCTTCTACTTACTTGTTGTAACAAGAGCAGGCTTAAACGGCATTGGCTGTCGGCTTTTGAGTCAGTCTAACTGGTTTATTAGTAAACTCAAAAGCCCCAAATCCAAAGCTGGTGTCGTTGAACAACCTGCTTTAAGAACTACTAGAAAAGGTATAAACCGCCGTTAACAGGCAGCGTAGCACCATTGATGTAGGCGGCTTGCTCGCCAGCTAGAAATAGTGCGGCATGGGCGATATCTTCAGGGTGCCCCATGCGTCCTGCCGGCACTTGAGCCAGCATGGCCTTTTGTTGATCTTCGCTGAGTTTAGCTGTCATATCAGTTTGAATAAAGCCGGGTGCAATGGTGTTGACCGTAATACCACGCGAGGCCACCTCTTTTGCCAATGAACGGCTAAAGCCTTCAATGCCCGCTTTTGCTGCGCAGTAGTTTGCTTGGCCTGGATTACCCATGCGCCCCACAACAGAGCCGATTTGAATAACGCGCCCAAAACGCGCTTTCATCATCGCTTTAACGCATAGTTGGGTTAGTGTGAATACACCCGTTAAGTTGGTGTTGATAACATCGTTCCAGTCGCTGGCTTTCATGCGCATCATGAGGCCATCGCGGGTGATACCTGCATTGTTAACGAGCACATCGGGTAGCTTGTCATACTGAGCTTTGATGGCATCAACGGCCGCTTGAATGCTATCGCTCTCGGCTTGGTTCATACACACACCAAGGTGGCCTTCACCGAGTTGATCAAAATGCGCTTGAAGGCGATCCGCGCCCTCTTGACTAGTGGCAGAACCAACCACTTGATAACCCGCTTTGATGAACTGCTCAGCAATAGACAGCCCAATGCCGCGACTGGCGCCGGTGATAAAAGCTAACTTTTCCATAAATTATGACTCCTTGGCGATTAGGGCTTCTGCATTTTGCCAGTTCCCTGAAACCGTTCGTTTTCCAAGGCCAGCAAGCACGTTGCCCGGGCCACATTCTACATATTCACTAACACCTTGCGCTTCAAAAAAAGCCAGCGTTTGAACCCATTGTACGGGTGAATACAGCTGTGCTACTAGCGCTTGCTTGATGTCTTGTGGTTGATCAAATGCCTGAGCAGAGACGTTTTGAATCACTGGGGTCACGGGAGTTTGCAGGCTAATATTAGCTAGCGTTTTTGCTAGCTGATCTGCTGCTGGCTGCATCAAAGCGCAGTGAGAAGGTACGCTCACTGGCAATGGTAATGCGCGTTTTGCCCCAGCTTCTTTTGCTAGTACACACGCTCGCTCGACTGCAGGTTTTTCACCTGC
>JAXHSS010000116.1:2019-5775 GCA_034190675.1 Pseudomonadota bacterium
GCTTTAGCTTTTTGCTAACGAATAATCTAAAGACCTGCTTAATTAACTTAAGCGGGTGATCTTACTCTTCGTCTTCGTAATCTTCGAAGTCGTCAGCTGTTTTGATCACTTGGCGGCCACGGTAAAAACCGTCTGGCGTGATGTGGTGACGACGGTGGAATTCACCCGTCTCTTGATCAAAACTAATTGGTGCGCCAGAGATTGCATCGTGCGAACGACGCATACCGCGCTTTGAACGTGTTTTACGATTCTGCTGAACTGCCATAATGCGCTCCTGTTACTTATTCTGCATTGCTAAACTTGATGCGCTGCATTGGGTTTAGCGTTACGCTGCATCAGCTTGGCTGAACAGCTGGGTTAATTAAGACTTTAAGTCTTTTTTCAATGCCTCAAGGGCTGCGAAGGGGTTTGGCTTTTCTTCCACTTCGGGCAGCTCTTCAGGCTGATAATCTTTATGTTCACAATGATCATGCAAGGCAACCAAAGGCAGTGCTAAGATCAGGTCGTCTTCAAGTAAGTCAACCACTGGCACTTTAGCCTCAGTTTGTTGAAACAGCTCATAGTGCTCGGGTAACGCGGCTGGTCTGGACTCTGCCTCAATAATGGAGGACTTCAGAATCGCAAGCTCAATCGTCACCTTTACTTGCTGCTCAACAGGCTCCAAGCAACGCTGACATTCACGCGTAACTTTCACCTCAAGCTGGCCTTCGACAATCGAAAAGCCTTGATCATTTTTCTTAAAACTGAGCTCAACCTTGGCCGTTGAGAGCGTTCCGATCTCTTCTTGATCAAATCGGCTGAAATGTTTCGGCTCGATTTTCCCCGACAAAACAATGCCTTGTTCAGCGAGTTTCGACGGATTTACCAATAATGGTAGGTGCTTCTCAGTCATAAGCGGCGCATTATACTGATGAGCCTAGCAAATTGTCAAAGAAAAACAGCTGTTTTTTCAATGTTTTTGCCTTTACTTTGGCAATGTAATGGCGGGTCGGTTTAATCATGTCGAGGCACCAAGATTTCCCGCTTACCATTGCTTTGCATGCCGCTGACTAGGCCCGCCTCTTCCATCGCCTCGATCAGACGCGCTGCGCGGTTATAGCCAATTGACAGACGTCTTTGTACCATTGAAATGGATGCTCGACCCGAGTCCATCACCACTTGTACCGCCTTATCATACAGCTCATCTTGTTCGGCATCGCTGCTGGTCAGCCCCTCGCCCAGATTATCAATCACAGCGATTCCTGTTTCGGTGTCCTGTAATACCGCTTCAAGATAGTTCGCTTGACCGCGTGCTCGCCAATCATCACAGACTCGGTGAACCTCCTCATCTGAAAGAAAAGCGCCATGAACACGCTCAGGAATCGACGTGCCTACGGGCATATAGAGCATATCGCCGTTACCAAGCAATTGCTCTGCGCCAGTTTGGTCGAGAATCACCCGCGAATCGATATTCGAAGACACTCGAAAGCTGATCCGTGAAGGCATATTTGCCTTAATTAAGCCCGTAATAACGTCGGAAGATGGGCGCTGGGTAGCCAAAATCATATGAATACCTGCAGCACGAGCTTTTTGCGCGATTCGCGCCACCAGCTCTTCAACTTTTTTACCAACGACCATCATCATGTCTGCAAATTCATCGATCACAATGACGATATAAGGCATTTTTTCTAATGTCGGATGCTCATTGAATGCAGTGTCTGTTGGCTGCCAAATCGGGTCCGGAATCGGCTCGCCCTTATTGATCGCTTCAGTGATTTTCTTATTGGCGCTTTTAATGTCACGTACACCCAACTTCGACATCAGCATATAACGTCGCTCCATTTCGCCAACTGCCCAACGCATCGCTGTAACGGCATCATTCATGTCGGTGACCACGGGCGTCAGCAAATGAGGAATATCCTCATAAACCGATAACTCAAGCATTTTGGGGTCAACCATAATGAAGCGCAGATCCTCAGGAGACGCCTTATAAAGCATGCTGACCAACATGGCATTAACACCAACCGACTTACCCGAGCCTGTTGTACCTGCTACCAATAAATGCGGCATTTTGGCCAGATTGCCAATCACTGGCACACCCGAAATGTCCTTACCCAATGCCACGGTCAATGGTGAATCCGACTGATCGAATAATTCACTACCTAGCACTTCAGATAAGCTAATCATTTCACGCTTTTCATTTGGAATCTCGATACCAATCACTGTTTTACCGCGAATCACCTCAACCACACGAACCGAGATGACGGCCATGGACCGCGCTAAGTCCTTAGCGATATTGCTGATCTTGCTGCCACGAACACCGGGCGCTGGCTGCACCTCAAAACGCGTGATCACAGGCCCGGGTTTTACACCCTTCACCTCAGCTTCGATATTAAAATCTCGAAGCTTGATTTCCAGCATGCGCGACATCGCCTCCAAGGTTTCCTCGGAATATCCGCCTTGCTTAGGTGGCGCAGGGTCGAGAAGCTCGACACGCGGCAAATCGCCCTCAAGCGGTTGCTCAAAGAGCGGTTTTTGCTTTTCTTTTTCAACACGTTTTGAAGGCTTAACTTCAGCTATGGGTTTTTCGATTTTTGGGGCTTCGCGCTTGGCTTGTCGTTCAAGCTCTTTTTCAATCACACGCTCACGCTGCTTTCGCGACTCGACCACTTTTTTTCGGGACTGCTCGGCTTGCTGCTTATTAAACAGCTCCTGCGCTCGGTCACGCAGTTTGAGATAGGCTCGCTCGGCTCGAACACCCACCCACTCAAATACATCAAGCCACGAAATATGCGTATACCACGTAAAACAAGCCACAATAATGGCCAACAAAAACAAGGTCGTACCAATCAGACTAAACGCAGGCAGCAACACCTGAGCAAGACCTTGGCCGATCACACCGCCCGCAGTTGCTGGAAAATCCATGCCCTGTTGCGCAACCGGCGCACCATGTTCAGGATCAAAGACATGAATAGCTAAAAGTGAGCAAACCGATAAAACCACCAATACCAGAGAAAACCACCGAAGGCGCTTGATGTTTTTGGTGGCTTGGGTTGGCAGGCGCTTTCGCAGAAAAATTCGCCAAGCAAAGAACAATAGCATCAAGGGTAAAACGTAGGCTACGGCGCCAAACAGCATAAACAATAAGTCAGCCGTGTAAGCGCCGACTCGACCCGTCATATTGTCGATATCAGGGCGGCTGGAATGATAAAGAAAACCTGGGTCTGTGCTCGAATAGCTCAACAAAGCGAGCGCAAGAAATAGTGCCAGAGCAATAAAGAGAATGGCGACTCCCTGCCGCCAGCTGATTTCGAGGGATTCTGTCGAATGTGCTGCGTTCTTCACAATGAATAAAAATACAATAAAGTCAGTATTCTATCTCAAGTCACGCAGCGACTGAAACCACTTAAATTACTTGCAAGCCCTTGGCGGCATTTGTAGACTTACGTTTTTAAGTTGTGAGCCTGTTATTATGAGCGACGTACCCCATCATAAACTCATCATTCTTGGCTCTGGTCCTGCGGGTTACTCAGCAGCAGTTTATGCCGCTCGAGCTAATTTGAAGCCAGCGCTGATCACAGGTCTTCAACAAGGCGGACAGCTAACCACGACCACTGAAGTCGACAACTGGCCCGGCGACCCTGCTGGAGTTCAAGGCCCTGAGCTAATGCAACGCATGATGGAACATGCCGAGCGCTTTGAAACCCAGTTTATTTACGATCACATCAATGCGGTTGATCTTAAAACCAAGCCGATGGTGCTTAAAGGCGATTCAGG
>JAXHSS010000117.1:0-5578 GCA_034190675.1 Pseudomonadota bacterium
GGTTAAAGCTTTCTGCTGTGGGGTGTTGGCCGGTTTGCATGTCATCGTCGCGAACGAGCTGGCAGGTTTGTAGGCCTGCGGCTTTGGCGGCGTCTAGCTCTTCAACAACATCTGAAAGAAATAAGATAGAGCTGGCCTGCGCGCTAAGCTCATTGCTAATGCTTTGATAGCTTTCTTGAAGGCGCTTTGGGCCTGTTGTGGTATCAAAATAGCCGCTAAATAAGGGCGTTAGATCGCCAGCGGTGCTGTTGGCGTAGAGCAGCTGTTGAGCTTGCACGGAGCCGCTGGAGTAAACTGCCAGTTGAAGACCCTGTTGATGCCATTGCGATAGGGCTAGGCTGGCATCGGGGTAGATATGGCCTTTGAAGTCACCTTCCTCGTAGCCCGTTTTCCAGAGCATGCCTTGTAAGGTTTTGAGCGGGGTGAGCTTGAGGTCTTTTTTCATCCACTGCTGTAGTGCTTCGCTGATTTTGTCGAGGTTGTCGTTTTCGCAACCAGCGATTTTGGCGACTTCGATAAGCTGTTTTTCAACCTCGGGTTGCTCTGCATTATCGCGAACAAAGCGATCCATGTGGTTTTTGGCGTACGGGAAAAGGACATCGTGAACAAAGCGAATGTCGGTAGTGGTGCCTTCGATGTCGGTGAGTACGGTTCTGATTTGGTTAAAGCTTGGCATGGTTTGGCTCGCTGGGTGTAATTAGGTGTTAAGGCTGGTTAAGCAGCATTTCCTGCCAATAGCAGGCGAAGAGAAACTCAAGACCTTCTAAGTGCCGCTTGGCTTGCGCAACGCTTGTGCCCCAAGTGTAAAGGCCGTGGCCGCGCACAAGAAGCCCTGGCTGGCTGATTTTTTGCCATTGGCTTTTGACTTGCTCGGCTAGGGCGTCGATGTCTTGGGTATTGTCGAAAATGGCGATCTGGATACTCGGCTCGTGGCTGCTATTGCCGCTGAGCGCTTTTTGCATCTCATAGCCCTGCAAAGTGAGTTGCTCGGTTTTGATGGAGCGTGACAAAACGGTGCTATTGACCGAGTGGGTGTGCAAAACGCACTGGATACTCGGGTCGAGCTGGTATAGCGCATTATGCAATGCCGCTTCAGCTGAGGGCGTTTGCGCAGCGTTGATTGCTTGAGTGGCTTGGTTGATCACCATGAAGTCGGCCATCGTGATGGCGCGTTTATCGCGGCCAGATTGAGTCACCAAGCGGTGCTGATCATCGAGGCGAATCGAGAAGTTGCCGCCAGTGGCGGGGCACCAGTCTTTTTGGCCGATAAAGTCGATAGCGCTGATGAGCTGTTGGGCGTTTTGGCGCTGTTGGGCGTTTAGCTTCATTGGTAGGCTTCCAGCTGTTTAAGTACGCGCTTTGTGGCTGGGCGCTCGTACCTGCGGTCGCGGTGCTCACAATGCGCTAATGCGATAAATTCTAACGGATTAGCGCCATGAATGAACAGGTTTTTGAGATGTTTTGATGTACGCCTATCTTTTATTATCCAGCGGTTGTGGCCTTGCTTTGTAAATCAAAATAAAACGTTGTGCCGTAATTAACTTCGCTGCTGACCGAAATCGTTGAGTGGTGTAAATCGAGGATACGTTTGACAATCGCAAGGCCGAGCCCTGTTCCTTGTTGAGCGGTTTTGACGGGTGTTGATGATTGGTAAAAGCGCTCAAAGATAAAGGGCAAATCGTTTTTGCAGATGCCGGAGCCTTGGTCATTGATGCTGAGCCTGGTTTTGTTGTTATCGTTGGTTAGCGTGATGGTGACCGTGCCATGCTCAGAGCTGTGTTTGATGGCGTTATCAATCAGGTTTTGAATAACGCGATGGATGAGTGCGATGTCGGCGTGGACAGGAAATGGCGCTTGTATGTCAAAATCAAAACGCAGCGACTTTGTTTGAGCGGCTAATTGATGCTCATGGAGGGTGTCGTAGATAAGCTCGGATAATGAGAAGGTTTCAAGCGAAGGGTCGATGATTCCTGCATCGAGCTTGGAGAGTTCAAAGAGCTGGTTGATCAGTGTGGCAAGGTGCTGGCTTTGTTTTAGTGCAATGGTGATATGCGTGTTTTGATCCACGGCCTCACCACGGGCGGCTTTAATTTGCACGGTTTCTAAATTGCCTTGGAGGGCGGCCAGCGGCGTGCGCAAATCATGTGAGATATTGGCAATGAGCTCGCGACGTGTTTTGTCGGCTTGCCCGAGTTGCTCAAACTGTGACTGAATGTGTTGAGCCATAGCGTAGAACGATTGGCTTAATTGGTTGAGTTCTGTGCTGCCGTAGGATTGTTGCATGGCATCGGCAAAGCGTTGGCGAGATGCGCTGTGTGAGACTTGAAAATTATCGAGATGAAAACGTTGAACTTCCTGCGTCAAAGAGCGCAGTTTATGTGTTAGCCAGTAAAAGACCAACCCCGCAAGAATCATGGCGGCAAGCAGGCTCAGCCCAAGTGCGAAGAGCCCTGATTTGAGTGTGTAGCTGCTTTGTATGCGCTCGGCAATCGTGTCATACATACGGCCACCGATGATCGCGTAAAGGTAGCCCGCAACGCGTTGATTATCCATAACGGGCGAGACCGAAAAAACTTTTTGATTCGTAGGATGTTTAGGGTCTTGAGCGTAGATTGGCAGTGCTGGCGTCTCTGATAAAAAGCGCTCGATGGCAGATAGGTTGATTTGCGTTTGATGCAATTGCTGCTTGGGAGTTAGGTTGGAGATAATATTGCCGCTTGTGTCGAGTAGATAGATCTCTACTGACGGGTTGATAATCATGGCACGCTCGGCCAGTGTTTGTAGCGCGTTGTGGTCGACTTCGCCCTGACGAATGAGTTGGTGTGCGTCGGTAACATACATGGCTATGCTGGCATTCAAGCGCTGCATGATTTCGTGGGAGTAGGCTTGCGATGTGTTTTGCCAGATGCTAAACAGAGCGGCGCTGAGCAGGCCGGTCAGCAGGAGTAACGCGAGTGCTAATTTGGCAAAAAGTGATGAGAAAATATGCATGAGTTAGCACGCCGACAGTTTGTAGCCGACACCCCAAACCGTTTCGATGCACTGTTTGCCGTTGAGCGCTGAGGCTAATTTGTTTCTGAGTCGGTTGATGTGAGAGTTTACGGTGTGCTCGTAACCTTGGTAGGCGTATCCCCAAACTTGGTCAAGCAACTCGGTGCGTGACAGCACCGTGCCAGGGTGTTTGGCAAAGTGCGTTAGTAAGTCAAATTCTTTTGCGGTCAATGAAATGGGTGTGTTTTGAATCTTTGCAATGCGTTTGCGGCAATCTACTTCGAGGCTGCCATAGGTGATATGGGTGTGGTGGTCTGTATTGAGTTGTTGGCGTCTGAAAATTGCTTTGACTCGAGCGTTTAACTCCAGAAGGCTAAAGGGCTTGGTGACATAATCATCAGCGCCGATTTCAAGCCCTAGAATACGGTCAAGTTCGCCAGAGCGACTGGTTAACATAATAATGGGCGTTTTGATTTGCTGGGCGCGAAGTTGTTTGCATATTTCAATGCCATCTAACTCAGGTAGACGAATGTCTAAAATGATGACATCCCACGCGTGTTGCTTCGCTGTCTCAAGGCCTAGGCGACCATTGGCTTCACACGATACGTGAGAGTAATGTTCTTGAAAATGCTCCGACATGAGCGTTGATATGGCAATATCGTCTTCGATAATGAGTAAACGTTTCTTATCCAGTAAATCGTTATCCATGTGCTCAATACTCCTAGGACATTGGCTTATTTAGAGGGGCTGGTCATAAGAGAGTTCCGCTTATCACCAGCCTGACGAAAAAGCATCGGCTCTATTGAATGACAATAACGGCACTTGGTAGGTTGGTGTCAACAATATTGCTCAATGTTGTCATGCCGTTCTCAGATAACAGTGGCTTTATGCTAAATGGCGCAGGGCTGTTATCAGGCATTGGCTCGACGGAAATCACCACGGTCGCTGTGCTGATATTAATTGCAGGGTCAATGAAATCTTGGCCAGGGAAGTTGGGTGCAGCTTGTGGGCCTGCGGTTGCGCCTGCGCCATCACTATCAGCCATTGCTGGGTCGGTAAAGTAACCTGTGCTTACCGGCGCTCCGTCAATGACAACCCAACCTGCGTAGGCCCAGCCCTCAGGTAAGGTGGGCAAATCCAATGATGCTGATGCGGGAGAGGTTGTCGGGTCGAGAAACCACACGCCCTGCTCAGGTGTTGCATTGCCGTTGGTCGGCGTTGCATTGATATAGGTGCCTTGTGCATCGGCAAAGTCTGTACTCAGAGCCGCTGAATCGTTTGTTGTGGCATCGGCGACACCATTGACTATGCGGCCCGCGACAATATGTGTGCTGGATGGGTTGGGGTCATCATCAACAGCGGGCTCGATCGTCAACACATAGTGGGTGGCTGCGTTGGCATCTTCAGCTTCAATCTCAAAACTGCTAGGAGAGGGAGCCCCATTCTCAATATCAAAAATGCCAGCAGAGATAGCTTGGCCATTGATGATCAGCCAGCCTTCGTAATTATAATCGCTGCCCAGCGGCTCTAAGTTGGTGGTGGCGATCGATAATGTCTGTATTTCGTTTGCTGAGCTTGTTTGATCATCATTTCCGTCGCAGGCAACAAGGGCTCCTGCAGTTGCACACAAAATGAAAGGTTTGGTTAGGGTGTTCATGAATAAGTCCCGCCTAGATAAGGCAATTAAGTTGTAAGGACTTTTACTCTAGTGAGTTCTTTTTAGGCAAACCTCACAGAAGTATCACGAAATCATAACGTGTTTATTTTTTTAAGTTTTTTTGATTAAAGCCCACCAGGAAAAAACCATCGGGCTGTATCTAAATTGCTATGATGTCATTTAATGATGACGAGTGAGCGCGCTTTTGGTGTTTTTGGCGCTTTACAGATAGGCTTCCAGCTGTTTAAGTGCGCGCTTTGCGGCTGGGCGTTCGTACATGCGGTCGCGGTGCTCGAGTAAATGGGCAGGAAGATCAAACTTAAACCGCTCGGCCCAATGCGTGGTTTGCGCTAGCAGAGTATCGCAAAGTGTGAAGCGTGGAATGCCGGCTTTTTCGAGGGCAAAAGTCTCGCCAGAATAAAGAGCATTCAGTGCGCCAAGCGCTTTATTGAACTCATAGGTGGCGGTGTTGAGCATGCCTTCAATACGTTGCTCTTTGGGTAAAGCAAAACGGTGTTTACCATTGCTCCATAAAGGCTGTTCTAACTCGGTCAGGATGAAGTCGCGCAGTTGCAGGTAGGCGCCATAGCCGCTCAGTGATTCTTGCGGGCTAACAAAGAGTTGGGCTTCGGGGGCGAGCTGGGCCACATAGTCCATGATGGCGGCGCTTTCAGTAAGCACAAAAGCTTCATGCACCAGTGTGGGTACTTTGCCTTGTGGGTTTAGGCGGCGGTAGTCTTCGCTGAGCGCACCATTTTCATTGGGGCTGCCAAATTCGACATGGGTATAGGTGAAGGGCAAGTCGGTTTCTTCAAGTGCCCAAAGCGTGCGAAATGAGCGCGAAAATCCAACGCCAAAAAGTGTCAACATGGGGCCGCTCCTGCGTCAAAAACATTTATTTTAGTGTAGAACTCGCTATTTGTGCACCCT
>JAXHSS010000118.1:0-5509 GCA_034190675.1 Pseudomonadota bacterium
TTTAATGGCAGAATCGCAAAAAACTGCCAATGCTCACGGGGCAAGGTTCGAAATGCCCAACCGTATAACACCGTAAAGAAAGCCACCAAGGCTAAGCAAAAGATTTCTGCGTTCATTGTCATCCTCCATTTTTTAGCATCATAGAGGATTTGTATGACAACTTTATGACAGGTTAATCGCCTGCTTTCAGGTGGATGATGTATTTACTATGAGAGGCTGAGTGCTTCATCGAAGCATTCGATTGCGCGTCATTATTTGTATCAATAGCCAGCTCAAGCAAGTACACCCGTGCCATTAAAGAATCCAACTCAACGTCTCGATAAGCATATTGCTGGTCTAAAACAGACTCTGTTTTGCCATCTTTTTTATCGACATAACCCTCTGCGATGTCATCAAACCAAGGCGCAAAGTCGATGCGAGACAATAATTCACCCTGAGGATCTGACAGCTCAATTGAGTCCTTTTTCAATGCTAATTGATACTCCTCAGCCAGTCCTGTTTTAGCTGGATGCAAGTCAATGGTTTTAGTGCCGTAGTGATAACCTACGTGATGGATCACTATCGAGCCATCCTCAAGCGCAATAAAGTCGTTTTCAGCTCGAAGTCGCAACCGTTTTGGTGACTCAGCTAAAAGCTCTTGATTAACCAAGTTAACGATTAAGTCAGATCGGCAGTCTAAATCGCAATCTTGCCCCTGAGCTTGTTTATCTGCGACTTTTTCATGAATGTCGAAAACATCAAAATGTTCACTGACTTCGTAATCAGCTAAAAAAGCAAGAATGCTGATAATCGCGCGCTTTTCATCTTCACTGGTCTCAAGCGAGCGGTTTTTCGTGAGCGGCGCTTGCACCGTCACGCCCAACGCACTTAAGCGCTGATCGAGCTGGGCAAGCTGGCTCGAAACACTCACGCTGCGATAATTTAACCCCGGCATAAACAATGAAAATAATAGCAAAGCGAATAAACTCGCTGGTATCCAACGAATATCGGCCGCTTTACGCAAAACAAAATACAGGCTGATTCCCGTCAGCCAGATTGCAAAAGCCAAGCCCAGATAGCGTGTACCCGTAAAGCCATAATCCTGAATGCGCACCATAATCGCGATAAAAAGCAGTGGCATCATCAACAAAATTGAAATAAAGACGGAGCGTGTGAACAATAATACCCAGCTCTTTTCAGCACTGTTACGCAAAGGATAGATCAATAAAAACGCGAAAATACCCAAACTGCTATAGGCTAAAATAATCGCCGACACCCAGCCCTTAGGCAACGACCAAGCGAGCATAATTTTGATGGTATAAGCGAAGATAATTAGCGCGTAGATCAGCATCAAAGGAATTTGAATATATTGCACCACAAAGCGGGTGATTTTCTGAACCGTTTGCTCGCTCTGAAGGGTTATCAAACCCTCGCTGGCATTCATCAATGCCACGTACGTGCCGCCGATAATGGCAATAGTAAACAGCACTTGCGGATACACCTTGTGCGAGAAGCTCAGATTAAATAAGTTTTCGATCGACACAAGGGCTAGCCCGATGCCTAGGCACATGGCACCAACAAAAAGCCCCGCATAGGCCGCGTTATGGAATAAGCCGCAGTTATAGTGCCAAAAAGCCAAAACTGGTGTGTCTGATAAAGCCAAACCCTGGCTTAACGCACCCTGTTTCGCTCCGAAATGAGGAGCAATAGACACAAAAAGCAGCATGGCAGCAAACAGCAGCCACAATAAATTGACATGCCAAGCTGAAAATTCAGTAAGTTTTTCAGGCAGATACCAAAAAATCACCGCGCCAATAATCAACCCCAGTAATTGAAGCCTGCCTGTCCAACGGCCCAGCCGTTGCGCCAACATCGCCAGTCCAAAGTTAAGCCCCATCGTGAAAAACACGCAATAAAGTAGCTGAGCTATATAACTGTTTTTATCACTGGGCGCCTCAATAATGACAACAACCAAAATAGCCGCTACGAAGGCAAGTAGCATAATGACGGGGTAACGAGCGCAGGTTTGACGACAATCTTTAATCCACTGCATCGACATGTGACTGATCCTTTTTCAATTTCCTTCTTGATGTTGCATGAAGCACCAGACTAAAATCAATAAAAAAATGATCTGTATAGGACTCGCTCATGGCTTTATCTTTTGCTCGTTTCACCAGCTTAGCGGCGCTAACAGCCGTTCTTGGCCTAACTTCTGGCTGTCAATCTATGGTTGATGATGCGTATTTCAGCGCGATGGAACAAGTCGGTGTACACAAGCGGGACCTGCTAAGTAGCCGCATTGAAGACTCTCGCGACGCTCAAGAAGAAGCCAAAGTTGAATTTCAGTCGGCACTCGATGAGTTTAAATCAGTGACCGCTTTTCAAGGCGGCGATCTGGAAGCCACCTATAACCGCCTAAACAGCGCCTATGAAAGCAGCCAAGCAAGCGCTAAAGATGTCAGCGAGAAAATCAACGGTGTCGAGCGCGTATCGACCAAGCTGTTTGCAGAATGGGAAGCCGAGCTTGAGCAATACACCAGCGCATCACTCAAACAACAAAGCGCGGCGCAATTACGAGAAACCCAAGCTCAATACAATGAGCTAATGGCCAGCATGCGCAAAGCAGAACAAAGCATGCAACCGGTGCTTGCTGTGTTTGGCGATCAAGTCCTTTTCCTAAAGCATAACCTGAATGCTCGCGCGATAGCCTCACTCAAAAACGAGGTCATTGCGGTTGAATCTGATGTTAATCAACTCATTAACGAAATGAATCGCTCCATTGCTGAGGCGAATGACTTTCTTGCTACCTTTGAGCAATAAGAGAGTGCAAGAGCAAAAAAACCAGCTAAAGTACACTGGTCGCTGTCATTACATTCAGCTTAATAACAGCAAGATGGCCGCGCGTCTTACCATAAAAATCACTCTGGGCAGCTAACGGCTCAGCCTAGTTTTTGCTAACATAAAAAATCTGTATTGAGCCTTAACTAGGCGTTGAGTTCACTATGAGCTACCTTGGCTACACACTCTGCTGCTTTGTCATTGCTGCAACCGCCATGAATATCGTCAATCGTCGAGAATGGTGGTTTCGCATATTCGATTTCCCTCGCGCCCAACTCGCCCTGCTTGGGATAACTGGCGTCTTTTTATTGGTTTATTTTGCCTACAGTAATAGCCAAGTCAGTGTGCACTTGCTCATTGTTGCTAGCCTCACGTTTGCCGCCACCATTTTTCATGCCCACCTGGTTTTGCCCTATACGCCTTTTTGGCACCGAACGGTTGATCGAGTCCGCCAGCAAAAGCCAGAACAACAATTCACGCTGCTATTGTCCAACGTGCTGCAAACCAATCAAGCCTTCAATAAGCTCATTGACTTGGTGAACCAACACCAGCCCGATGTACTGATCACCATGGAGTCCGATGAACACTGGGAAAACGCCCTCACTGAAATTGAGCAAGACTATCCTGAGCATCTTAAATGTGCGCAGGACAATTTCTACGGCATGCATCTTTTCTCGAAATATCCACTAAACCGTGCTGAGGAATGCACGTTGATTCAATCATCGATTCCATCCTTTCATACCGAAATTGAACTCAGCGAAAACCACGCCATTCGCCTGCACTGCATTCATCCGCGCCCGCCCAGCCCAACTGAAGCCGAAACATCGACACAGCGCGATCAAGAAATGATAGAGCTAGCCAAACGAGTCGATCATAAAAAAACCAGCATCGTCGCTGGTGACTTTAATGATGTCCCTTGGTCAAAATCCATGATTGATTTTCTTCAGCGCTCCAAGCTCCAAGACCCACGAAAAGGGCGGCTAATGGTCAACACTTTTCATGCGGGCTATCCCTTTATGCGTTGGCCGCTTGACCATGTTTTTCACAGCAACCACTTTGACTTAGTACGCTATAAACGCCTACCCTCTATTGGCTCGGACCATTTTCCGATACTGGTCACACTACAGTTAAAAAGCTAGCAAATACAAAACGCAAGCACAAAAAAGCTTAACACACAGTGGTTTAAGAACCTGTGGTTTGAGAAGATAAAGTAAAGATTGGTGGAGCCTAGCGGGATCGAACCGCTGACCTCAACACTGCCAGTGTTGCGCTCTCCCAGCTGAGCTAAGGCCCCATACGAAGTGAGCGCTTATTTTAGGCGCTTTCGCTGCGCTGTCAAGCTTGGCGGCTGTCGATTTAAGCCGTGTTTCGATTTATACCGTGTAGTGTGCCGCCACCTCGCTTTTCGCCCAGCCGCTACGAATAAATCCACAAGGCTTATGCGCTTGGCGAATAAAAGTGTTTCCAATGCATCGAGATTTTTTTGCTGTAATCACCGCCTTTTCATGGCTTCGTGCTATGATAGCCTGTACTAAAAACGAATGAGTCTTAGACACGATGAAAGCAAAAGATGACATGATCAATATTGATTATGGTGCCATTACCGTTGCCCAATACCCCGGCTCAAAGAAGGTCTATATCGAGGGCTCTCGCTCGGACATTCAGGTGCCTATGCGTGAGATCACACTGACCGATACCCCGCTGGAAGATGGCAGCTTTGAGAAGAACCCGCCTCTGACTGTATATGACACCTCAGGCCCTTATACCGATCCGCAAGCAACGATTGACCTTGCGAAAGGCCTGGAGGCTCGTCGAGACAGCTGGATTACTGACCGAGCGGACACCGAAGAGCTCATTACTCAATCGGCGCAGTTTAGTCGTGAACGTGCGAATGATGAGTCTGCGAAAAATATTCGTTTCCCAAACAAGCCTCGCATTCTCAAAGCGCAGCGCGGCAAAAACGTGTCACAGATGCATTATGCTCGAAAAGGCATTATTACGCCTGAAATGGAGTTTATTGCCCTACGCGAAAACCAAAAGCTCGACGAATACAAAGACAGCGCGATGTTAGTTCAGCATGCTGGACAAAATTTTGGGGCAACGATTCCTGATGTGATCACGCCTGAGTTTGTTCGTGATGAAGTTGCCGCTGGCCGTGCTGTTATCCCCGCCAATATCAATCACCCAGAACTTGAGCCGATGATCATTGGTCGCAACTTCTTGGTGAAGGTTAATGCGAATATCGGCAACTCAGCCGTCACTTCGTCAATTGCCGAAGAAGTCGAAAAAATGATCTGGTCAACGCGCTGGGGCGGTGACACCGTGATGGATTTATCCACGGGCGCGAATATTCACGAAACCCGTGAATGGATCATTCGTAACTCCCCTGTGCCTATTGGTACTGTACCGATTTACCAAGCGCTGGAAAAAGTTGATGGTGTTGCTGAAAACCTCACTTGGGAAATTTTCCGCGACACGCTGATTGAACAAGCCGAGCAAGGGGTGGATTATTTCACGATTCACGCTGGCGTACGTCTGGCTTATGTCCCTATGACTGCAAAACGAGTGACCGGCATTGTCTCTCGCGGTGGTTCGATTATGGCGAAATGGTGTCTTGCGCATCACCAAGAAAACTTCTTGTACACCCATTTCGAAGAAATCTGCGAAATCATGAAAGCCTATGATGTCACCT
>JAXHSS010000119.1:0-5481 GCA_034190675.1 Pseudomonadota bacterium
ATGGAGGAAAAAGTATGACATTTTTAGCAAAAGTTAACGATATCGTGCCAAACACAGGCGTTTGTAGCTTATATAACAACAAGCATGTTGCTGTGTTTAGAACTTTTGATGATCAGTATTTCGCTATTGATAATATTGATCCTTTCTCAAATGCTAGCGTGTTATCTCGTGGCTTGATTGGTGAGCATGACGGTACCTACTATATCGCCTCGCCCATCTACAAGCAGCGCTTTGACTTAAACACTGGCGTTTGTATGAGCGATGATCAAGTGAAACTAACGACCTACCAACTCGATATTGTCGATGATGAAATCTTCTGTACGGGCGAAAAATAACTTTTTGCCCAGCTAATTCATGACATAATGTTGGCCATGAACGCATTAACCCCTTTTGAGGTGGCGCAAGCACAATTACTTCGCGCCGCTTCAGATCAGCATCAAACTCAGCCGATTGCCCAAGAAACTCTGCCACTAGCGCAGGCCAATGGGCGCATCCTAGCGCAAGATATACTCGCACAACTCGACACCCCACGAACGGATATTTCCGCAATGGATGGTTACGCTCTTTGCTTTAGTGAGTCTTTTGCTCCGGCTGGGAGCCATTTTAACGTGGTCGGAGAATCTCTTGCAGGCAAGCCTTACACAGGTGAATTAATGCCCGGCGAATGCGTGTTAATTGCCACAGGTGCAAGCTCACCAAGCCAAGCGCAAACGGTGCAAATGCAAGAAAACACCACGTATCACAGCGCTCAAGACCCTGAAAACACCTCAGCTTATATTGTCCTAAACCAAGACACACCGCGTGATATTAATATTCGCTTTAAAGCCGAAGAAATCCAGTCAGGCAGCGTTTTACTGCCAAAAGGCCATCGACTCGAGGCCCAAGACATCATGCTGCTTGGCGCTCAAGGCTATGCTGAACTTCCCGTCTATCGACCGCTTAAAATCAGTGTGTTTACGGGTGGCGATGAGTTGACCTCGGTTGGCAACTCCCTTGCATCAGAACATGCAATTTATGATTGTAATGGCCCTGCTTTGCTTGCCCTGCTTGACCCACTACCCGTCGATATTGTCGATCATCAAATTTTGCCTGATCAGCCTGAAGCGATTTTAACGGCACTAAAACAGGCCAGCGAGAACAGCGACGTACTGATTACCAGCGGCGGCGTTTCTGTGGGTAAACATGATTTCCTACGAGATTGCTTGGCGCAGCTGGGACAAATCAGCCTTTATAAAATCGCGATGAAACCCGGCAAGCCATTTTCCTCTGGCCGTATTGGGCAGTGCCTTTACTTTGGCCTGCCCGGCAACCCTTTATCAACATTTATCGGTTTTGATCAGCTCGTCAGGCCTGCCCTTTTAGCTTTAGCTGGGCAAACAGTGCCAACGGAAACTCTGCGCTTTTCAGCTGAGCTTACCCATGCGGTTAAAAAACGCCCTGGTCGAATGGACTTTCAGCGTGGGGTTTTGCAATCAACAACATCAAGTACCGGACTTATTGAATGGCAAGTTACCCCGCTTGATCAACAAGACTCTCATCGTATTTTAGGCTTTAGCCAAGCGGATGCATTGATTGTTCTTACCGCTGAAGCTGGGCCACTTGAGGCTGGGACGACCGTCACTGTTCAGCCCGTGCGAGGTCGATAATGAGCCATTCTTATTTTCCTACTTCGACTGCCTACGCCATTAAAGAAGTATTAAGCTTAAATTCTTCTCCCCTAGCTTCTAAAGCCAGCGAAGAAAAAACAACTGAGTCACCCAGTCATCAAGACCCGTTCCAGCGCGAGATTCGTTATCTTCGACTGTCGATCACCGACCTATGTAATTTTCGCTGTCCCTACTGTCTTCCTGAGGGTTATCAAGGCAAACGCCCAAGTAATGAGCTCAGTGTCGATGACATCCAAACAATAGCTCAAGCGGCTGCCGCTATCGGCATTCGCAAGATTCGGATCACTGGCGGTGAGCCGAGCTTAAGAAAAGATTTACTGGAAATTATCCGCATCTGCAAACAAACCGACGGCATTGAAACGGTCGCTATGACCACCAATGGCTACGCTATTGAGCAAGCTGAACACTGGTTTGCCGCTGGGCTTGACCAGCTAAACATTAGCATTGACAGCTTTGATCGCAATACCTTTACTCAGCTTACAGGGCATGATTGCCTTGAAAAAATCCTGCATCATATTGATCAGCTATTAGCTAAGCAGTATAAGATCCAGATCAATGCGGTGCTCATGCACGAACATCCTGAGGTGTTTGCTCAAGCGCTCGACTTTGTTAAAAACCGTGCGATCACCGTTCGCTTTATTGAGCTGATGCAAACAGGACAAAATAACGAGGCCTTTTTCCGTCAACATCTTCGCGCCGAAGATCGGTTATCGCAAATACGTGAACAAGGCTGGCAGCGCAGTATGCGAGCGACTCATAGCGGCCCGGCTCAGCATTTTTCGCATCCTGATTTTATGGGTAAAATGGGTTTTATCACCCCGTACGCTCAAGGTTTCTGCGAGACCTGTAACCGAGTACGTATTAGTAGTCAAGGTAAGCTGCACCTTTGCTTATTTGACCAAGCGGCTCATGATCTGCGAGCTGACTTAGCTCAAGGTCCTCGCTTTTTAGCAGAACAATTGGCACGATACTTATCGATTAAGCCTGAAAACCATCACCTGCATGAACAAAATTCAGGTATCATGCCGCACCTAGCTATGATCGGGGGATAATTTATGCTCAATATTGCCGTATTAACCGTCAGCGATACCAGAACATTAGAACAAGACAGCTCGGGTCAGTATCTTCAAGATGCTTTAACCGAAGCAGGACATCAGCTTGCCGAGCGCGCCTTGTGTAGCGATGATCTTTACCAAATCCGCGCTATTGTCAGTGGTTGGATTGCGGATGAGTCTGTGCAAGTTATTTTAACCACCGGCGGAACGGGCTTTTATCCTCGAGACATTACCCCTGAGGCGCTGAGCGTATTATTTGATAAAACGGTGGATGGCTTCGGCGAGATATTCCGGGCGGTTTCGCTAGAAGAGATCGGTATGGCCACCTTGCAGTCTCGCGCTATCGCAGGCATGGCGAATCAAACAGCAATCTTTTGCTTACCAGGCTCAACCAACGCCTGTAAAACCGCTTGGACGAAGATACTTGAGCCTCAGCTTAATGCTAATACCCGCCCCTGCAATTTTGCTCCACATCTAACTCGCGGCCAATAGCCGAATATTAACGAGTGATTCATCTGCCTCCCAGTGATGTTTGTAGATAACCCTTGGTTACTTGCCACATTACTGGGTATGGCCGCAGCGCTTCATAGTGCAGTTGGCCTGGCCGGAGGCTCAAGCTTTACCGCACTACTTGGCCTTTTTGGCCTACCAGTTCACATCGTGCCCGGCATCTCCTTAAGCTTAAATACATTATCCAGCAGCATAGCGAGCTTCAGGTATATTCGCTCAGGACATTTTCGCCTGCCTTTGCTTCTGCCTTGTTTGCTAGGCGCTATGCCAAGCGCTTATCTTTGCGCGCAAATCCAACTAACAGCCACGGTTTTTTATTTTTTACTTGGCGCCACTTTGGCGCTGATTTCCCTGCGTTTGCTATGCTCGTCACCACTAGCACATTCATCGGAAGCGACAGCACCTGCCATGATTATCAGACCAATGCAGTGGTGGTGCCTTGGTATCATCATCGGCCTAATGCTAGGGGCTTTATCGGGCTTATTAGGCATAGGGGGCGGCGTATTATTGGTACCGCTGTTGATCTTTTTAGGTGTAGCTAATGCCAAACAAGCTGCCGCCTGTGGCGTTGTGTTCATTTTATGCAATTCCTTGATGGGATTGCTTGGCAAGTGGCAAGCAGGCTGGTTAGCTTTTGACCTGATCCTACCTTTCATCATTATGGTGACATTGGGCGCAGCTTTAGGTAGCTACTTGGGCGCAAAGCGACTTGCACCTCATCAGATGCATCGCATACTAGGCATTGTCTTAGCGGTAGCAGCGGTATTATTAATCCAAAAAGGTCGAAGCTATGGTTACGTGCAATAAGCCTGACGAACACTCGTGGTTATGCGCCATTATCGCTGGCGGGCAAAGCCAGAGAATGGGGCAAGACAAGGCTGAATTAACATTCACCGATGCAAGAGGCGATTTGATTAGCGTACTTGAACGCGCATTGATTGATGCCCTTCATTTATTTGGCCAAGAGCAAGTTCGGCTGGTTGGTCCGCACAGCCCGTTAGATGACGTAACGCTATTGAGTGATTATTGCGACCAGCCCTACCAAGGGCCATTAAGCGCTTTAGCCGCCGCTTTACTTGAAGCCAAACAATTTCGCTGTGATTATGTATTTACTCTACCCTGCGATAGCTTATTACGCGCATCGGATTGCTTGCCTGCACTATTATCAGCGATGAACCAGCAAGACGCACAGGCCTGGGTATTGACGGATCAAGGCCGAGAACTGCCAATGATGGGCGTTTATCGCGCAGATTTAGCCAATCAACTAACTGAATATCTTGATCAAGGCCATCGGCGCTTAATGCGCTTTTTAGCTACTATCTGCGTTGAAGCTGTGCCACTTGAAGCATTGGCGCTTTATAAAGCAGGTTTCACTGAAATTGCTAAAATAGCTTCGTATAATACCCCAGAAGAATTTGAACAAGCGAAGCTTGCTTTCATCAAGCATCAAGCCTGCTATCGCCAAGGCGACCAAAACGAGGAACGCACATGAGTCAATTAACACATATCAATGAATCGGGTGAAACGCAGATGGTCAGTGTTGATCAAAAAAGCATCACACATCGCCAAGCCTCAGCATCAGCAAAGGTGATTTTCCCATCGGATGTGTTTGAACAAATCACCCAGCAAGAAGGTAATCTAGCCAAAGGCAATATTCTTGAGGTCGCTCGAATTGCGGGCATTATGGCAGCCAAAAAAACCCATGAGTTAATTCCATTATGTCATCCGCTAATGCTGGAAAAGTGCAAGCTCAAGCTCTGCTTTAGCGATACTGATCCAGAAATTCTGATTAAATCCACCGTTGCGCTTCATCATAAAACCGGTGTTGAAATGGAGGCACTAACCGCTGTTTCTGTGGCGGCCTTAACGATTTACGATATGTGCAAAGCGCTATCACATGATATTCAAATCAGCGCGATCGAGTTGACAGAAAAAACAGGCGGAAAACGCAATGTCAGCAAGTAATACTGTTGAGATCACGCTGCACTATTTTGCCATGCATCAAGAACTTGCCAACTGCAGCCAAGAGCAACTCGCGGTGAACTCAGGTAGCAGCGTTAAACAAGTGTATCAATTACTGATTGATCGCTACGGTTTTAATAACGACACGCAACGCCTTCGAGCAGCAATTAACGAAGAGTTTGCCGACTGGTCGCAGCCATTGAAACACGGTGATCAACTCGCCTTTATTCCCCCCGTATCAGGAGGTTAAGCATGTTTGCCCTATCAAGTGATATTTTACAGCCCGC
>JAXHSS010000012.1:0-22589 GCA_034190675.1 Pseudomonadota bacterium
GAACCGTTGGTCTCAAGATCAATGATCAATTTGTCAAGGTCAGTACGTTGTTCAACACGTGCGTTTTCAACGTCATAAGCAATACGACGAATTGGTGAGAACGATGCATCAAGTAGCAAGCGGCCAATAACCTTTACTTCTTCTTCATCTTCACGGTCTGCTGCTAATACATAGCCGCGACCACGTTCAATTACCAATTGCATTTCAAGCTCAGTGCTGTCGTTTGTGATGTTTGCAATCACATGCTCTGGGTTGATAATGTCAACGTTGTGATCAGTCTGAATGTCGCCTGCAACTACAGGGCCAACACCTGACTTCTTCAAAGTCAACGTTACAGTATCACCTTCGTGAATAACCACTGAAATATCTTTTAGGTTCAAAAGAATGTTAACGACATCCTCTTGAACACCTTCGATGGCACTGTACTCGTGGTCAACGCCTTCGATTTTTACTTCTGTAACTGCACAGCCTGCAATGCTTGATAGCAAAATGCGACGCAGTGCATTACCAATGGTATAACCAAAACCGCGCTCAAGCGGTTCAAGCGTCAACTTTGCATGACAATCATTGATTGTGTCGACTTTGATACCGTTAGGCGTCAAAAATTGATTGATATTTGCCATCTTAAAATCCTAACCGTTATGGGTTTACTTCGAGTAAAGCTCAACAATCAAACTTTCGTTGATGTCTTGAGATAGGTCTGCGCGCTCAGGATTGTTTTTAAACGTGCCTGAAAGCTTCGCTTGATCAATCTCAATCCAAGGAGCAAAACCACGCTGAGCTGCAAGTTCAATTGCAGATTTGATGCGTAACTGGTTTTTCGCCTTTTCGCGAACTTCTACAACGTCACCCGCTTTAACTTGGTATGACGCAATGTTAACTGTCTTACCGTTAACTTGGATTGCCTTGTGGCTAACCAACTGACGAGCCTCTGCACGAGTTGAACCAAAACCCATACGGTAAACAACGTTATCCAAACGTGCTTCAAGTAGCTGAAGCAATATTTCACCCGTTGCACCTTTAGAGCTCGCTGCTTTTTTGTAGTAGTTACGGAATTGCTTTTCTAGCACACCGTAAGTACGACGAACTTTTTGCTTTTCGCGAAGCTGAAGACCGTAGTCAGACAACTTGCTACGACGATTGCTACCGTGTTGGCCAGGAGGCGTGTCGGCTTTACACTTTGAATCAAGTGCACGAACACCACTTTTAAGACCAAGATCCGTGCCTTCACGACGAGCAAGCTTACACTTAGGACCAATATAACGTGCCATAAATCTTCTCCTTAAACTCGACGTCTTTTAGGTGGACGGCAGCCGTTGTGCGGGATAGGTGTGACATCAGTAATTGAAGTGATGTTATAACCTAATGCATTCAACGAGCGAATAGTTGATTCGCGGCCTGGACCAGGACCGTTCACACGAACGTCAAGGTTTTTCAAACCGTATTCTTTAGCCGCATTGCCAGCATGCTCAGCTGCAATCTGACCAGCGAATGGTGTACTTTTGCGTGAACCACGGAAACCAGAACCACCCGCTGTAGCCCATGCTAATGCATTACCTTGGCGGTCAGTAATCGTGATAATTGTGTTGTTAAATGACGCGTGAATATGTGCAATACCGTCTGTGACTTGACGGCTCACCTTTTTGCGACGAGAAACGTCCTTGCCGCGAGCTTTTGCTTTTGCCATTCTAGTTACCTATTAATTTCTAATTGGTTTACGAGGACCCTTACGCGTACGCGCATTCGTCTTCGTACGTTGACCACGAAGAGGAAGGTTACGACGATGGCGGATACCACGGTTACAACCTAAGTCCATCAAACGCTTGATGTTCATGCTGATTTCACGACGAAGATCACCCTCAACCGTGTATTCACCAACGGCTTCACGCACTTGATCTAGCTCTTGCTCAGATAGATCGGCGATCTTGCGTTGTTCTTCAATGCCTAGACGGGCACAAATCTCTTGAGCACGAGTTTTACCAATACCAAATACATATGTAAGGGATATAACCGTGTGCTTGTTGTCTGGAATGTTTACTCCGGCAATACGTGCCATTTACTGATCTCCAAAAACGTTTAATCTATGCAAAAAAGGTGCGATATTCTAATTCAGAAAAATCAGAATATCAACCCTGACGTTGCTTGTGACGAGGGTCACTGCTGCAGATAATGCGAACAATACCGTTACGCTTAATCACTTTGCAATTACGACAGATTTTCTTTACAGATGGTTGAACTTTCATAATTTCCTACCTAACTCTAACGACCTTTGCCATTTAAATTGGCACGTTTCATCATTTTTTCGTATTGAGACGACATGATAAACGCCTGAACTTGACCCATCATATCCATGATCACAACAACTGAAATCAGAAGTGATGTGCCGCCTAAATAAAATGCGATCTGCGCATTTGCCCAGTTGTGCATGAACAGCGGAATTACACAAACCGCAACAATGTACAATGAGCCCCAAAGCGTCAGACGCGTAACTACCGCATCAATATACTCAGATGTTTTCTCACCTGGGCGAATGCCCGGCAAGAATGCATTTGAGCGTTTCAAGTTGCTTGCTACTTCGCGCGAATCAAATGTCATCGCTACGTAGAAGAAGCAAAACAAGAAGATCAAGCCTGCAAAGATCAATGTGTACAACATTTGACCCGGCGCTAGTAACGCTGAAAGCGTTTGTAGCCAACCTGAACCACTTGCACCTGCGAAACTGGTTAAGCTTGCAGGAACCATCAGCAAAGCTGAGGCAAAAATTGGTGGCATAACGCCAGCCATATTTACTTTAAGTGGCAGATAGTTCTGCGCACCTAACTGCTGTTGCGCTTGATGGCGCTGAGCATAGTTAATTTTCACTCGGCGTTGTGCACGCTCCATGAACACAATGAACATTACTACCGCGATAGCCACTAGGAAAATCACAAGCAATGTTAAAGGCTGTAATGCGCCTTGTTGTGTTTGCTGGAAGGCTTGTACTACAGCGGTTGGCATACCAGCAACAATACTTGCGAAGATCAGTAGCGACATGCCGTTACCAATACCACGCTCGTTCATCTGCTCGCCTAGCCACATAATAAACATCGCTCCAGCAACAAGTCCCACAATACAAGGCAAAAAGAAGCCTAGGCCACTCGCTATAGTCATGCCTTCTTGTGAAGACAATGCCGATGTCAAACCAAAAGCTTGAACCAAGGCAATCGCTAATGTGAGATAGCGGGTGTACTGTGTCAGTTTACGCTGGCCCGACTGGCCTTCTTTACGTAGTTCAGCAAGATACGGCATCGCACCTGACTGAGACAACAATTGCACAATAATGGCCGCAGTAATATACGGGATAATACCGAGAGCCATGATACTCATACGTTCCAAAGCACCGCCTGAGAACATGTTAAACATGCCCAAAATGGTGTCTGAATTATCTTGGAACAAGCGGCGAACTTGCTCCGGATCAATACCTGGTAGAGGAATATGTGTGCCAAAGCGGTAGATCAAAAAGCCGAAGATCACGAAACGAATTCGTGACCATAATTCCGACATGCCATTTTGATTATTCGCTAGGCGATTCGCCTGTTCGCGGATCGATGCCATATTAAGCCTCTACTGAGCCTCCAGCCGCTTCAATCGCTGCTTTAGCACCCTTAGTTGCTTTCAAGCCTTTTACTGTGTAAGCCTGATCAACATCACCGCTCAAAACGATTTTAGCAAACTTAATATTGTGTGAAATGATGCCCGCTTTTTGCAAAGCCTCAAGCGTCACTTCATTACCATGAATTTTCTTAAGCTCAGAAAGACGGATTTCGCTGCTAGCCAATTGCTTCATAGACGTGAAACCAAACTTTGGTACACGCTTTTGAAGTGGCATTTGACCACCTTCGAAGCCTGGCTTAACCGTACCACCTGAACGTGACTTAAGACCTTTGTGACCTGTACCACAGGTTTTGCCCCAGCCACTACCAATACCACGACCAACTCGTTTCTTCGATGGCTTTGAACCTAGTGCAGGAGATAATTGATTTAACTGCATGATTAGTCCTCGATAATTTCAACCATGTAGCTAACTTTGTTAGCCATACCACGGTTTGATGGTGTATCTTCAACTTCGCGGATTTGGCCGATTTTCTTCAAGCCAAGACCACGTGCACAAGAGATATGGTTGTCTAAACGACCGATCAAGCTCTTGTTTAATTTCACTTTAAAAGTTTTCTTATCTGCCATGGTCATCACCATTAATTCAGAAGTTCTTCAACAGATTTGCCGCGCTTAGCTGCAACCTGCTCAGGAGTTACCATGTCACGAAGACCATTGTACGTTGCACGAACAACGTTCACTGGGTTCGTTGAGCCATAACATTTAGCAAGAACGTTTTCAACGCCTGCCACTTCAAGTACTGCACGCATTGCACCACCGGCAATCACACCTGTACCTTCAGATGCTGGCTGCATGTAAACCTTTGACGATGCGTGAGTTGCTGTCACTGCGTGTTGCAATGTACCATTTTTCAACTCAACAGAAATCATGTTACGACGTGCATCTTGCAAAGCTTTTTGAATTGCAGCTGGCACTTCACGTGCTTTACCACGGCCAAAGCCAACTTTGCCATTACCGTCACCAACAACAGTTAGCGCCGTAAAGCTCATGATACGACCGCCTTTTACTGTCTTAGCGACACGGTTTACCTGAATTAGTTTTTCAACGAAACCTTCGTTTGCTTCTATCTTAGCCATTACGCACCCTTAAAAGTTTAATCCGCCTTCGCGCGCAGAATCTGCTAACGCTTTAACACGACCGTGAATACGGAAGCCCGAACGATCGAACACTACCGTTTCAATACCTGCTGCTTTTGCTTTTTCAGCGATCTTTAGACCCACTGCTTTAGCTGCGTCGATATTTCCGGTGTAACTATCAACCACACCTTTCTCAACTGTTGAAGCCGATGCTAGCACCTGGCCACCACAAGGAGAGATAACCTGTGCATAAATATGCTTAGGTGTTTTGTTGACACACAAACGGTGCTTACCCTGTGCTTTAATTTTAAAGCGTGTTTTCTTCGCTCTTCTGAGTCGAGCGCTTTTCTTTGATAGCATGTTAACCTCTGCTCAACTATTTCTTCTTAGCTTCTTTAATGCGGACATACTCGTCAGCATAACGAACACCTTTACCTTTATAAGGCTCAGGCGGACGGAAAGCGCGGATGTTTGCTGCGGCTTGACCAACCGCTTGCTTATCAGCACCTTTAAGTACAATTTCCGTCTGGCTTGGCGTTTCAGCTGTCACACCTTCAGGTAGTTCATAAACTACTGGGTGAGAGAAGCCTAGTGTCAAATTAACGTTTTTACCTTGCGCTTGTGCACGGTAACCAACACCAAGAAGAGTTAGCTTACGCTCAAAGCCTTCAGATACACCGATAACCATGTTGTTCAATAGTGAACGCATAGTACCAGCCAATGCCCAAGACTTTTTCTCGTTTTGATTTTTAGGTGTAACAGACAATGTGTTATCTTCAAATGATACCGATACTTTATCGTGTATATTTAGAGACTGCTCGCCTTTACTGCCTTTAATATTTACGTCATTGCCGTTAACGGAAACGGTAACGCCGTTTGGCACTTCAATGGGTGCTTTTGCAATACGTGACATTTAGCTCACCTCTACCTTAAGAAACAAGACAAAGCACTTCACCACCAAGGTTCTGCTTTCTTGCTTGTTTGTCGGTCATAACACCTTTATCAGTTGAAACGATCAAAATACCTAGACCGTTTTTCACTGGCTTCAATTCGTCTACTGACTTATAGATACGCAAACCTGATTTACTGACGCGTTTAATCTCATCAATAACTGGCTTACCTTGGTAATACTTCAACTTAACTGTCAATGTAGGCTTAACTTCGCTGTCTACACTGTAGTCTGTGATATAACCTTCTTGTTTTAGCACTTTTGCAATCGAACACTTAAATTTTGATGATGGCATATCAACTGATTCCATCTTCGCCATTTGACCGTTACGAATGCGAGTTAGCATATCCGCAATAGTATCTTGCATACTCATAGCTTAACTCCTTACCAACTTGACTTCTTAAGACCTGGTACATCACCACGCATACCTGCTTCGCGCAGCTTAATACGTGAAAGACCAAACTTACGATAATAACCATGCGGACGACCTGTTAGGCCACAACGGTTACGTAGACGGATCGGAGATGCGTCACGTGGAAGCTGTTGTAGCTTAATTTGCGCCTGCCAACGTTCTTCGTCTGACGACTTAGGATCGTTGATAATAGCTTTATAAGCCGCACGCTTAGCAGCGTATTTCTCAACTGTTTTGATGCGCTTCTTTTCGCGCTCTTTCATTGAAACCTTTGCCATAACAATACCCTGCCTTAGCCCTTGATTGGGAAGTTAAATGCTTTCAACAACGCGCGAGCTTCTTCATCAGTTTTCGCTGTTGTTGTGATTGTAATATCCAAACCACGCAATTTGTCGATCTTATCATAATCGATTTCTGGGAAAACGATTTGCTCTTTAAGACCCATGCTGTAGTTGCCCTGACCATCGAATGATTTCGGGTTAAGACCTCGGAAGTCGCGGATACGAGGAATCGAGATAGAAACTAAACGCTCGAAAAACTCATACATACGCTCGTTGCGTAGAGTCACTTTACAACCAATCGGCCAACCTTCACGAATCTTAAAGCCAGCAACGGATTTGCGTGCTTTAGTTACCACTGGTTTTTGACCTGCGATCATTGTCATGTCTTTAACAGCGCCTTCAATTGTTTTTTTGTCCTGAGCCGCTTCACCCACACCCATGTTAAGTGTGATCTTTGTGATGCGTGGCACTTGCATAACGCTATCATAGTTAAATTCCTTCATTAGGTGAGGAACAATCGTTTCACGATAATGTGCTTTCAAATCACTCATTACTCTACTCCACCTAATTAAATCGTTTGACCGCTTGACTTGAAGAAGCGAACTTTCTTGCCATCTTCAAAACGGATACCGACGCGATCTGCCTTTTCTGTAGCGCTATTAAAAATAGCTACATTAGACACATGCAACGGCGCTTCTTTTTCGATGATTCCGCCCTGGCGGTTAAGGTTTGGGTTTGGCTTCTGGTGCTTTTTCACCAAGTTAACGCCAGACACAATCACACGGTCATCTTTCAGCACCTCACGGACTTGTCCGCGAGCGCCTTTGTTTTTTCCAGCAATTACGATGACTTCATCGTTTTGTTGAATCTTTTTCATAGCAATCTCTTAAAGCACCTCTGGCGCTAGAGAAATAATTTTCATAAATTTCTCTGAACGCAATTCACGGGTAACAGGACCAAAGATACGAGTACCAATCGGCGCCTGGTTGTTATTCAAAATAACAGCCGCATTATCATCAAAACGGATCAATGAACCATCTGTGCGACGAACGCCTGAACGCGTACGTACAACAACAGCTGTCATCACATCACCCTTTTTTACACGGCCACGTGGGTTAGCTTCTTTTACAGCCACCTTAATAATGTCGCCAATGCGAGCATAACGACGCTTAGATCCGCCCAGTACTTTAATACACTGAACTTTGCGTGCGCCGCTGTTATCAGCAACTTGCAAAATACTTTCGGTTTGAATCATCTTCTAACTCTCCAAATCACCGATTAAATGGCTGCGCGATCAACAATCTCAACTAGACGCCAAGATTTGTTTTTCGACATTGGTGCGCACTCTTGAATATCAACAGTATCACCAATACCACAGCTGTTATTTTCATCATGCGCTTGCAACTTAGTTGAGCGCTTCATGAACTTACCGTATTTAGGGTGCTTAACGCGACGCTCAATAACAACAGTAATTGATTTGTCCATCTTGTTGCTAGCAACTTTGCCACGCAAGGTACGAGTATTCGTTTCGCTCATACTATTCACCTTTCTCATTCAATAGCGTTTTGATTTGAGCAATCGCTCGACGATTTTCTTTCACCAGATGCGTTTTCTCCAGTTGACCCGAAGCAAGACTCATACGCAGGGCAAAACGCTCTTGCGCTAGCTCGTTCAACTGAGCTTTAAGCTCTTCTACGCTTTTCTCTCTTAGTTCTGCTACGTTCATTTACATCACCTGACGTTCAACAACTTTTGTCTGAACTGGAAGCTTCGCAGCAGCAAGGTTAAACGCTTCTGTCGCTAACTCTTTGCTTACACCTTCCATTTCATACAATACTTTACCTGGCTTGATTTCTGCTACCCAGTAATCAACGGCACCTTTACCTTTACCCATACGAACCTCAAGAGGCTTAGAGGTAATTGGCTTGTCCGGGAATACACGGATCCAAATCTTACCACCACGTTTGATGTGGCGAGTCATTGCACGACGCGCCGCTTCGATCTGACGTGCCGTAATACGACCACGTGATACCGACATCAGACCATAAGAACCAAAAGAAACCTTGTTACCTACATGCGAAAGGCCACGGTTTCTGCCCTTAAACTGTTTTCTAAATTTAGTACGCTTTGGCTGTAACATCTTGATTAACCCTCTTTACGGCTCTTACGCTTCTTCGCAGGCTTATCAGCGACTTCTTGCTGAGGCTCTTGAGCACCAAGAATCACTTCACCTTTGTAGATCCAAACTTTAACACCGATCGTACCGTAAAGTGTTTCAGCACGCGCTGTTGAGTAATCGATATCTGCACGGAATGTGTGTAGAGAAACACGGCCTTCACGATACCACTCAGAACGAGCAATCTCTGCACCGCCAAGACGGCCAGAAACCTGCACTTTAATACCTTCAGCACCTGCTTTCATTGCGTTTTGAACAGCGCGCTTCATCGCACGACGGAACATAACACGACGCTCTAGTTGTTGAGCAATGTTTTCAGCGACCAATTTCGCATCAAGATCAGGCTTCTTAATTTCCTGAATATTGATTTGAACAGGCACACCCATTTTCTGAGACACTTCTTTACGAAGCTTTTCGATGTCTTCGCCTTTCTTACCAATCACGATACCAGGACGAGCCGTGTGAATCGTAATTTTAGCGTTTTCTGCTGGGCGCTCGATAACGATGCGGCTAACAGATGCACGCTTTAGCTTTTCTTGCAAGAACTCACGAACTTCCAAATCGTTAAGTAGCAATTCGCTATATTCTTTAGGGCTTGCATACCAAACTGAGTTGTGAGACTTAGTAATACCAAGACGTATACCGGTCGGATGAACTTTCTGACCCATGATCTTACTCCTCTACTTCCGACACTTTAACTGTGATATGACAACCGCGCTTTAAAATACGGTCAGCACGACCTTTAGCACGCGGGCGAATACGCTTATACGTCATCGCTTCATCCACATAAATCGTTGATACTTTCAATGCATCCGCATCAAGGCCATCATTGTTTTCAGCGTTAGCAACTGCTGAGTTCAATGTTTTCTTGATCAAACCTGCAGCTTTCTTTGTACTGAAAGTCAGCAAGTTGTTTGCTTCTGCAACTGATTTACCGCGAATCAAGTCAGCGACTAAGCGAGCCTTTTGCGCTGAAATTCGCGCATTGCGCAAATGCGCTGCTACTTCTTTAACTTCAACCGTCATTGTATTCACCTTAACGTTTCGCTTTCTTATCCGCTGCGTGACCTTTATAAGTACGCGTCAATGCGAATTCACCGAGCTTGTGACCTACCATATTGTCTGTAACAAATACAGGAACATGTTGACGGCCGTTGTGTACCGCAATCGTAAGACCAACCATATCTGGCATAATCATTGAACGACGCGACCATGTTTTAATTGGCTTCTTACCACCAGATTCCAATGCTTCTTCAACTTTCTGAAGCAAATGCAAATCGATGAATGGGCCTTTTTTTAATGAACGTGGCATACCAAAATCCTCTACTTACGACGGTCACGTACGATGTACTTATCCGTACGCTTATTCTTACGCGTTTTATAACCTTTGGTCGGAACACCCCAAGGTGTAACTGGGTTACGACCACCAGAGGTACGACCTTCACCACCACCATGCGGGTGATCTACTGGGTTCATCGCAACACCGCGAACCGTAGGACGAACACCTTTCCAACGTGTAGCACCCGCTTTACCCAACACCTGCAATGAGTGCTCTGGGTTAGATACTTGACCAATCGTCGCAAAACAATCTGCTGGGAACTTACGCATTTCACCAGAACGAAGCTTCAACGTAACAAAACGACCTTCTTTCGCTAGAACCTGAGCCGAAGCACCTGCTGAACGAATGATCTGACCGCCTTTACCAGGCTTAAGCTCAATATTGTGAACTTGCTGACCTAGTGGAATGCTACGCAAAGGCAAAGCATTACCCGGCTTGATCGGAGAGCGCGTGCCCGCCATTACAGGATCACCAGCTTTTAGACCACGCGGCGCGATAATATAACGCCATTCACCATCCGCATACTTCAATAGTGCAATGTTTGCACTGCGGTTAGGATCGTATTCAAGACGCTCAACGGTTGCTGGGATATCAAGCTTGTTACGCTTGAAATCAATAATACGGTAACGCTGCTTGTGACCACCACCTTTGTGACGAGTCGTGATGCGACCGTAGTGGTTACGACCACCTGTTTTGCTCTTGCTTGTCGTTAACGCTTCAAATGGACCGCCTTTATGCAGCTCATCGTTAACCACTTTAACCATAAAGCGACGACCAGCTGATGTCGGTTTAATCTTTTGTACTGCCATCTTTATCGCCCCTATTACTCAGCGTCAGCGAAGTCGATTGACTCGCCTTGCTTCAATGTCACATATGCTTTTTTGAAGTCTTTACGCTTACCTTCGAAACGACCGAAACGCTTAGATTTGCCTTTAACCACCACGGTGTTAACTGCGTCAACCTTAACTTCAAAAATGGCCTCTACCGCTTTAGCAATCTCGAGCTTGTTCGCATTGATTGCCACTTTAAATACATACTGTTGACGCTCATTACCCATGCCCATAGCAGCCTTTTCAGACACATGAGGGGCTTTAATTACGTCATAAATACGCTCTAGGTTCATGCCAAGTCCTCCTCTAGATTGCGAAGTGCATCGACAGTCACCAACACGTTGTCATGTGCTAGCAAGCACACTGGATCAACTGCTTTAACATCACGAACTTCAACGTGTGGAATATTGCGAGATGCTAGATACAAGTTCTCGTCCACTTCGTTAGTGATGATAAGTACATTTCTTAGTTCAAGCTCGTTTAGCTTTTGAACTAATATTTTCGTCTTAGGTGCATCAACAGAAAACTCGCTAACGACTTTTAGCGCGTCTTGACGAAGCAGCTCAGACAAAATGCACTGAAGCGCACCGCGATACATTTTGCGATTTACTTTCTGAGCGAAGTCACGATTTGCCGCAGCAAATGTTACACCACCAGAGCGCCAAATCGGACTACGAATAGTACCCGCACGTGCACGACCTGTACCTTTTTGACGCCAGGGCTTCTTACCACCACCACTAACTGCTGAGCGATTTTTCTGCGCCTTAGTACCTTGGCGACCACCCGCCAAGTATGCTGTCACAACTTGGTGAACCAACGACTCATTGAACTCTCTTGCGAAAGCCACTTCTGAAACCGTTAAAGACTCACCAGAGATAGTATTTACATTCATTGTTCAGAACTCCTCGGCTTACTTACGCCTTCACTGCTGGGCAAACGATAACGTCACCACCTGCAGCACCAGGAACGGAACCTTTCACTAAAAGAAGACCGCGCTCTGCGTCTACTTTAACTAGCTTCAAGCTTTGAACCGTACGCTTTTTATTACCCATCTGACCCGCCATTTTCTTACCTTTGAAAACGCGACCAGGTGTTTGACACTGACCGATAGAACCCGGCGCACGATGCGACAACGAGTTACCGTGTGTAGCGTCTTGCATACTAAAGTTCCAGCGCTTAACCGTACCTGCAAAACCTTTACCTTTCGATACGCCTTGCACGTCAACCTTTACAACCTTAGAGAAAGCGTTGATATCAAGATCTGCGCCCAACTCCAAACCTTCAAGCTCATTTGCTTCAAGACGGAATTCCCAAACGCCACGGCCTGCTTCAACACCTGCTTTTGCAAAGTGACCCGCTTGCGCTTTTGTCACACGACTTGCTTTCTTCTCGCCTGTCGTAATTTGCACAGCGCTGTAACCGTCAACTTCTTCAGTTTTCAACTGTGTGATGCGGTTTGACGTTACTTCGATAACCGTCACTGGCGTAGAAACACCTGACTCATCGAATACACGCGTCATACCGGCTTTGCGACCAACTAAACCTAATGTCATTTCGTCACCCCAACCATTAACCTAAGCTAATCTGAACGTCGACACCTGCCGCCAAATCAAGCTTCATCAGTGCATCCACTGTTTTCTCTGTCGGCTCAACAATGTCAACTAGACGCTTATGTGTACGCACTTCATATTGATCACGCGCGTCTTTATTAACGTGCGGAGAAATCAATACCGTAAACTTCTCAATTCGCGTCGGCAAAGGAATAGGCCCAGAGATTTGTGCACCTGTGCGTTTTGCCGTATTAACAATCTCTGCTGTCGACTGATCGATCAACTTGTGATCGAACGACTTAAGTCTGATACGAATTCTTTGGCTTGCCATAGCAAACTGCTCCAACCAAAAATAAAAAAATCCCACATCCGAAATCTATCATTTCGAACATGAACCCGAACTCTGTGCAAGAACGATGCCTTGCTTAATCAAGCTGCTCATTGCAGCTGGGATGCGAACTTTATCAGCGGCAATACATGATTGCAAGCCTTTTTACACTTAAGTCTTTATTTTTATTCAATATTGATGTCATTGGCATGACTTACTGAATTACGCCCGAGGCTCAGCACGTGATCACAAAACCTCATCAACGAACAGACGTTTAAATTGCTCTTGCGTCATCTCTCTCAATAGCCGCTGATTATTTTCAATCACCTGCTCTATCACGGCATCATTACCTACTACTCTTGTAATGGATGATTCACGCAGTACATGCAAAATAGGATAGGGCGATCGATTCGTATAATTTGTGACATCGTTCGCAGCGACATCTGCGAATTGGTAGTCCGGATGAAAACTAGCAATCTGAAAGACACCCTCCCATCCCCCTTGAACGAGCAGCCGCTCTGCACGATCTAAAAAATGGTTATAATCGTAAAAATCAGATAATGCGTTGGGGATAATCAATAGCAGCGTTTCGCAAACCGATTCGGATATTGTGTCAAGCTCAGTCAAGTGCTGATGCAAGCTCTCCAAGACAACTTCTTCTTTTGATGACGGACAAACGGTAAGCTCGACTCGCCCTGACTTATAAGGCGCTCTTGCAAAAGGGCAAAAGTTCAAACCCAGCACTACGCGCTCAAGCCACGCTTGCGTGCGCTCTATCGCTATTTTCTGCGTCGCCACCCAAGACCTCATTTAATCTTCTACTAATCGCTTCACTCTGGCTGTTACCTGAGTTAATAGCTCATAATTAATGGTTGATAAATCAGCTGCCATTAGCTCAACTGGGTAATGCTCACCCCATAAAGTTACCATCTGGCCTTTCGTGCACACCCCGGCCTTCGTGACATCAATGACCAGTAAGTCCATCGATACTCGCCCGATAATCGGACAGAGCACACTATCAACCCGCACTTTTGTTGCACCACCTGCATGACGCAGCAGCCCATCGCCATAGCCCATCGCCACAATAGCGATCTGAGTCGGCTGTTTAGCCACAAAGGTCTGGCCATAACCGACGCCTTCACCTGCCGCAATCGAATAGACAGAAACGATCGGTGCTTCTAGTTTCATTACGGGTTTTAAATCAAGCGAGCGCGCAGATTTGCTCGCAAACGGACTGCCTCCATAAAGCATAATGCCGGGCCGCACCCAGTCACCCATCTGCTCCTGTTCAGCGCGCAATAACGTCGCCGAGTTCGCCACACTGGTCAAATGCTTAGAATGACGACCGGCAATCTGCCAAAACCTTTCCATTTGCTGCTGATACATGGGTTTTTCAGCGCTAATTTGATCTGCACACGCATGATGAGTGCACAAAATAACCGACTCAACCGCTTGATGATTGGTCACACGGCTGACCGCTTGATCAATATCCGAGACGCTCAAGCCCAGACGATTCATTCCCGTATTAATTTTCAACCACACCGTCAACTGACCAGAAATCTGATCCAGCCAAGACAACTGTTCAAGATCATGAATCACCACATGCGCCAGATGATCGGCCGACCACTGCATTTGCTCAGGTGTTAGCATACCAGAAAAGATCACAATAGGGAGTTCTATACCCGCTGCGCGCAGCATCTTTGCCTCATCCCATCGCGCCACACCCAATGCATCACAACTAAGGCTCTCAAGCGCTTGCGCAATGGCTACCATCCCGTGGCCATAGGCATTTGCCTTAACCATCGGCAGTAATTTAGCCTTGGGCGCCAAGGCTCGAATTCTTTGAACATTATGCGCCAGCGCTGAAAGCGAAATGCGAGCTAGCGGAGCAGCAAAGGTCATTTAATGATCGTAGTCGTCATAACGATCTTCGCGCTCTTCGAAGCGCGTACAAGCACCATTAAAGTGAAGATTGATCGTGCCTGTTGGGCCATTACGGTGTTTACCAATAATAATCTCAGCCGCATCGGGATCTGGCGTTTCGGGGTTATACACGCGATCACGGTATATGAACATAATTAAGTCGGCATCCTGCTCGATCGCCCCAGACTCACGAAGGTCAGACATTACCGGTCGTCGATTCGCCCTTTGTTCAAGCGAACGGTTAAGCTGTGACAGTGCAATAATTGGCACGCGCATTTCTTTTGCGAGAGATTTGATCATGCGCGAAATCTCAGCCACCTCTAGGTGGCGATCATTTCCAAAACCACCGATTGACATCAGCTGCAAATAGTCGATCACGATCAAGCCCAACTCACCATTATGGTTTTTAGCCACACGGCGCACACGCGAGCGAATTTCATAGGGGGACAATGCACCCTGGTCATCAATATATAAAGGCTTGCTGCCTAATTGCTTAACCGCCCATTGCAAACGGTTCCAACCATCATCAGCAATATCGCCGCGCGCCAAATTCGACAGGTTGATATTCGATAAGGAAGAAAGCAAACGCATCGTCACTTCCTCCTGAGGCATTTCAAGCGAGAAAAACACCACGGGCTGATCGGTTTTCATGATAGCATGTTCAACAAAGTTCATCGCCAACGACGTCTTACCCATTGACGGACGAGCCGCCAAAATAATCATATTACCTGGCTGAAAACCGCTGGTGACTTTATCAAGACGCTTAAAACCCGATGTCGTACCAATGATGGCGTTAGGATTATCCTTGTAGAAGTTGCTGCGCTCATTGAGCAGGTTAATCGTTTGGCGCATGATGCCGCCGATTTCTTTAGGCCCTTCGCCGCTGCTATGTGAATCAGCAATTTTAAGAATTTTTTCCTGAGCTTTATCCAGCAAGTCTTTAACCGCCAAACCCTTCGGATTATGAGCCGCTGTAATAATTTCATGACTGGCGCCAATCAGCTGCCTTAACACCGCATATTCGCGCACGATTTGCGCATAGGACAAAATATTAGCCGAGCTTGGCGTATTAACAACAATATCTGCAAGATAATGCGTACCACCCACCTCATCTAAGACGCTGAGCTGTTGTAGTGCCTCGGTTATCGTTAATTCATCGAGCGGCTTGTTATCGCGATGGAGCTGCTCCATCGCCGTAAAAATATGTTTATTTGACTGGTGATAGAAATCTGCACTATTAACAATATCAAACACATCATCAGCCACCGCGTTGTTGAGCAATAAACCGCCCAATACGCTACTTTCCGCCTCTAGCGAGTAACGTGGCTCACGCGATGATTGCGCATCTCGCGACATCGCATCAACCCCTTCGTTTGATAAAATCCGCAAATCCATAAAATTTCACCCATAAAAAAAGCACTGCCGGAGCAGTGCTTTTATCATACCGCAAAAGCGATTAAATGACAGTCGACTTACGCCTCAGGGACGATGTTCACTGTGATCTGAGCCGCCACTTCGCTGTGTAATTGCAAGTCGATTTCGAACTCGCCTGTGTTGCGTAGCGGGCCTTCAGGCATAAGCACTTCACTCTTCTCAACTTCAACAGCCAATTGTGTTGTTGCAGCTTCAGCGATTTCACGTGTACCGATAGAACCGAATAGTTTACCTTCGTCACCTGCGTTCGCTTCGATCTGAATGCTCTGACCGTTAAGTTTGTCTGCGCGCTCTTGAGCTGCTGCAACATCCGCTGCATGCTGTGCTTCAAGTTCTGCACGACGCTTTTCAACTTCAGCCAAGTTAGCTTCTGTTGCCATCATTGCCTTGCCTTGAGGAAACAAGTAGTTACGACCAAAGCCAGCTTTAACTGTTACTACGTCACCGATGCCGCCAAGATTAGCAATGGTTTCTAATAAAATAACTTTCATTTCTTACCTCTGCTTACTTCTGGTACTGCTGGTGATCCGTGTAAGGCAATAATGCAATGTAGCGCGCGCGCTTGATTGCTGTTGCCAACTCACGTTGATGCTTTGCACTTGCGCCAGTAATACGGCTAGGTACGATTTTACCTGACTCGCTTACGTAGCCTTGTAAAAGCTCTAGATCTTTATAATCGATAAATTCTGCACCGCTGCCTTTAAGGCGGTTTGCGTTACGACGTTGAAAACGTGCCATGAGTATGCCTCCTAATTATTTCGCATCCGCTGCTTTTGCAGCTTCTGCTTGAGATTCACCTGCGTCAGAAGCTTCGATTACACGACCCTTCTCGCTGTTTTTTACCATTTTTGATGCTTGAGCAATGGCTTCGTCACGACGGACAACCATATTACGCAAAATCGCATCGTTGAAACGGAACGTGCCAAGTAGATCATCCAATGTCTCTTGAGTACATTCGATGTTCATTAGTACGTAGTGTGCTTTGTGAATCTTGTTGATTTGATAAGCGAGTTGACGACGACCCCAGTCTTCAAGACGGTGAACGTTACCACCCTGCTCACGGATAGTAGCGGCATAGCGCTCAATCATAGATGGCACTTGCTCAGACTGATCTGGATGAACCAGAAATACAATTTCATAATGACGCATAAACGCTCCTTATGGTTTTTCAAGCCTCCCATCGACAAAACGCGGTGAGGCAAGGAGTTAAAAGGAGCGCAATTTTAGACAAAAAAGCACGAAATAACAAGCACATTGCGCACTTTATTCGCCACTTCGTTTAGCCTCAAATAAAAAGATTGCCGCCGCCATAGCCACATTTAAGCTATCGACCACACCCTGCATTGGCAAATAGACAAGATGGTCACAGGTTTTGCGGGTTAGCTGGCGGATCCCCTTACCTTCAGAACCTAAAACAATGGCCGCAGGTGGACGAATATTTGCCTTCACTAAAGGCTGAGTCGTTTCATCAATCGCAGTGCCATACACCCATACGCCAGCTTCTTTAATCTGCTCTAATGCGCGAACCAAGTTCGTTACCTGAAACACAGGAACACTATCAGCGGCTCCGCTGGCGATTTTAATCGCCGCAGGGGTTAATGGCGCTGATTTATGCTTTGCCATAACGATGCCATCTGCACCCAAGGCATCACAGCTACGCAAACAGCTGCCTAAGTTTTGCGGATCGGTCACGCCATCTAAAACCAGCAATAACGTATCGGCGCCTTTTCGCTCCACCAACTGCTCCAGATCCGTCTCATCCAAAATGGGCGCTGGTTTAATTTGCGCGATCACACCTTGATGTGAGCCCGGTGCGTCTAACCATTTATCCAATTGCTGAGGACGAACTCGCTGAACAGAAATACCAAACTCCTGCGCCAGCTTGAGCAGCACCTCATGGCGAGGATTATCGGTTGGCGTAACATGCAAGGCCAATACGCGCTCTGGAGCAGATTTAAGCACTGACTCCACCGCATGTATGCCATAAATCGCCTGAGCTTTTGCCATAACTTAGCGCCTCTTTTTACTGCGGCTGTTTCGGCTTTTTTTGCTGCCCGTTCGTGAGCCTGATTTAGTACCCGGCTTAGCACTCGATTTCGCTCCAGCATTGCGGTTGTCACTGCGCGTTGCCTCTCCAGATTTCAACTGATCACGTTTGCTGTTCTTACGCTTAGAACGCGTTTTGCTGCTGGTATCTTTTGGCGCATCCGAACCCACTAGCTCAAGATCAATCTTGCGATCATCCATAGACACGCCAGCAACCATCACTTGTACTGACTGGCCAATACCATAAACTGTCTTGCTTCGCTCACCTTCTAGCGTCTGCTGCACAGGATCAAAATGATAATAGTCCGACTTTAATGAAGAGATATGCACAAGACCTTCGATATAAATCCCTTCCAGCTCGATAAATAAGCCAAAGCCTGTTACTGAAGTCACCACGCCCGTAAACTCATCACCCAAATGCTGTTGCATAAACTGACACTTAAGCTTATCCATCACCTCTCGCGTCGCCTCATCAGCGCGGCGTTCAGCCATTGAACAATGCTCACCCACTTGCAGCAGGGCGCCTGTGTCTTCGATAATCCAATCAGCCGCCTCAAGTGGCTTCTGTTCTACAACCTGCGTGTTCTTTTCAGCTAAATTCGCATGGATGGCATAACGAATTGCTCGGTGATTGAGTAAGTCCGGATAGCGTCGAATAGGCGAAGTAAAGTGTGTATAACTGGTATAATTCAAACCAAAATGGCCTTCGAGTTTCGGCTGATACACCGCCTGAGACATCGAGCGCAAGAGGCGAATTTGAATCACATCAGCATCTGGACGGTCTTTGACCTGCTCCAAAATCGCCTGATAATCGGCTGGCGTCACTTTGCCTTTGCCGTTCAAGCTATGCAGGCTTAGCCCCAGTGTTTGCAAGTAACTGCCTAGTTGCTCCAGCTTCTCTTCTGTTGGCCCAGCATGGTTCCGATAGAGCCCAGGAAGCTTATATTTATTCAAAAACTTTGCCGTCGCAACATTGGCACACAGCATACATTCTTCGATGATCTTATGGGCATCATTTCGATGACGCGGCACGATCGCCTCGATTTTACGCTGATCATCAAATAAGACCTGCGTCTCGACCGTTTCAAAATCGATCGCACCGCGCTCTTTACGCGAGCCGAGTAAGACATGATACAAGCTATAAAGACTGATCAAATGACCTTCAAGCTCGCTACCGATCTCCTGACGCACCGCTTGCGCTTCTGCGCTTTCAGGCTGCTCGAGTAGCTGCGAGACTTTATTATAGGTCAATCTCGCCTTGCTGTTCATGACCGCTTCGTAAAACTGATATTTTGAAATATTACCTTTCGCGGAGATCTGCATATCACAAACCATGCACAAACGATCCACTTTCGGATTCAATGAACACAGGCCGTTGGATAGCTTTTCTGGCAGCATCGGGATGACCTGATCAGGAAAATACACCGATGTTGCTCGCTCATAAGCATCTGCATCCAAAGCCGAGCCCATTGGCACATAGTGAGATACATCCGCAATAGCGACAACCAAACGATAGGCTCCGCGAGGTCTTGGCTCGCAATAAACCGCATCGTCAAAATCGCGAGCGTCCTCTCCATCGATCGTGACTAGCGGCAGATCGCGTAAATCAACACGACCCTGCTTATCTTTATCTAAAACCTCATCACTGAGCGTCTTTACATAATCTGCCGTTTTTTGCGAAAACTCATGCGGCAAGCTATGCGAACGAATAGCCGCTTGCACCTCCATACCGGGCTCATCAATATCGCCCAATACTTGAACCAGCTTAACCTGCCCATGAAAGCGCCCCGACGGTGGCTGAACAATTTCCACTTCAACCATATCATTGCGACTTGGCTCATAATCAGCATCAGGCAATAAAACAAACTCTTGCGCCACACGCGTATTATCAGGCTCAAAAAAGGTCACGCCGCCATCGACAATCACTTTGCCGACCAGCGTAGTGCGCTTACGCTTTAGCACCTGAATAACAGAGGCTTCTTCACGTCCTCGGTGGTCGATACCCATAATGCGCACAAGTACGATATCGCCATCCAAGACTTTGCGCATTTGTCGTGGTGACAAGAACAAGTCATCGCCCTGACCATCTTCACGCGCAATAAAGCCAAAACCATCACGGTGACCAATCACACGACCTTTAATCAAATCCATTTTGTCAGGTAAACCAAACTTACCGGCATTGTTCTTAATGAGCTGGCCATCGCGAACCATCGCTCGCAAGCGCCGGATCATACCATCTGTACGATCTTCGTCATCAAGTACTTCAAGACCAGAGACCAGCTCTGCAAAGGTAACGGGACGCTTCTTTTTTTCCACCCAGTTCAAAATATCATTGCGATCAGGAATGGGTTTTTCGTAGCGCTCTTGCGGTTCGTTTTGTTTTTTGGGCATAAGAATCTTTCTATTTTTTTCAGGCACTTATTCTTACATAGCTACGCTTATCTGAATAGCTAATTACTCATCTAAGCCCATTATTTGATTAACCAGTGACGATGAGCTGAGCGCTTAATCGACAAAACTGAAAGCGTCAGCACCCACCAGAGCATAGCAACAAATTTCATTACACTTCAAATTCAGCCCTTTGTAACATCTTGTATTTTATATAATTGATAATTGTTTTCATTTGCACTATTATTGCGCGGAACAAAAAGTATTGGAGACTTACTGTGAATACATTTAAACCCAGCATGATCACTCTTTTGGTTGCGACCAGCTTTTCGGCCACCGCAGAAGATGCCATCAGCCCTGAAGAGAACCTCACTGAACTAGAAGCTATCGAGATAACTAGCCAGCAGACAAAATCAGAGCGCTATATCAAACAAGAGAATAACACTAGCGCCGTATTTGGTATGACGAATCGCGAAACCCCCCAGGCCATGACGTCTGTAACCCATGCCCAAATTGAAGATTTTGAGCTATCTACAGTTGATGAAGTTCTGAGCTTTTCAAATGGTGTTGTACTAGAGCAAGTTGAGCCAGGTCGCTACTACGCCCGTGCCAGAGGATTCCTAGTTGATCAGATGGCCACTGATGGTGTTGGTTTCCCAAGTATCCATGACAACTTTTATGGCTTTGCTGATGCTGCTGTCTACGACAGCGTAGAAATTCTTCGCGGCGCTAACGGCATGATGAATGGCACAGGCAACCCATCTGCAACTATTAACCTCATTCGCAAACGCCCAACAGAAAAGAACGAGGGTAAGGTTAAATTCACGATGGATCATTTCGGCGGATACCGTGGTGATGTGGATCTATCTAATGCATTAAATGAATCTGGTACAGTAAAAGGCCGTCTTGTATTGGCCCATTCTGATGGTGATACGTATATCGACGATTATCAACCACAATCAAACGTTGTTTATGGCGTGATTAGCTACGACATTACCAACGACACAAAACTGACCGTGGGCAATGAATACGATTTCCAAGATATTCAAGGCATCATGTGGGGCGCTTTACCTTTGGTTGACAACCTAGGAAACCCAGTTAGCTATGATGTTGGCCAGTCTTCTGCCGCCAAATGGAGTACAGCACAAAATCGCCGCAATAACTTCTTCGCTAATCTTGAAACATCAGCAGGAAACTGGGATTTTGACTTGAGTTATGATCATTTGTATTCGGACCTTAATGCTGAATGGATTTATAACTACAACAGTGGCAACCCTGAATCGCCGTATGAGCTGTACTCTTTCCCGAGCCGTTATGATTTTGAAAGCACCAGCAGCATTCTCGATGCCCGTGCAAGCACTTATTTTAGCCTATTTGATCAATTCCATGAATTCGGCCTAGGCTTGCAATATGCGCAAAATGATACCAATGACGGGTCAACTTATACCTCTGAGTCTTTACCACCGATTGAAAATATTAAAACATGGGATAATCAGCCGCCTAAGCCAAGCTTTGATACTCCAGCTGATGGAAGCGATGTTGACCGTGAGCAAACCAGTGCATATTTCACCGCTAAGTTAAACTTTACTGATCAATTATCATTACTTGCTGGCGGACGCTACGCTCAATATGAAGCAAGCGGTCTAGCCTATGGCAATGATTGGGATAATGATTACGACAAGTTTACGCCAGCAATTGGCCTGAGCTATGAAATCACTCAGTCGAACACAACTCTATACAGCAGCTATAACCAAATCTTCAAGCCACAAAACAAGCAGGATGAAATGGGTGTTACTCTAAATCCTGTTGAAGGCGAAACCTATGAAATTGGTATCAAGCAAGGCATCAACGCTGACCAATTGCTCGTTGCGCTCGCATTGTTCCATACTGAACAAACCAATGTGCCAGTTGCGGTAGGAATGCGTGAGGATTTCACGACGATCTATGCCGCGCAGGATGAGCTGACCAGCCAAGGTATTGAGCTTGATATTTCAGGAGAAATCACCAAAGCGATTACAGTGAATGGCGGCTTCTCACACGTACAAATCGAAGACAAAGATGGCAAAACGGCTAAAACCGCCTTTCCTGAGAACTCATTCACCCTTAGTGTAAACTATAATCCAGCCGCATTACCTGAGCTACGTGTAGGTGCAAATACTCGCTGGCAAGATGACATTTTTGCTTATTCAGGTGATATCCGTAT
>JAXHSS010000120.1:0-5479 GCA_034190675.1 Pseudomonadota bacterium
TTTGCTAGCCGTTAGTCAAACCGAGCGCGTAGATGACCTAATTAGTGTTTCGCGTGCTGCTAAGGTTTCGCCTCTGGTTGTCGATGTTGAAGCATACTCAATTGAGCGGGCTTTTAATGTTATCTTTCCTGAATCCGATGAACAGCGAATTGCGCTGGTTGATATCGGTGCCATGTCGACCACATTATATGTGTTCGAAAATGGCCAGTTGATTTATATTCGCGATCAGTTTTTTGGCAGTAACCAGTTGACCGAAGAAATTCAGCGCCGATATAGCCTATCTTCAGTTGAAGCCGAGGAAGCTAAGCAGTCAGTTAAATTGCCTCAGGGTTATTTTAAAAACGTATTGGAGCCTTTTAAAGAGGTTCTTGTGCAGCAAATCGAGCGCTCACTTCAGTTTTTCTATTCCTCAAATGCTAACGCTCAGATTGACCGTTGCTTTTTGTGTGGCGGCGGAGCGAATTTGGAAAACTTGGCGCAAGAGACGCAAAATCAAATCAATGTTACAACAGAGCGACTAGACCCAATAGCGAATATAGATATCTCTAGCAAGGCCGAAAAACAAGGTTTTGAAGATTGTGCTAAGCAGATGATGACGGCCATTGGGTTGGCGATGAGGAGTTACTGATTTATGGCAAATATTAACTTAAAACCGTGGCGTGAGTTGAAACGCAAACGCCAAGTTAAGCGGTTTGTGTTTGGCTGGTTAGCTTTCTTAATTGTCGGTTTGGCTATCGCGATCATGCTGTTTTTGCATGCGAATAACCAGGTTCGTATCCAAGATAATCGTAATGACCTTATCAAAGGAGAGATTGCCCAAGTTGAAACCTCGATCGCCGAGTTAAACGGCTTGCAAAAAGAGCGTGAGCAGTTGATTGATCGTGTTGAGTTGATTCGTGCACTTCAGGGTGAGCGATCAGATGTAGTTCATGTTTTTGATCAGCTGCCGAAAGTCGTTCCTGGTGATCTGTACCTGAAATCAATGGATTACCGAAACGGCGTATTCAAAGTGAAGGGTGAGGCCTCTAATAATAGCGAGATTTCTGGGTTTATGCGCAACCTTGAGGCTTCAGAATGGTTTAAAGAGCCTAATCTATCAAAAGTCGTTTCAGGTCGTGGCAAAAGCACGAGCTCGTTTGACCTTACATTTAAACTCGAACATGAAAGGGGTAAATAATTATGATGAGCCCTGATAAGAATCGTCTATTAAAGAATCTTGATTTCAAATACGTTGGCTATTGGCCCGAGTGGTTGATTTACTCAATCTTTGGCGTGTCGCTCTTGTTAGTAACAGGCTTGGGTTACTTTCTTTTTGTAGCACCACAGTGGACAAAACTCACTAAGGCGGAATCGGCTGAAGTAGAGCTAATGGAAGAGTTTAAAGTAAAGTCATACAAAGCAGCCAACTTGCCCGTCTATGAAGAGCAGCTGGTGATTGTGAAAGAGCAGCTACAAAATATGCTCGAAAAGCTGCCGAGCTCAACCGAGGTTCCTGCATTGCTTGATGATGTGACTCGCTTGGGTGTAGGTAGCGGCTTAAAGTTGGCAACGATTGATCTACAAAATGAGCAGATTCGCGATGATATTGTCGAATTGCCATTTAAAATCCGCGCGACAGGCAACTATAATGAAATCGCGGGTTTCGTGAGCAGTGTTGCGGCGATGCCACGAATTGTGACGTTCCATGATTACAAGTTGAACCCGACAGATCAGCGTTCGATCAATGTAGAACTAACAGCGAAAACCTATCGTTATGAGCCGAAACAAAAGACGGAGGATAAAAAATGAATACCTTTGTCAAATGCCTAGCAGCCCTTGGAGCTGCCGGCTTACTATCACTGACAGGCTGTGCTGATAGCAAAGAGGTCAGAGAGTTGCGTGCTGAGCTGGATGAGATTAAGTCAACATCGCAAGGATACGCACCTGAGCTGCCGAGTTTTGAGCTGGATGCGCCGTTTATGTACAGCAGCAGTTCGACACGAAGTCCTTTTTCACAGCCAGAAAGTATTGTTATTGAGCAGGATGCTAAGTCGCGCTCAAACGTTCGACCGCCGTCGAATAAGAATAAGAGCCATCTTGAGCAATTTCCGATCGAATCACTCGTGATGGTCGGCACGATACAAGCCCGAGGTGGACTTGAAGCCTTGGTCAAAGACCCTGAAGGAATTGTTTACCGGGTGAGACCGGGAATGTATCTGGGTGAAAACTTTGGCGAAGTACAACAAATCTTGCCAGATGGCATCATCATCTACGAGGTTATACCTGACGGCGCGAGCAGCTGGGTGAAGTCACCGCGCACCATTACAATGAAAGATAATAGCGAGAACTAATCATGAAAGCGATACACTACATGAAGCAGATATTTGCAGGGCTACTACTGAGCACTGTAGCACTCTCGACTCATGCATTGACTTTGCTTGACGCCAAATCCGAGAGTTTATCTGGGGGCAAGGAGCGTGTCACTTTGATGTTTGATGCAGCGCCAGTCAGTGTCTCAACGTATAAGATTACTCAGCCACCCCAGCTCGTAGTTGATGTGCCAAATGCCAGCACCTCTTTTTCAGAGCAAGTGCTATCAGGCAACTTGCGCAGCTTGTCAGTAGTAGATGGTGGCAGCAAATTGCGTGCGATCATTAACATGAATTCAAGCTATCAGCATGAGTCCTATGTTCAGGGCAATAACGTAGTGATTGACTTCATGACGGGTGCCAGCAAAAAAGTCACTCAGATTCAGCCTACGTATCTACGAAAGCCGATAACCGCTTCAACTAGCCGCGGAGCCCAAAGTAATGAAATTCAATCGATTGACTTCAAAACGGGTGAAAACGGAAGTGGTGTCGTAGTGATCGAGACTGGTTCGGGCGCGAAAACTGAGATTGATCAGATGGGTGCACGTATTGAACTGTTGGTTAAAAACGCATTCTTACCACAACGTTTACGTAAGCGTTTTGATGTGAATGATTTCTCGACGCCAGTCAGCTATTTCACAGCCACTCAGGAAGGTCCGAATGTGCTAGTTACAGTTTACCCTCAAGGTAACTATGACTACTTTGGTTTCCAAATGGGTGACAGCTACAGCGTAAATGTGAGCCCAATCACCCTAGAGGAGCTTGAAGAGCAAACAGAAGAAGAGATTGTTTATTCTGGTGAGAAGTTAAACTTCAACTTCCAAGATATTCCTGTGCGCCAAGTGCTTCAGATCATTGCGGATATCAACAACAAAAATTTAGTTGTTGGTGATAACGTTAGTGGTAATGTGACGCTTCGATTGGTTGATGTGCCTTGGGATCAAGCACTGGATTTAATTCTTAAATCAAACAATTTAGATAAGCTTGAAAAGGGTAATATCTTATTTGTTGCGCCAACAGATGAGATCGTTGAGCAAAAAACCAAGAAGCTTAAAACTAACCAAGAAATCAAAGAGTTATCGCCATTGCGCACGGAGTTCTTCGAAGTGAACTACGCAAAAGCAAGTGACTTATTGCAGTTGATTCGCGAATCAAAGTTCAGCTCAGACCGTGGTACGGCCTTGGCGGATGAGCGTACGAATACGCTAATCATTAGTGATACAGAAGATAAGCTAGAAGAAATTCGTCGTATGCTAGGCAGGGTTGATGTCTCTGTACGTCAGGTACTTATCGAAGCGCGAATGGTTCTGGCGAACGAGAGCTTCTCACAAGCTTTAGGTGTTAATTGGGGTGCCGTCAATATTTATGGCGATCAGAAAGTTTCGGTAAATAGTGCGTCAATTGACTTATCCGCACCAGGTGCGACAACATCGGTAGCATTGGGCATTTCTGACTTGGCATCAGGCCTGTTAGAGCTGGAAATTACCGCTCAAGAACAGGTTGGTAATGGTGAAGTGATCTCAAGTCCGAAAATTCTCACATCGGATAAGATGCAAGCCAGCATTTCGTCAGGTACGCAGATTCCTTTCACCACGGTAAGTGATGGTGGCACCAATACGCAGTTTATTGATGCGGTATTAGCGCTGGATGTGACGCCGCAAATCACACCAGACGGCTCAATCATCATGGACATTGCGTTCTCGAACGACTCTCCACAGCTGCTGGATACTGGACAAATTGGTATCGATACCAATGAGCTAATTACGCAGGTGTTGGTTGAAAATGGTCAAACGGTTGTTCTAGGCGGCATTTACACTGAAGATGTTCAAGAAAGCGTGGCGAAAACACCAATCCTTGGCGATATTCCTTTGCTAGGTCACCTATTCCGCCGTAGCGTAGAAAGTACATCTAAGCGTGAGCTACTTGTGTTTATTACACCGAAACTTGTCGAGAAAGGGGTATTCTAAACACCTCGCCATGTCAGCAAAACGCATATTCCTTATCGGGCCAATGGGGGCAGGAAAGACCACCTTGGCCCGTCATCTTGCTACGGCACTGGATGTTCCTTGCTTTGACTCGGATGAAGATATTGTGGAGCGCACGGGTGCCGATATTCCCTGGATCTTTGATATCGAAGGCGAGCAGGGTTTTCGTGATCGAGAAACGCAAATCATCGACGAGTTAACTCAATATGAAGACATCGTCTTGGCCACTGGCGGTGGCGCCGTATTGCGTGAACAAAACCGCCAAATGCTCAGTTCACGTGGGCTGGTTGTTTTTCTTGATGTGTCGGTGGCAGCACAGTTTCGGCGCATCGCTCATGATAAAAACAGGCCGCTTATTCAGACGGCGGACCCAATGGCACGCCTTCGTGAAATGCGCAAACAGCGTTTGCCGTTATATCAATCCATTGCGGATTTAACGATTCTTACCGATAATGAAAATATCTCATCAGCGATTACGAAAATTCGTGCAGCTTTTGAGGCGACGCAAGCGTCGTCATAATTCTTTTTCAAAAACACACATTGCATTATGAAAACATTGACCGTTGACCTCGGCTCGCGGAGCTATCCCATTTATATTGGTGAATCACTGACTAACCCTGAGCTTTATCGATCAGTAGTTGCCGATCAGGCGATGGTTGTCACAAATACTACCGTTGCGCCTATGTATTTAGCGCAGTTAAAAGAGACTATGTCGTCGATGACCGACCAGGTGGATGTGGTTGAGCTCCCTGATGGTGAGGAATATAAAAGTCTGGCTTACTTCACGAAAATCATTGATGAATTACTGACTCAGCGACACAGCCGAACAACAACCGTTTTCGCTTTAGGCGGCGGAGTGGTGGGTGATATGTCGGGCTTTGCTGCGGCAGCTTACCAACGTGGTGTAAACTTTGTGCAAGTGCCTACAACGTTGCTATCTCAAGTGGATTCATCGGTAGGTGGTAAAGTGGCGGTCAATCACCCAATGGGCAAAAACATGATCGGCGCCTTTTATCAGCCAAAGGCGGTAATTATTGATGTGGCCACATTAAGCACCCTGCCGAAAGAGGAGTTTGCCGCAGGATTTGCCGAGGTTGTTAAGTATGGCTTGATCCGTGATGCTGAATTCTTTGAGTGGCTAGAGGC
>JAXHSS010000121.1:0-5472 GCA_034190675.1 Pseudomonadota bacterium
TTCAGATACGGAAATTTGAGACATAACAATGCGTTAGCGGGTAAAACACTTGATTTTATAGACGCCAATCGATTGGCTCAACTCCTTTACGCGATAAATACGCATTTGCACTTGAAAAATGTCCGCAGCCGAAGAATCCGCGATACGCTGATAATGGCGAAGGGTGCGGTGCTTTTAGGATTAAGTGCCGATCACCGTCCAAGGATTTAGCTTTTTTCTGGGCATAAGCTCCCCAAAGCATAAACACAACATGCTCACAACGCTCATTCAATAAGCTAATGACTCGATCTGTGAATCGCTCCCAGCCACACCCTTGATGCGAGCCGGCCTGCCCTTGTTCAACAGTTAACACGCTGTTAAGTAAGAGCACGCCTTGATCAGCCCAAGGCTTTAGATACCCCGTGCCTGTCATGGTGATACCTAAATCTTGCTCAATTTCCTGAAACATATTGCGCAATGAAGCAGGCAGGGCCACACCAGGCTTAACTGAAAAGCTTAACCCATGGGCTTGGTTTGGGCCGTGATAGGGATCTTGGCCGAGAATAACCACTTTGACCTGCTCTGGCGCCAGGCTATCTAAAGCTGAAAAAACATCGCTGGAATGCGGGTAGATCGTTTTTTTCTGAGCTTTTTCCTGTTGAAGAAATGTGCGTAATTCCTGCATGTAGGGCTGGTCAAACTCTGGCTGCAGCCACTGCAACCAGTGTTCATGCATTTGAATGTGTTTATCCATCATCGAGACCACCCTTTGATTTGCTGCCACCATGAGCGAGAAAATGCAGGCTCGTCTAAGCCAAAGCTTACTTGATGCTGTTGCCCCTGACTCGACAAATAACTACCCGCCAGTCGATCCCACAAAGATAGCCAAGTACCAAAGTTTTTATCATGATGCTCTGGCGCTAGGCTATGGTGCAGCTGGTGTTGAGCCGGGCTAATAAAAAAGCGCTCCAGCACACCATAGCTTAGCCAAACGTGGCTGTGTCGAAGATTAGCCCCCAAGGCGCTAAAAAGAAAGCCAAGAACGCCAACACCCATAATTTCCCAGCTACTGATTTGTCCTGCAAACAGATATAAAAACACTCCGCTAACTCCGCCGATGACCAGCAGATCACGAAGCGCGTTAATCCCCATTTCTAGCACATGAATTCGATACAGCGTTAAAGGCGTTAACACTTCTGCACTGTGATGAACGGCATGAAAACGCCAAAGCCACGGTACTTTGTGATAGGCCAAATGCAGACAGAATCGGCTGAAATCTTCGACAATAAAAACGCAGAACGTAAACAAGATCATGAGCGGGATTTCAGGCAAATAAAACAGGTCGCCTTCGCCAAAAAGATGATATAACCATCGGTTAATACTGATCGCCAATACGATGCTTGAGCCTAGCACTGGAATGATCATAAAACGGCGCAACAGTCGGTTCATGACTAACCAAAGTGCATCGATACGACTTGAAGGGTGAGTCCATACCGACCAACCAAAGGCTTTGCGCCAGTTGCTCGCCAGAGGCAATCGTTGATGTCGCCAAACAAGCAGTGCAAGAAAGATACTGCTGAGTATAAATAACCAATGCAGACGGCTTTCAGTGCTCAACAAAAACCATTGAAGCGAGCTAGACAACTCGCTCCATAGCTCCTGAAAAGCCGCCTGCAACATGCTTAAAACTCGTATTGAGTCCCGACTGTAAAGTAGCGGGGTTTATTCGGTCGAGCGCCAAACGGACGTCGAGAAACGATCTCTTGTCGGTCAAAAATGTTTTCTACCTTCGCGCTAACCAACCATTGATCCGTCACTTGATAATCCGCTGAGAAGTCAAACGTCGTTAACTCACGAACTGAGTTACTGGCATTCATCGCATCCTGCCCTGCAATTTCTCGCATCTCTGAGCGATAGTTCATTGCTATGCGCGCGGCCCATACGTCGGACTCTAGGCCCGTATCCAAACGCAGGGTGTGTTCAGGCAGATAAGGCAATTCATCACCTTTTTCGACAGAACCCCACTGACTAAAGCTGGAGTCAAAGCTTTCTTGAAACTCAGATTGCGTCCAAGTATAGACCACACTCACGGGCAATAAATACTCGCCAAGTTCAGCATAAGCACTAGACTCTAGCTCTAGGCCGACAATAGCAACTCGACCTGCGTTATATTCCTGAGACGTATCGCAGGAACTGCCATCACTGACTCGACAACGCCCGATCAAGTTTTCATAATCGCTATAAAAAGCAATCGCTTGAGTTTCCCAAGTACCTAACGATAAAGCACCGCCTAATTCATAGTTAATACTGGTTTCTGGCTCAGCTTTGGTGCTTGAGGCTGCATTAGGAGAAAAACCACGATGCACGCCCGCCTGAAGCGCTAGCGCTTCACTGACTTGATAGCGAAGACCAATGCCTGGCAACCACACCTGCTGCGTTTGCTGATAGGTTTGCTCGGCTATTTTATCCGTACGCTCAGTGTTAATTGACTCAAAGCGAAGTCCGTAAGATAGCTGCCAGTCTTGCCATGCGAGTTGATCAAAATAAAAGCCGGCTAATGCCTGTGCTTTATCTTCATTGTGCACAAAGTTTTCTGACTCATTGGTTGTCACTAAATCCCCGTCTGTCATATCGTAATAGGTGCCCGTATGATCTCGCTCTACACCATCACCATGATAACGAAGGCCCATTTGACGCACCGACTGAACCGATGCTCCAGCCAGCGAAAACTCGCTGCGCTGATTAATCTGCGCTTGAACACCATAGGAATAATAATCACGGTCAAAACCGACAATATTTAACTGATCAAATGTGGTTTCTGAATCAATCTCGCCTTTTAACAAACTTAGCTGACGCGAATAAACACTTGGGTTAGCAAAAACATCGGCTGGCTCAACTGCCACCAAGCCCTCAGCTGCTCGAAAACCGTCGAGCTTATTCCAATCACGCGCAAAAGCATTCCAGTAAAGCGCCGTACTCAGGCTCCACTGCTCACTCCACTGAATATCATGAAAGGCATGCACTTGCTGATGTGAGGTTTCAAATGCATCTTGCTGGCTGGCTGCATAACGGCGTGTTGGGTTTTGCTCAAAATCTTCATCCGTGATCCCTAAATAGGTCTCCTCAGAGTCTTCATCGGCATAACCCAGTTTGAGCAAGAAGGTTTGCGGGTAGCTCGCCGTTGACGGCGATAGCCAGCTGAGCTTGGCATTCAAATCATTACGTTGAAAACCTGCTGAATTGGCATTATCAACCGTCTTAAAGCCATCACTTTGATAGCGCAGCGCCTCAAATAAAACGCCCCACTCACCCGACTCACTCTGATAAATATCGCTAAAAACCCCGCGAGCAAGCGCGGTATTATCCGTACCATAAGACAGGTTCAGTTTGGCAAAATCCGCTTGGATCGGTTCACTCACCAAGTTGACCGCGCCACCTACGGTATGCGGGCCATATTTAATCGCCGATGGACCTTTAAACACCTCAACCGAGCTCATGCGCCCCATATTAGGAAAGTAATAGGCCGCAGGTGCTGCATAGGGCGCAGGCGCAATCAACAAGCCATCTTCCATCAAAGTAATCTTTTGGCTGCGCTCAGAAGTGGCTCCGCGAATGCCAATATTTGGCCTTAAACCATAGCCATCTTCCTCGCGGGAATAAACACCCGGGATTCGTTGAGCAACTTGTGCAAAGTCCTGATACTCATATTCTTCAAGAACAAAACTATCGACTTCATTCGCCGCACCCAAAACCTCTCCTTGGGCACTTGAATCGGCAATAATTGAAATCTGCTCCAGTTCTACGATTTTCGCAGGCGGCTCTTCAGCCATCGCGCAAACAGGCGCCATGCCAATAGCCAAGGCCATTACCGGTAAACGCAAAGGAGTAATTTGTGATAAACGTAAATGAGTCATGTGCTGAAATAAAAACATCATTAGTCACCATCTCCTTGCACGGTACCCGGAACCGTCAAGTCCAAGACCGACTGGACATCGGTTTTTAATACATCAGCGGCTTGTTTCAAATAACCAAATAGGCGACAAGGCACATAATAAGCTTCACTCGTTGCCACTTGCGGTGCACTGGAAGCGTTAGCACATTGCGCTTTGACCGCGCCTTCTTCCATTTCATTTGCTTGTGCATCAAGCAAGGCTTCAATCTGCGCTTGCAGTGAATCTGCCTGAGCATTGATCAACGCGCTGGCCGCATGCATATTAGTTAAAAACGTTTCATTTGAGCTTTGAAAGCCTGACTCAGCCATAACATCATCAAAGCCAATACCTTCATCACCGGTATAAATCGCTCGCAGACTCTCAAGGCTGGCATCCAGTTCTGAGTAGGTCTGTTCGCTTAGGCCCGCCGAAGTAAAGACAAAGCTATCCGATGGGCAGTTTTCACTTTCACGAGGAATACACAGCTTTTCATCTTTGACAGTTTCGATATAAAACAAACTTTCAAACAAGGCTTGAACTGCATCTGCTTGATTGGCCTCTACCATGAGTTGAGAGCCGTAATTAAGCCGCGTCCAATAATCAAGAATGCGGTCATTCGCTGAAACCATATCCTCTATCAATATCGTCGCATAGTCGCAGCGCTGCGCTTGGCGCTCAGCGAGCGGCTGATCATTCCAGCCCAGAGTTGCTTGCGTGCTATCAGGACAGGTATGTTCGTAGCTGGTTTCAAAAAGCATGCGCTCTAATGAGTGAATCCCTCGAGTCAAGGTGCTAACACCCGTTAATGAATAATTTGCTGAATCCTCTGCTTGTAAAGCCACCTGAACATCTGCTGCGCAATAGCTGGCTACTTTTCTGATGATCATTTCTTCATCATCTAAGCGTGCGCCCAAGGCCACACCCTGCTCGATAAAGGTACTAACGGCAAATGGATGTGCGTTAACACGCTGAACCGCTTCATTCGCTTCGCTCCAAGCGGCTTGAGCAGCAGCAGGTGATGCTTGCTGAGGGTCTGCGCAATAAGCAGACTGTGCAGTTTGAAGACGAGTTAACGAGGTTTGAAGAGCGACATGGTTTGGAATCACCACCTCATCAATGGCTTGAGTTAATAGCGATTCTGCGGTGATCTCAGTCGAGGCGAGATAAACCGCACCCTCCTCTTTTGATGATGTGCTCGAGGCATTACCGCCATCACAGCCCGCTAAAACGACAAAAGCAGCGAGAAGACTCGCTGCTTGTAAGGTCCAATTTTTCTTTTTTATCATTACCAACTTTCTACTACCGTACTATCAAAGTTATAAGTTTCTTCTAGTATATCGCGTGCAGCTACTAGATCATCAATATACAACTCGATCAAATCGATTTGATCTTGTGAGCCATTAGGCAGTAATGGCTTTTCACCAATATAGCCCATCATGCTTTCATAGCTAACACTCGGATGAGCAAATGGAGAATAAGGGCTGAACTGTAAAATCAATGCAAAACCGTAAAGTTCACTCCAGTGCTTAGCAAAAGTCGTATACGCAGCTAAATCATCAAA
>JAXHSS010000122.1:0-5458 GCA_034190675.1 Pseudomonadota bacterium
TTACTGCCGTGATGTTGCCTTTTCATTATACCGCGGACATCAGTAAGCAAGATGCGGCCGAGCAGGCGCAGCGCATGGGGGTAAACTACCTTACGCTGCCGATCGAGTCGGCCTATGATGCATTTATGGGGATTATGGAGGAGCCATTTGAAGGCACCAAGCCCGGTTTGGCTGAACAGAATATTCAAGCTCGCTGTCGAGGCCTGCTATTGATGGCCATGTCCAATAAGCTAGGTGGCCTTTTGCTGAGCACCAGTAATAAGAGCGAAGTTGCTGTTGGCTATTCCACGCTTTACGGCGATATGGCGGGTGCTTATACGGTGCCTAAGGATGTCTACAAAACAGATGTCTATCGTTTGTCACGCTATCGTAATGAGCTGACCCCAGATAATCCGCCTATTCCAGAGCGGGTGATTACTCGAGCACCTTCGGCTGAACTGGCTCCAGATCAACAGGACAGCGATTCATTACCAGAATACGATGTACTAGATGGTATTTTGCACTTGCATATCGAGGCGAACTACCATGCGGATGCTATTGTGGCTCAGGGCTTTAAGCGAGAGGATGTCGAGCGTGTACTTAGCTTGGTTAAGCGCAATGAGTATAAGCGTTTTCAAGCAGCGCCAGGGCCTCGAATTACGCGCCGTGGCTTTGGTAAAGACTGGCGAATTCCACTAACCAATGGGTTAGAAATTTAGCACTTGTCAGGCTTGGTTAAAAACTGACGAAAAGTAAGGTTGATTCTCGGCTCATAGACGCGCTTTCGCTTAGGCAGTGCGTGAAGCCAGTGCTGCTGAGTCGGGCCTGCCATCTCAAGTAGGCTTCCTGAGGCTAGCTCAATAGTGACTTTCTCTTCGCTGGTTTTGTGTTTTAACTGGAAGCTGCGCTGGGCTCCTAAGCTAACCGAGGCAATTGAATGGGCCTTTGCAAAAACAGGCTCATTATCACTATGCCAGCCCATGCCGCTGGTCCCATCGGGGTAGAAATTTGCCAAGCAGCTGTTATAGGTCTGACCCGTTAAAGACTCTACTTGATGCTGTATCAGTGCAATAACCTGATTATTGGGCTGGGGGAGCTTAATGCTATTAGCGTAGTGATAAGGCTGTTGCTCGTGGTGAAACCAAGCGACCTGACGCGATAAATGATGTGTTTTTCCAAAAAGTGTCACGCACTCTTGTTGCCACTGAATCGTTTTTCGTAATGGGCCAAAGAGCTCGGTCTGTTGCTCTGGGCTCAAAAAAACGCCGTAATAAAAGACCTCGCCATCATAAGGTAAAAGGTTGTCCTTCGGCTCTTGCGCCTGAATTAAAGGCTTTTGAGCTAAAAAAAGCTCACCTTGTCGTTTCAAAATCAAGCAACCGTTGTTTGAGATCGGCGCCCCATCGGTATTGGCCGGTTTTGCCGCTTTTTTGAATGACGCGGTGACAAGGAATAAGCAAAGAGATTGGGTTTTTGCCAACAGCGGTGCCGATTGCACGAACGGCTTTGGGGTTGCCCATCCAGTTTGCTAGATTTTGATAACAGATGGTATCACCCTCGGGCACCAGCCGTAACAGCCGCCAAACTTGGCGCTGAAAATCGCTACCGGTGGGTTTCACCGGGTGCTCTCTTTTTAGATTACGTAGCAATTCATAGCACTGCGTAAGATCTTGATCGCAGATCTGGCGTGCTGTTTTTTGACAACTAGGGGCTAAGTGAGTCAATGCGCCATTATGTAGCTGGAACTCAATGACGAGTTCAGAAAATTGTTTTTGATGGGTGCTCATTACTTCATTCTATGGGAAAATAGCGCTGCAATTCAATCTGAGGTGAGTTATGTATTCGGTTTTACGTTCTTTATTGTTTCAAATGGAGCCTGAGGCGGCGCATGACTTTGCTTTAAAACAGTTAAATCGTTTCTCAGGGCTTAATCGCGCGATGATTGAACCCGTTCAAAAGCCCGTGACTTTATGGGATAAGACATTTCAAAACCCCGTGGGTTTAGCCGCAGGGCTGGATAAAAACGGTGCCTATATTGACGGCTTGGCCGCACTTGGTTTTGGTTTTATTGAGATCGGCACGATTACGCCGAAGCCGCAAGAGGGGAACCCTAAGCCACGACTATTTCGGCTACCAGAGCATCAAGCGATTATTAACCGTATGGGTTTTAACAATCAGGGCGTTGATGCCCTGATTCGTCATGTCAAAGCCTCTCAGTATTTTCGTCAAAAACAGGGCGTGCTGGGCATTAATATCGGCAAAAACAAAGTGACACCGAACGAGCAGGCCAATGATGATTATCTGCACTGCCTCAGAAAAGTGTATCCTTTTGCGGACTATGTCACGGTGAATTTGTCCTCGCCAAACACTCCGGGCCTGCGTGAGCTTCAGTTTGGAGAAGGCTTGAGCGACCTTCTTGATGTGTTGAAAATGGAGCAAAAGCAACTGACCGAGACTTACGGTCGTTATGTGCCATTGGTTTTAAAAATTGCCCCTGATTTGCAGCCTGATGAGCTGGATCAAATCATTGAAAAGCTTCAGCGCTTTGAGATGGACGGTGTCATTGCCACGAATACGTCTGTAGATAAGTCGCCGGTAGCGGGTCATGCGCATGCTGATGAAGCGGGAGGCTTAAGTGGCAAAGTAATTCGTGAACACGCACAGCAGGTGATAACACCGTTGAGCAGGGCTTTAAAAGGCGATATTCCTATTATTGCTGTTGGAGGCATTAGCTGCGCTGAAGATCTGGCCTTGCTTCGTGAACAAGCTGACCTAGTGCAGATCTATACCAGCTTTATCTACCAGGGCCCTAAGTTGATTAAAGATCTTGCTAAGGCGTGGTAATTGCTGGCTGTGCACTGACGTTTTGGTTGTCATTCACCCACTAAAACGGAGCAGGTGAATAAAACTCGACATATTCCCCCGTTTTAGGGTGGTGAAAGCCAATCATTTTTGAGTGTAATAGCAAGCGCGGGCTAGCTGCGAGCGCTTGTTCATGGGCATACATGTCGCAGCCAATAATGGGGTGGCCTACTTCGGCGTTATGAATGCGCAATTGGTGAGTTCGACCAGTATGAGGAATTAGGTGCAATCGAGTTTGATGCAGCTCAGGTTGCCGCTCTAAAACCACAAACTCGGTTCTTGAGGGTTTGCCCGTTTCAAAACAAATTTGTTGCTTTGGCCGATTTTCCCAGTCAACGGCAATGGGCAGTTCAATAAAGCCTTGATTGGCCTCGACAACACCCCACACGATGGCTTCATAGGCCTTATTAACACCGCGTTTTTGAAACTGTTTGGAGATTTCGCTAAGCACAAAGCGCTGTAGCGGATAAACCATAATTCCAGATGTGTCTAAATCTAAACGATGAACCGCTTCAATCCCAGGAAACTGCGGTTTCAGACGGGTAATGACACTGTCTTTGTTAACAGAGTGCTTGCCAGGTACCGAAAGTAAAAAAGCTGGCTTGTGGATGATTAAAAAATAATCGTCCTGATACAAAATATCGACAGGCTCTTCGCATTTCGGAACAATATGTCGAGGCTTGTCATCAATTGGGAACTTCGTCATCGCCTTTGTTATCGTGTCGCTATGACCACAGCTCGACATGGGCGAGGGTGGCCTTCAACAGTGAGCTCAGGGTTATTCGGATCAAGAAAATCAGGTAAGGATTGCCATTGCATCCACGGTGTTGGTCGCTGCTCTTCTGTGCTGGTTACATTGATATCGACGGTGCGAACCTCTCTAAAACCAACCTTTTTGAGCATGCTTTCTAGCAGACGAGTGCTTGGCAAAAAATAAACATTATTCATTTGGGCATAGCGATTTTCAGGTAGCAGTAATTGTTGCTCGTCACCGTCGATAACCAGTGTTTCTAATACCAACTCACCGCCAACTTTAAGCATCATTTTGAGCTGCTCAAGATGTTCAATGGGGGATTTACGATGATATAGAACGCCCATAGAAAACACCGTATCAAAGCATTGCAGCTCGTTTGGCATTTGTTCTAAAGTCATAGGAAGCTGAAAAACAGGAGCCTCAGTCTGGTAGCGCTTAACCGCGTGGAACTGGTGATAAAACAAAGGTGATGGATCAATATTAACAACCAAGCGGGCACCAGCGCCGTACATGCGCCAAGCATGATAGCCATTGCCTCCGCCTACATCTAAAACGCGTCGATTGTGTAAATCCGACAAATGCGGTAGCACGCGTTGCCATTTCCAGTCGGAATGCCATTCCGTATCAACAGTAACATTAAAAAATTGGAAAGGGCCTTTTCGCCAAGGGTGTAAGCTCATCAGCGTTTGTCTAAGTTGCTCGTTATCAAGGGTGGCGTCTTCACCATCTGTCGCTTTCACGGTGATATGATCAAGGCAAAGCAGCTCGCAGGCTTGTACAGGCAATGCGTTTAGCGCATTTTGCCAGCGGGATAAATCACCATGAGGTTTATCGATAAGGCGAGTGTGCAGAATGTCTTCAAAATGCGCTAAATGTTTTTTTAATGCCGTTTGACTAAACGCCATGCGTAGCTGCGCATGATCATAATGATCGCTGTAACTCACGCTTTAACTCCGATAAAGCCCATAAAACTGAATGCTTGGAACCAAGTGTTAACGTGAGAAAAGCCTGCTTTTTCTAGGCGAGTGCATTGTTGCTCTGGTGTGTCGGTTCGTAAGACATTCATGATGGCGGCACGTTTTTGCGAAATCTCTAACTCGTTGTATCCTTGAAGGCGTTTAAATTGCTCATGCCATTGGTTTTGCACCTTTTGCGTGCGATTGTCATCAAAATGCACCTTGTCACAGATGATTATCGCGCCATTATGGGTCATTTTGTCATAAATGCGCTGAATTAGAGCGTCTCGTTGATCTTGCTCAATAAACTGCAAGGTTAAGTTAAGAATAACCAAGGAGCAGGGCGCAAAATCAATCGCTAAAATATCTGCTTCATGAGTAATAATCGGGATATTCAGTTGTTCGAATTGATCTAGACGGGCATTTAATTGTGTAATCATCGATGCACTATTATCAACAGCATGAATGGATATACCCTTAACCGCTAAACGTTGAGACAATAGCACCGAGACAGCACCTAAGGAGCAGCCTAAATCATAGCAGGTGGTGTTTTCTTGTAGGTATTGACTGGACAAGCTGGTTAGCAGCTCAAGCATGGCGCCATAACCGGGGACAGAGCGCTGGATCATATCAGGAAACACTTGCACAACCGCATCATTAAAGCGGAATGGCTCAATCGCTTTGCTATTATTGAAGAGGGTGTCGCGCATAGTTTTTACATTTTGAGTACATCGGCTCGCTCATACTAATGATATGCTTCGCAGAAGTTAAGAACAACTTTCACCGCCCAGAGGAAATGTTGGCTCACTTTTTGCTAAACGCTTGTTTATTAACTCAACATTAGGAGATTTATCAATGAAAATGATCGTAGCAGTGATCAAACCCTTCAAACTCGACGACGTTCGTG
>JAXHSS010000123.1:0-5409 GCA_034190675.1 Pseudomonadota bacterium
TGGAAACTCGACGGCCAAGCGCTCCAAGATGCAAAACGCGACGCCCTTGCCCTGTCATTGCAAGAGCAGCAGCGCAGTGGATTAACTATCGTCAGTGATGGTGAACAAACCCGCCAACACTTCGTGACGACCTTTATTGAACACTTAGATGGAGTCGATTTTACCAAACGTAAAACCGTCACCATCCGAAATCGTTATGAGGCCAATGTGCCAAGTGTTGTTGGTGCAGTGAGTCGTAAAAACGATGTCTTCGTTGACGATGCTAAGTTTCTCCGTTCCTTGACAGAGCAACCCATTAAGTGGGCGTTGCCCGGACCAATGACGATGGTCGATACACTGTATGATGCGCATTATGGAGACAGAAAAGCGCTGGCTTGGGCATTTGCCGAGATTCTTAACCAAGAAGCCCGCGCGCTCGAAGCCGCAGGTGTAGATATTATTCAATTTGACGAGCCGGCGTTTAATGTGTTTTTCGATGATGTTAACGAATGGGGCATCGCCTGCCTTGAACGTGCGTGCGCAGGGCTGAGCTGCGAAACCGCTGTGCATATTTGCTATGGCTATGGCATCAAGGCCAATAACGAATGGAAACAAACACTGGGAAATGAATGGCGACAATATGAGCAGCTATTCCCCCTACTCAAGCACTCGAGCATTGATATTATCTCGCTCGAATGTCACAACTCCCGCGTGCCAATTGAGCTACTTGAGCTAATACGCGGCAAAAAAGTGATGGTCGGCGCCATTGATGTCTCAGATGAACGTATCGAGACCGCCGAAGAAGTCGCTGCCACACTGCGTGCTGCACTTGAATTTGTCGATGCCGATAAGCTCTACCCATGCACCAATTGCGGTATGGCGCCGCTATCACGAGCAACTGCTCAAGCCAAACTCAACGCACTCAATGCAGGCGCCAAAATCATCCGAGCTAAGCTCAATGTAGCGCAAAGCTAATAGTGCTTAGCTATGTTTGCCAGCGGCTCCAACGCCCATCGGTGTACAACTAAAACAAGCACATCAAAATAATCGGCATTTTTAATAATTGAGCGCAAATTCCATTGCTAATTCATAAAATTAGGCGTAGAAAGACAAGCTTGCACGGTCGATTCTCTGGGGCCCAGGCCGTGTTTCCTTGATGAGCTATTCTCGTTTGTCGAACCCCTTTTTCCGAATGATTTTAATGGAAAAAACCTTGTTTGTTGTTGACCAGTGGTCAGCCGATGCATCTCCCAGTGCGATTGATTTTTCAACCTATTTGAACGAATACCCAACACTGAACGAGCCTAAACTGCGTATTATTAATTTATGTGATACTGGCCGTTATCTGAGCCAAGGTTATTACTGCTCACTGCTTGCCGAGGCTCGCCAACATCAGGTTATTCCGAGCATCAAAACCATTTATGATTTACTTCGTTCCCAAGTAACTCATATAAGGGCGATAAGTTTTTAGCGCGATAAGGCATAGCGAAAGCGCACACAAAGCGATAAGATATTCATTATGAAATGGCAATTTTCACGCGCTTTACCATCCATCGGCTCGCCTTTTGTCAGCCTCATCCTCTCGTTGATACTGACACTTGCGCCACTGAGTAGTTTTGCCAGCTGTAATATGGACATCGAAGCCTCAGCGCCAATAGCCGAGGCAACGCATATCGTGCCGCCATGTCATGAAACAATGCCGTCATCCACCGAGAACCAAACCGCTAACCCTGTAGCTGTTCAAGCCGACATGACGACGCTTAACGCTGATAACAGCCCATTATGTGATTGTCATCACGCATTTACAGCCGCCCACCCACCTTTTGCTCCAGCAAAAATCGTTCTGCCTAAGCTTCAGCACCAACCGCTATTTGAGCTTGAATCGTACTTTTTCCAGCCGATAAACCTCTTGGAGCGACCACCGCAAACTGCTTAATTTTTTTGACCTTTTTTAGTGTTTAATTAATTTTTGGAGTTTGTATGAAATACATCACTAGCGCTTTGGCGCTTTTATTTTCGGCCATCGCGTTTTCAGCCGAAATCCACTACGACTTAACGGTGGATTATAAAACCGTTAACTTCTCAGGCGAATCAGCCCAGGCCATGGCCATCAATGGCAAAATACCCGGCCCCGTTCTGACCTTCACCGAAGGCGATATCGCCAAGATTCGTGTCACGAATTTTACCGACGATGAAGCCTCCATCCACTGGCATGGCCTATTATTGCCGCAAGAGCAAGATGGCGTTCCTTACCTAACGCAGTTCCCCATTGCTGCGGGGCAAACCTATGAGTATGAGTTTGAATTAAGCCATGCAGGAACCTATTGGTATCACAGCCATACCCGAATCGATGAGCAGCGTGGCCAGTATGGCGCCATCGTCGTTCACCCCAAGGCGGGTTACCAAGAAGCATTTGACCACGATATTGTGGTTCAGCTATCAGACTGGACAGATGAAAACCCACACCAAGTGCTCAAAAACCTAAAAAAAGATGGCGACTGGTACGCCTACAAAAAAGACTCCGTTATCAGCCTCCAAGGTTACCTACAACATAGTGACCTGGGCGCATGGTTAAGCAACCGTTGGCAGCGAATGGAAGGTATGGATGTCTCCGATGTCGGCTATGACGCCTTTTTAGCTAATGGAAAAACTGAACTGAAGCTATTACCTGACGCCCGAGCTGGCGAGCGTGTGCGTTTAAGGATCATTAACTCAGGTGCATCCAGTATTTTTGCGCTTGAACAAAACTCAGGGCCATTTACTGTAGTTGCCGCTGATGGTGTAGACGTTGTTCCCGTCGAGACAGCCCGCATCCCGATCAGCATGGCCGAAACCTACGATGTGATTATCACCATTCCAGCCTCAGGCGCCTATCAAATGGCGGCCAATAATATTGATGGTACAGGTGGCGCCGTGATTACTATTGGCTCTGGTGAAGCCGAAGCTGCTCCGCGTCCTGAACGCCCTAACCTGTTTATGAAAATGGACCACAGCGACCACAGCGACCACAGCGACCACAGCGACCACAGCGACCACAGCGACCACAGCGACCACAGCGACCACAGCGACCACAGCGACCACAGCGACCACAGCGACCATAGCGAACATAGCGAACATAGCGAACATAGCGAACATAGCGAACATAGCGAACATGGCGATCATGGCGATCATAGCGATCATGGCGATCATGGCGATCATGGCAATCATTCAATGCATCGTTCACACGCCATGCCTGAACAGGCTGAATCTAAAATACAAGCAAAAGCACCACATAGCAGCCTCTCTCACCCCGACATGCACTCAGCCCATCACGGCGAAAAAATGCATGAAACTTCGAGCCATTATGACGCCAAGAATGCCGCCAAGATCAGCACACTGGATAAAGCAGTGAGCCAGCAGCTCGACTACAAACAACTGCGCAGTCGCCAAGCTGTTCAGCATTCAGGAGAGATACAGGAATTCACCCTGCGGCTAACGGGTGATATGGAGAACTACAACTGGAGCTTCAACAACCTGCCGCTATCAGCCGCCGATGTGATAAAAATTGATCGCGGTAAAATTGTGCGCTTTCATTTTATCAACGAAACCATGATGAACCACCCTATGCACCTGCATGGTCACTTTTTCAAAGTGTTGTCCGGAAATGGCGACCATGATGTGATCAAGCACACCGTTAATGTAGGCTCCATGGCCAGCACCACCATCGAGTTTGCCGCTAACGAACATAAGGATTGGCTGTTTCACTGTCACAACCTTTATCACTCCAAATCAGGCATGGCGAGAGTTGTTCGGTACAGCGACTATGCTGGCAACCCAGCCTTTATGAAAGCTAAAATGGCCAGCAACGAAATCATGGACACGGATGCTTACTATAGAACGGATATCCGTGCATACAGTCAACATGCAGGGCTGCTATGGCGTGTTAGCAATGCAAAACATCGGCTTGAACTCGGCGCAGAGCAGCATTACGAGGAAAACCATCCCGAACTCAGTGCAACTTACCTTTATCGGCTTTCCCCGTGGCTACAACTCAGTGCAGGCATTGAGCGCGAAGAACAGGAAAACGAGGGGCAATTTGGCCTTCAGTGGGTCACACCTTTTGATATAGACACCCACCTCTGGATCACCGATAAGGGCGAGGTCAACGCCTCTGCAGAAACAGAGTTTCAACTCACCCCTCGCTTTGGAATCGAGCTTGGCGCTGATACTGAACAAGCTTGGGAAGCGACTTTAGAATATCGTCAATCACCCTACTGGGGAGTTGGCATCAATGTGAATGACACCTCAGGGCTAGGTGCTGGTGTCGAATTGACCTTCTAGCCCGCACTCTGCAAAACGCAGCCTGCAAGCTCGCAAGCTGCGTTTTTTTGGCCGAGAAACCCCAGCAATAAGCGCTGAAAGCAAAACCATGCGATAATCAAAGCATCAAAACTTGTGAGGCATGAGGCAAACAATGGGAAAAATCATCGGTATCATAGTTTTCTTCGTGGCTTTATTTTATAGCGCTGGCCTGTTGATCAAAAAATCATCTCCACCCAATACGGTAACCGCATCAAAACTACTCATCGCGCTTACAATTGCGAGCTGTATCACGGTTTTGTTTATCTTCACCTTACAGCAGCTCAACTACCTGTAGCTTTTGATAGCTGAAGCTGCGTTTACCTACAGTGGCAACAGCCAGCCAACAGGCGCTTTAAAGCAGCCTCTCGCCCAGTTATTAGCAAGGCTTCGTCTGTCTCTGCCTAACGACTCATCTAATAACAGTTGTCGACGAGCTATTACTCTACAAAAACAGTCTAGCGGCCAGATACGGCAGTACAAAAAAAGCCATCGTCACCAGCTTGTAATAACCTAGAAACGTAAAGTAAGCCATCGGCAAGCGGGCTTCTTCAAGCCCAAACAGTCGAGCGTGCAGGCTCGAGATCCAGGGTTTGAAAACCAAAATCAATAAAGTCGCCAGCATAAGATACGCAAGGTTGAGTATGGCCGCCCAACCCAGCCAAGACACCAGCAAATCAACCGTAATCACCATTATGTTCTCCTGCTACGTCGGCTATCGATAGAGTTCAGTATACACCACTCGCTTAATACCCGTTTAGCCAGCACATAACCGCCCTGCTCATCGGCATTCAAAGCGTTGATGTGTATACCGGCTCAAACGGCTAAGCCTGAGCACTTAAAACCATTTTGACCAATTTTAGGGGTCAGCAATTTTAGGGGTCAGAGCCCTCAATTTTAGGGGTCAGAGCCCTAATCTGCTAATCTAGCAATTTTAGGGGTCAGAGCCCTAATCTGCTAATCTGATTGCCTTGGACGACCTTTTCTAGCCAACCCAACCTTTCTACTCAACATAAACTCAACTTTATCACGAAACTGTTCGCTACCAATAGGTGTTCCTGTTAACCAAGACGCTGTTATTTGTTTAGCAAC
>JAXHSS010000124.1:0-5381 GCA_034190675.1 Pseudomonadota bacterium
TTTCTTTGTCACAGTCGGGTTATTTCCCGCCAATTTTGCTGCAAATCATCAGCAGTGGTGAGCAAAGTGGTGAGCTAGATTCGATGCTGGAAAAGGCCGCCGATATGCAGGATCGAGAGCTAAGAAATACTATTAGCACGCTATTGGCGCTGATCAGCCCGCTGATGCTTTTGGTGCTAGGGGGCTTGGTGATGGTGATTGTTTTAGCTATGATGCTGCCGATGGTTAGCGTTTTTAATCAATTATAACGAGGAGTTTGTATGCATTCGCAGAAGGGTTTTACCCTGTTGGAGATTTTGATCGCGATTACTTTATTAGTCATTATTGGTGGTGTGATGGTTTCACAGTTTGGCGGTGTTTTGGGCCAAAACCAGGTGAAGCTAACGCAGGTGGGTATGGACTCTGTGGCGACTGCCCTAGATACTTATCGTGCGGATAATGCACGCTACCCAACAACGGATCAAGGCCTTGAAGCCTTGGTGAATAAGCCAGATGGCGCAAAATTTTGGCCCACAGGCGGCTATTTGAAAAAGTTGCCGCAAGACGGCTGGGGTAATGACTATATTTATTCGTCTCAGGGCTCGACCTTTGAGCTGATCAGCCTTGGCGCTGATGCTCAGGAAGGCGGCGAAGGCGAAGATGCTGACATTACTTACCAATAATTTCCCTTTCTTATGCATGCGCCATCTTATCAACGAGGATTCACGTTATTAGAAATCCTCGTTGTGGTGGCGCTAATGTCCTTGCTGCTCGGCTTATTTGTTGTTCGCTTGAGCGGCGTTTCTTCAAAAGTGCTTCAGGATGAAGTGACCACATTCAGCCATATGTGGAAGACGGTTAGCTCAAGTGCATTTAATGAGCAGCGGTTCATGATTTTTGTGCTTGCGCCTCAGCAATATGGCTTTGCAGAGCTGTTTTTGTCGGAAGACGAGCCGCCCGAGATTCAAATTCTTCAGGGCTTTAGCCATCAAATTGGTGATGGTTCGTTATGGTATCAGTTAGAAACGGAGCAACCACTGGATCTGCGCAATACGGTGTTTTCCGATTTCTTTTTAAAAGCCACAGAAAATATGCCTCCAGATGCGCAGCTGGTGTTTATCCAACCTAATGGCCGGATTTTGCCTGAGTTTACATTGCAGATTGGCAATGATGAAGTGCAAGAGCGCGTGGTGGTCAATTCCCTGGGTTTAGTTGAGCCAGATGATGCGCAGTAATAATACGCCAAGGCCCCAAGTGCGCGGCTTTACCTTGCTTGAAGTGCTGATCGCCTTAGCGATATTTATCTCCGCTGCAGTGGTGATTGACTCGGCCATACAAGGGCGGCTCAAACAGCATCAGCAAAACCAAGACCGAATTTTAGCGACATGGCTGGCTGAAAATTATCTATTAGGCGTGAGCTCGGGTATTGAGCTTGCCGAAAAACCGAAGGTCGAAAAAATCAACTACGGCAATGATACTTGGCAGGTTTCGGTGCAAAGCTTTGCTACCGAGCGCGAGGGCTTGTGGCGTTTTGAGGTGATGGTTTTTGACGAGCAGGCTGATGTCAAAAACGACGGCGCAATTGCTGGTATAACGCGTTTGGTGGTCAGATGAGCGTTGTTAAACAACGTGGGATGACCTTGCTGGAGCTATTGATCGCAATCGCGATTTTAACCGTTATGATGACGCTTATCGGGATAAAAATTAGCCAAGTAAATAGCGCAGCCAGCAGTATGAACCATCAGGTAGAGCGTTTGGAGCGGCTGAATCAGGCATTTAATCGCCTGTCTTTGGAGCTGATGCAGGCGGTCGAACGGCCGATCTCCGGCAGTTTTCAGATCGAGCCGGCATTTAATGGTGAGCTTGAGCAATTAGAGTTTACACATGCGGCCAACCAAGATGTTTTGAGTTTAACGCAGTCTCCACCGCTGGAGCGTGTTCGTTATGAGCTGTTGGATGGGGCGCTCATCCGTACTAGCTGGGATCATCTTGATCGTGAAATTGAGGAGCCGCAGCATGAGGTGTTGATCGCTGATGGGCTGGAAGGCTTACGCTTTGAGTATATGCCCATCGAGGCGCAGGATTGGGAGAGCGAGTGGAACTCCAGCTTTAAAACTCGCTCGGCGCAAAATGCGCTGGCAAGCGCGCAAACCTTAACGACAGCTTCAGGTCAGTCGCTTTCAACTAGCCCCGTCAGTAATAAGCAAAGCGCATCTACGGTTAATCAACAAGCAGCGCATCCACTATTGGGCGTTTTGCCAAGCCGCGTCAAAGTGACTTTGATTTTGCCAGGTTATGGCGAGGTGGATCGCTCGTTTGAGATTGCCCAAAATAGGTTTTTACCATGAACGCTTGGCCGATAACATCTAGCCGCCCGGTAGGGCCAGAACCTGCTCAGCATCAGTCGGGTTTGGCTTTGATTATGGCGATCATGCTGGTGGGTTTTGCGATTGCTTTGGTGGCGGGTATTAGCTTGTTAGGGCGCTATGAAAACTCGATTTCTCAGCAGGTGAGAGATCAGGCAAAAATGCGTCATTTTTTGCTGTCGACAGAGGCCGTGGGTATCCGCACGCTAAAAGATGATGATATTGCCGTAGACAGCTGCGATGAGGCATGGGCGCAGGGGCAGATGTTTGAGGCCGATGAGGCCTTTGAAAACGCAACGTTTCGTATTGCGATCGAGGATGCGCAGGCTAACTATAATATTAACCGCTTGGTGGCTTTTGATAATGGCGAATGGGTGACTCGTCCACTGCAAGTGACGGCCTTCACAAACTATTTAAACAGCGCGTTAAATATCAATGCTGGTGGGCAAACGACGCCTGTCAATGAGGTAGCAGCTAGCTTGGCGGACTGGCTGGATACGGATGATATTGCTCAGATCAATGGCTTAGAGCGTTTTGATTACGCTGGGCATAATGTTGCGAATCAGCCGATTACCCAGATTGAGGAGATCTACGCGCATCCATTTTTTGAGCAGCAAGAAAACCGTTTTGGTTTTCAAAGCTCGACGGTGTCAGTTGAGTTAGCGGCTTTGGCTCCGAGCGCAGCGATGAATGTGAATACGGCGCCAGATGAAGTGTTGGCCAGTTTAGAGTTAGCCAATGCATTGATCTCGCAGCAGCAGCTTAGCGCGATTACTGGGCTGCGAAGCAACGACCCAATAACCTCGTTAAGCCAGATAGATAGCTTAAGTGTGTTTCGAAACACGAACAAAGATGATTTGGCTGAGCTAAAGCAACAACTTGCCGTTGCGAGTGAGTATTTTGTGGTTTATTCGCAAGTGGAGCGAGAAGATGAGACGATCGCTACGCTGAGAACATTGGTCAAGCGCGAGCAAAATGGTACTATCCTCATTCTTGAACGCCGCTTCGGTAACCCGTGGCCAAGAAAACCGTTTTTAAATCCGTCGCCTTGTTAGTGCAAGGAAAGTGAGAACTTGATGGCAATGTATATTCGCTTTAATCCGAACCAGTACGAGGTTGAATGCCAAGTGCACGTGCGTGAGTCTGATCGAGTTGAGGGCTGGATGGTCATGCCGCTCGCTCAGGCACTTGGCCAGTATAAAGAGCGCCGCCAGATGCAGCCTTCTATTGCCCTAATTCTCATGATCAGCACGGTCGATGCGCCCGAGATCTATATCGAGGTTATTAAGGCGCAGCAGAAAAAAATCACGCAAGCTTTGCCATTTTTGATCGAAGACAAGCTGATTGACGATATAAGCGAATACGAGATGCTAGTCACACGCCGTCAGGACTCGGGCTGTTTAGTCACCTACACAAAGCGCAGTTATTTAGAGCGCATTCGCCAAAGCTTGGAAGACTATGGCTTGAGCTGTCATTGGCTGGGTGCGGAATACCATGTTTTCAGCTTTCAAGCGCAGGCAAAGTCTCTGCTGATTGGTGATCAGTTATTGCTTCGTGATGAACAGGACGCGGCTCATCAAGTGCCTCTAGCCAATGCCCTAATGCTGGCGGCGGATATCACGCCTGTGCAGACCAGCAGCTTGTCCTCGCCAAAGGCTATTGCACTTTTGAGTGAGTCAGCTAGCGGCTCAACCGACTCGCCAGCTGAGGCCAACAAAGCTGAGCATAATGAGCCCTTGCTGGCGACTAAGCCCGTTGTGGGTAGCTTTTTGCGAGGTGATTTTGAGTCGCTGATGCAAAAGCGCAATGAATTACTGCCTTGGCGCTGGTTGGCCTCGGCTGCTGCGGTTTTTTTTGGGGGATTTTTGCTTCTAACGGGGGTAGAGGGCTGGCTCTATAAACAGCAGGCCGACGCCTTCGAACAGCAACAACAAGCCTTGTATCTTAGCTATTTTCCTGGCTCAAAAGCGAGGCTATACAAACGTGAGATTAAAAACAAATTAGCGGCATTAGAAGGCGTGGATTCAGCTTCTGGCGATGATTTTTCTGCCCTGATGAACCAAGTGGCTCAGCCATTAGCTCAGGCGCAATCACAGCAGTCCATTGCCATTGAGCGAATGTCCTATAGCGCTGATCGTGGTCGTTTGGACATTAATGTGATGGCGGCCGACTTTAATGCATTAGAGCAATTAAAAACTCAGCTGCAAGCCAGTGGCATTGAAGCGCAGATCGGTGCATCGACCAATGTCGATGGAAAGACTCGCGCACAGCTTAATGTTCAACTGAGTGAGGGGGCTTAATGCGTCAATCTATTCAACAGTTGAAAAGCCAAGTTCAAGAGCCGGTGATGCGTTATTGGCAATCACGTGAGCCGCGAGAGCGCACGATGCTCGCCTTATTAGTGGGTGTGGTTGTCGTTCTGCTTTTGTGGGTGGTGATCAGCTCGATCCTAGGGTTTAAACAAACACAAGCCGAGCGAGCCAGCAAATCCAAAGCGGATTTACAATGGATGCAGGCAAATATTAACCTCGTCGCTGCGCTGCCTGAGTCTGCTGGTGTTGAAGCAGGTGTGGATAGCAGCTCGCTTCGTATGCGCGCTAACCAGCTGATGCGCCAATATCAAATCTCTGCGGCTAGAACTCAGCCTGTTGGTAATTCTGGGCTAGTTTTGGATTTTCAAACCGTAGAGTTTGATGCCTTTTGGCGATGGCTGTCTGCTTTTAAGCAGCAAGGCGTGACGGTCAGAACGCTCAATATCAACCCTACTGGACAGTCTGGTTTGGTCACCGCTCGTCTTGAAGTTCAAATAGCGGAGTAATTCCTCATGGATATGTGGTATTTGCCATTAGCGGGTTCGCTGATTGGCCTAGTTGCGGGCTTATTTGGCGTTGGTGGCGGCTTTTTGATCGTGCCCGTGCTGTTATTCTTGTTTGCCCAGATAATGGTGCCTGAGTCGGTCGCTCTAAGCGCTGCCATTGCCACGTCGCTGGCGATTATCATCTTTAATGCGCTGAGCAGTATCAGCAAACACTGGGA
>JAXHSS010000125.1:0-5333 GCA_034190675.1 Pseudomonadota bacterium
TAAAACGAACAAAATTGGCCAAAATAATGGCTAGAACGGAGAGAGATTCAGGATTAGCTTTCAAAAAACTCGAATTTGGATTTTTAAGGAAGTTGGAAGTTAGTCATGCAAAGCACTCATCTAGTAATAAATACAAGAATGTTTTTTTAGCTGCCACCTCTGTTCCATGTTTTGAATACTGGCTATTACTTCATTACAATTTCACGACTAAACCTTTTGAGGCAAAGGGAAAACTGAGTATTGCGGATACCGTTATTAAAGAGCTTAAACAGGTTTATCCAAAATACAAAAAACGCAGTAACAATGTGTTTTCTGATTTACTGCCTCGTATCGAAGATGCTAAAAAAAATGCAGAAAAGGTGCTAAAGCAATCTTTGACAAATAACACTGACAATCCGTCTACTCGTGTCCATGAGCTTGTAGACTATTTGCAAAACCTGAGAAATCAAACATAAAGCCAACAACTTAATTCTACAGCACTGATTCTTTAAAATTACTCATACATTTAATTGCAGCACTGCAGAATTTTAGATTTATCTCAATACATTAATTCCAGCTTGTTTTACACCTGAGTGATTTCTGGCATGTGTTTGAGCACTTGAGCGAGGCCTTGGTTTGGCTCGACTTGGTTCATGGTGTAGAAGTGCAGCCCGGGTGCGCCGCCTGCGAATAGGTCTTCGCACATTTCGGCAACCACATCATTACCAAACGCTTGGATACTCGCGGTGTCATCGCCATAGGCTTCGAGTTGCTTGGCAATCCAACGCGGGATTTCGGCACCACATGCCGATGAGAAACGCTTCAAGTTGGTGTAGTTCAAAATCGGCATGATGCCCGGATAAATCGGAATATTCAGCCCCATTTGCTCACAGCGATCAACGAAGTAAAAGTACGCATCTGCATTATAAAAATATTGCGTGATCGCACTGTTGGCACCCGCTTTGACTTTAGTTGCAAAGTTTTGCAAATCCGCTTCATAGCTGTCGGCTTGTGGGTGCATTTCGGGATAGGCAGCAACCTCAATATGGAACTGATCATTGTAGCGCTCGCGAATAAAACCGACGAAATCACTGGCATAGGCGAAGTCGCCCGTAGCGCCGACGGCACCGCTTGGCGCATCACCGCGCAAGACCACTAAGCGCGAAATACCATTGGCCTGATAACCATCTAGTAGCTCACTTAGCTCATCTTTACTGTGCGCAATGCATGAGATATGCGGCGCGGTATCAATGCGGTTTTCGCCTTCACCACGCACCACATCAATGGCTTTGAGTGTACGCTCACGCGTGGAGCCGCCCGCACCGTAGGTAACGGAGAAGAACTCTGGGTTCAGTGCCGCAAGCTCTTGGCGAACAGCTGATAGCTTTTCCAAACCCGCTTCTGTTTTCGGCGGAAAAAATTCAAAACTTAAACGTCTAGTCATTATGTTCTCTTGTTAAATATTGCTTGCTTTAGCTCTATCCAAAGCTCATTGCAGCTAACACGCTAGATTGCCGCGTCACTCGTGCCTCGCTCCTCGCAATGACGGAGTGTAAAGAGTGTAAGCCAATCGCCACTTTTGTCTCTGCGAAGCGCGCACGCGATTTTATAACGCTTTGTACTAGGCGTGCTGAAGCAGTCTAGTGTTTAACTCAGTGCGCAACACCACTCGCTCTGGATTACCGCGTCACTCGTGCCTCGCTCCTCGCAATGACAAGAATGTGAGCCACGCCACAATCTCGCCTTCGAAAGGAACTGAAGCGCAACGCAGCTATTGCGCTTTGCAGCAAGCACGACACATTAATACTTATACGCCTCTGGCTTATACGGACCTTCTTGCGGTACGTTAATGTACTCAGCTTGCGTCTTAGTCAGCTTGGTCAATACGCCGCCAAAGCCTTCAACCATATCTTTCGCCACTTCTTCGTCGAGCTTTTTCGGCAGAACTTTAACGTAGATTTTTTGCGCTTTTTCCGCTTCTGGTAAATCAGCAAATTTCGCTTCATATAGGTACATTTGCGCCAAAACTTGGTTGGCAAATGAGCCGTCCATGATGCGTGATGGGTGGCCTGTCGCGTTACCCAAGTTCACCAAGCGACCTTCTGATAGCAAAATCAAGAAGTCGTTTTCAGCTTTGTTGCGGCATACCTTGTGCACCTGCGGCTTGATCTCTTCCCACTGCCAGTTTTCACGCATGTAGGCGGTGTCGATTTCGTTGTCGAAGTGGCCGATATTACACACAACAGCGCCAGTTTTAAGCGCTTGCAACATGCCGCTATCGCACACATTCACGTTGCCCGTTGTCGTCACGATCAAATCCGTGTTTTGCAACAATGCCGTGTTGATGCCTTGCGCTTGATCGCCATTCACATAAGGCGAGACAATTTCAAAACCGTCCATACATGCCTGCATCGCACAAATTGGATCGATTTCCGTCACTTTCACAATCATGCCCTCTTGACGCAAAGAAGCCGCAGAGCCTTTACCAACATCACCGTAGCCAATGACAAGCGCTTTTTTACCCGAAAGCAAATGATCCGTACCACGCTTAATTGCATCGCTGAGCGAGTGGCGGCAGCCGTACTTGTTGTCGTTTTTCGCTTTAGTCACTGAGTCGTTCACGTTAATCGCCGGGACTTTCAACGTGCCTTTTTCAAGCATCTCAACCAAACGGTGAACACCTGTGGTCGTCTCTTCTGAAATACCGTGAATGTCGTTTAAAAGCGCTGGATATTTGCTGTGCACCATCTCTGTCAGATCGCCACCATCATCCAAAATCATGTTGGCATCCCAGGGCGTATCACCATCTTTTTCAGCCAAAATGGTCTGCTCAATACACCACAAAAACTCTTCCTCTGTCTCGCCTTTCCAAGCAAATACAGGAATGCCCGCTGCTGCAATCGCTGCTGCTGCGTGGTCTTGCGTTGAGAAAATATTACATGATGACCAACGTACCTCAGCACCTAAATCAACCAATGTTTCAATCAACACAGCCGTCTGGATGGTCATGTGAATACAACCCATGATTTTTGCGCCAGCCAGTGGCTTGTCATCACGGTATTTACGGCGCAAGGCCGTCAATGCCGGCATTTCAGATTCGGCAATCGTAATCTCTTTGCGGCCGAACTCTGCCAAGCTCATATCCGCAACTTGGTAATCGCTAAAGTTCTCTACTGTCTTAACTGCTACTGTCATGTTCTTACCTATTGATTCTGTTATTTCTATTTCAACAAGGCGGCTTTATTTGTCGCCTCCCAGCTAAAGCCTTCACGGCCAAAATGCCCATACGCCGCTGTCGGCTGATAAATTGGGCGACACAAGTCCAGCATTTCGATAATGCCACGAGGGCGAAGATCAAAATGCTCGCGAACTAAGGCTTCGATATCCGCCTCATCTGCGGTATTCGTACCAAACGTATTAATACTGATCGAGGTAGGCTCTGCTATGCCAATCGCGTAAGACACTTGGATCTCACACTTATCCGCTAAGCCAGCTGCAACGATATTTTTTGCAACATATCGACCAGCGTAAGCCGCCGAGCGGTCTACCTTTGACGGGTCCTTACCCGAGAATGCGCCACCACCATGACGCGCCATGCCACCGTAGGTGTCAACAATGATCTTACGACCTGTTAAACCGCAGTCACCTACTGGGCCGCCGATCACAAAAATACCCGTTGGGTTAATGTGATACAGCGTGTCTTTGCTCAGCCAATGTGCTGGCAATACCTCTTTGATGATCTCTTCCATCACCGCTTCTTTTAAGTCTTTTTGGCTAATGTCTGGGTCATGCTGCGTTGACAAAACCACCGCATCAATACCTACTGGCTTACCGTTTTCGTAGCGGAAGCTGACTTGGCTCTTCGCATCAGGGCGCAACCAGCCCAGCTTGCCTGACTTACGCAGCTCCGCCTGCTTTTGCACAATGCGGTGGCTGTAGTAAATTGGCGCTGGCATCAAGGCATCAGTTTCGTTGGTGGCATAACCAAACATGAGTCCTTGGTCACCTGCACCTAGATCTTTGTTATCCGCCTCATCAACCCCCGCAGCAATATCCGCTGACTGCTTACCAATAGCGTTTAAAAAGGCACAAGTCTTACCATCAAAGCCCACGTCGCTGCTGTCATAACCGATATTAACCACGGTATCACGTACTAAGTCCTCGATATCCAGCTCGCCTTGGGTGCGAACCTCGCCCGCCACCATGATAAAACCTGTCTTAGCTACCGTTTCAACTGCAACACGAGCCTTAGGGTCTTGCGCTAAAATATGATCCAAAACAGCATCAGACACCTGATCACAGATCTTATCTGGATGACCTTCCGAAACAGATTCCGAGGTAAAAACCTTGTAATCACTCATGCTTTTCTCCTACAAAAAAACGTAATCTACATTAAATTTACAAAACCATTGCGTAAGCGCCTTGAAATTAGCGAGCACTTACTACCTTTTGCGTTTCGACAGCTTGCGGCTTTCGATAGACGGAATAAAACACCTGAAAACCATTTCGCAAACCCGAAAACACTAAATTCTCATGGATCAGCCCTTGCTGGCGCATCCAACGATGCAACTGCTCAGGGTCAAACCCCATCCACAAATCACCACAATGCGTTTGCGCCCATGCCTGCTCATGCTGAACCAAATCACACAGCACGATCACGCCACCCAGCGCTAACATTTTTGCCATGTTTTTAATCGCCTGGGCTGGCGATGGCAAATGATGAAGCACCATATTCAACACAATGGCGTCAAAAAACTGCCAAGTCTGTGCTCGCTGAATATCCGCCTGCACCCAATGTATACGCTCAGCCAAGCCTTCTTGCTCAAGCTGTGCTTTTGCCTTGGCCAACATCACCGGCGCATATTCCACCGCCGTGACCGACTCAAACAGTGCCAGCAACTGCGTTAAAAAACCGCCTTCGCCAACGCCTACCTCAGCCACCTTGGCATGGACTGAAAGCCCCAGGCTTTTCACCAGCTCAAGCACCGTCGGGTAATACTGGCTGGCGGCGACAATCAGCTCTTGGTTTTGTTGAAACGTCTCGCTGTTTTTTTCAAAAAACTGCTGCGAGCTTTGTGCTCGGCTGTTATCAATCAGCTGCGCCTGCTCAAGGACCACCTCGGGCAATAACCACTGCTCCGACTGCGCCCTTAACGCCTCAACCACCACCTCAACCTGCTCAGGAAACTGCACCGCCTGCGCATAATACATGCGGTTACCTTCTTTATGGGCGGCAATCAAACCCTGCTCATTTAATAGCTTTAAATGATGGCTCATATTGGGCTGACGAACGTCAAACAACTGACAAAGCTCCTGAACGCTGTATGACTGCTCATTCAAAATCGCAAAAATCT
>JAXHSS010000126.1:0-5261 GCA_034190675.1 Pseudomonadota bacterium
TTGAATTTGAATCAGTCATAATAACCTTGAGTTAAATAAGCAGTGTTTCTCATTATCGCGACTTAGGACGCAATATCAAATTTTTTCATTGGGTAGCCACGATCTTGGAAAAAGCGCCACTTTTCGCGACCAGCGGCCAAGACATCGGCCGATTGGCATAAAATCTCGAAATGACGGTTGAACTGGCTAAAGAAGGTCGGAGTTTTTTGCGATAAGTTAATCAGGATGTCCTTTGGTGCAGGCACCTCATCACCGTGACTAATAATCACAGGGCAGCTCGGTACGCCTTCGCTTAATAACGCATGCGGAATAAAACGCTCGGGTTTCAGTGACCAAAGCGTTTCATCCATTACTTGCGCTTGGTCCTGCGACTCGCAGTGAACAATCACGGACATTCGGTTTTTATGCGCTTTTTCAATCAAGCGGCAAGCATAGTTTATTCGCTCAGCCAATGCCGCTTGATTTAAAATATAAAAACTGACTTCGGTCATGCGTCAGCTTTTTCCAATAAGAAGCGCAACATTAATGGTACAGGTCGGCCAGAGGCGTTTTTCTCGGCGCCGTCATTCCATGCCGTACCCGCAATATCAAAATGCGCCCAAGCGCGGTCTTCGTCAACAAACTCGGCTAAAAAGCAAGCAGCTGTGACACTTCCGGCTTTTGGACCGCCAATGTTTTGTAAGTCAGCGAAAGGGCTTTCTAGCTGCTTGCTGTACTCTTCAAAGAGAGGCATTGGCCATGCGCGATCGTAACTGTGTTCGCCAGCAGTAACGAGTGCATCACTAAGCGCCTCATCTTTAGAGTATAAACCGCTTGCTTGATCACCCAAGGCAACCACGCAGGCACCCGTTAAGGTAGCAAAGTCGATCATCAGCTCAGGGTCGTAAACGCGCTGGGTGTAAGTCAGCGCATCGCATAATACGAGGCGGCCTTCGGCGTCGGTGTTCAAGATTTCAATGGTTTTTCCAGATAACGAGGTCACAATATCACCTGGACGCGTTGCTCCGCCACCCGGCATGTTTTCTGCCGCGGCTATGACACCGACCACGTGAAGAGGTAATTCAAGCACGCAAATGGCTTTCATCAGACCAAATACTGTTGCAGCACCGCACATATCGTATTTCATTTCGTCCATACGTGCGCCAGGCTTCAAAGAGATGCCGCCGCTATCAAATGTTATGCCTTTACCCACTAAAGCGATAGGTTGTTTGTTTCTCGCATTTTCAGGGTGGTAATTCATGCAGATCAGTTTGCCTTCTTTCTCACTACCTTTGCTAACAGACAAGAAAGAGCCGAAGCCCATCGCTTGCATTTGCGACTCGCCTAAGGCGGAAATATCGAGATCGCTAAACTCGGCGGCAAGTGACTGCGCAAGATTCAATAAAAACTGCGGATAGCAAACATTGCCTGGTGCGTTTCCTAGGTCGCGCGTTAATGTCGCGCCAGCACGTAAACCTTTAGCAAAGCGCTGTTCTTGGCTTAGCGTATCAGGCTCGCTACTAAGCAAAACCAGCTCAGATAAGGCTTTTGGCTCGGCTTTTTTTGATTTAAATTGATCATATTGATATAGACTATGGATAAATGGCTGAACCACTAGGCCAGCTAGTTTTGCCTTGCCTTGATAAAGCGAGGCAAAGCTGTCCAGATCAATAGCAATTTGTGTAATCGGCATGGCCAATAAGCTCTTCGCAAGTGACTTAAGAGAGCCTGTTAGCTCGCTTTGAGAAGCGTTTTCAGAAACCCCAAGAAGAAAAACACGAGTTAGGTTTTTGCTAAAGTTAGGCAGCGCCAATACCTGCCCTGGCTTGGCTTCAAAACCTGAAAGTTCAGCTAATTCTTGAATCTGATCGGCTTGATCAGCAAAGCTGGAGGAAACTTTTTCGAGATTATTCACCCCAATAATTAAACAATCGGTGGCGAGTGTATTAAAATCACGTCGTTGAATTTCAAAATTCATCAAAAACCTCGTAAGAACGGCATAAGAAAACAACAGGATAGAATATCTTTGATTATAAATCGATACATTACCCGCCAAATCTTTACAACCACTGTGACCTTGGTCAGCTTGCTGGTGGTGATCCTGATTGGAAGCCGTATTATTAGCTTTTTAGGCCGAGTGGTAGAGGGCAAAATCGACTTATCGGCACTGATGGGTTTGATCGGTATGGCCCTGCCGATTTTGCTGCCTTATTTGGTGCCAATCGGCTTTTTCTTAGCACTAATGATTGTTTTTGGCCGCATGTATGCTGAAAGTGAGCTGACCGTGCTTCGTAGCACAGGCTTTAGTGAATGGAACCTTTTGGGCTTTCTCGCAACGCCGGCTTTGATGATTACCCTGTTTGTTTCCGTGCTCACGCTATGGCTTGCGCCATGGGCTGAGACACAAACCTATGTCATTGAATCAGGGCAGCGTAATCGAGCGGATATTGATCAAGTGACGCCGGGCGTTTTTTATCAGACAGAGTTGGACTCCATTGAGCGCGTGATATTTATTGAAAAACGAAGTAGTGATAAGTCTCGACTTGAGAATATTTTTATTGCTGAAACAGATACTCAAGGTGATCGAGCGCCTTCTACCTTGTTTGCAAAGTCAGGCTATATTGATACCCGAGAGGGCGAGCGCTTTTTGGTGCTTACTGACGGTTATCGACAACAGGGCGAGCCGGGTAGTTTGTCCTACCAGATTATTGAATTTGAGCAATATCAAACGCAATTGCCGCGGGCCGAAGGCATTCGACGCATTAAAAAAATACGTGCTATGCCGACAGAGACTCTGCTAAAAAATTATCAAACAACATTTAAGCAGCGTGTAGAGTTTCACTGGCGATTAAGTTTCGGCTTTATGTGCTTAGTGCTGATGTTAACTGCTATACCTTTGAGCCGAATTCCTCCGAGGCGTAGTCGATACAGCCGCTTATTGCCGGCTATGCTGATCTATTTATTGTACCTGGGCGTGCTCATTGTTCTAAAGCAATCAAGTCGTGAAGGCCTGCCGTTGTATTGGGGCTTTTATGTGGTGCATGTGAGTTTTGCCGCTTGGGGTATATGGCAAATTCAGCGGGAGAACAAAACATGACACGGATTAAGCGTTATATTTTTTCTCAAGTTCTGATATTCACCGTAGGCGTGATGATGTTTTTCATCGGCATTGATGCACTGATTAACCTGATTACGCTTACCGAAGAGCTGCCTAATGCGAGCTTTCTTGAACTGATTTGGTTGACTCTGCTCGCCACGCCTCAAAAAATGGTGTTTTACTTTCCAGTCGGGGTTTTGCTAGGCACCCTAGTGGCACTTGGCGCTATGGCCACACACAGTGAACTGGTGATTTTTCGAAGTATCGGTATCTCGCTGGTGCGCATTTATTGGATGAGCCTTCGCCCCGCATTATTGCTCTGTTTATTGGCGCTGGCCGCAAGTGAATGGTTGATTCCTAAGACAGAGCTGATGATGGTGAACACCAAGTCGAAAATTGAAAACCCCGAGCGGGTATTATCGGTTCAAGAAGGAATCTGGCAAAAAGATGGCGACATGTTTTTCCATATTGATTTAGTTGAGCCCAATGGTCGTTTATTGGGTATTACGCAATTTAGTTTTGATGAGCAAGGGCAACTGGTTGAGACGGGTAAAGCGCGAATGGCGAGTTTTGACGGCGAACAATGGATCTTACATGAGGACCAGCGCACGTTTTTTGCTAACCAGCAAATCGTTAATAGCCTGATGGCTCGCCGAGCTTGGGCGACATCACTGCGACCAGGCCTGTTTCAGCAGTTAGTATTTGAGCCAAGCCAATTAGCGCCGAGTAAGCTATATCAGCACATTCAGCAAGTGAAACAACAGGGCTTGCGCACGGACGAGCTTGAGCTGTCATTATGGAATAAACTCTTTCAGCCAGTGGTTGTGGCAATCATGGTGTTTATCGCCTTGGCGTTTATTTTTGGCCCGTTGCGTAGCGTTTCATCGAGTTTGCGAATTGTTACGGGTATCGTCGCCGGCCTGATGTACACCTACAGCCAAGAGTTCTTTACTCGCGTAGGTCTAGTGTATCAGGTCGAGCCTTTAATTAGCGTATTACTGCCGCTTATCTTATTTGGCTTGTTTGGTGCTTTTCTTATTCGCCGCGCGGGCTGAGTGCTTCAATCGCCTGAGCCAGCGCAAAATCTTTTTCCGACAAACCGCCCTGATCATGCGTGCTGAGTCTGATATCGACTTTTGCATAGCTATTGCTCCAGTCGGGATGGTGGCCCTGCGTTTCAGCCAGCAAGGCCACTTGACTCATAAAGCCAAACGCTTGGATAAAATCATCAAATTGCCATTGCTTGTGGATGCATTCCGGTTGACCGCCTTGAGCGTCGATCTTTGTCCACGCCGAGCGAGCGGCCTTATTCAGCTGTTTTAGGGCGCCGGAGGCCCAGTTGGGGTCGTTACGTTTATTCACTGGCTTTTGTAACAATAGTTCGTAGAATAAACAGTTTTAGACAGGATCCATCAAAATTCCATGAAATATAATGTCTATGGCATCGGTAATGCCATTGTTGATAAAGAATTTCGGGTTTCAGATGCGCAAATTGAAGCGCTTGGTCTGACCAAAGGTGAAGCAAAACTCGTTGAGCTGGATCAGCTAGAGCGCACATTAACCGTGTTAAATGAGGCGAGTGAGGCAAAGCCAGCAGGACAATGTGGAGGAGGCTCTTGCGCTAATACTTTGGTCACAATCCAGCAGCTTGGCGGCAAAACGGCTTTTGCTTGCTCTGTTGGAGAAGATGAGCCAGGGACGTTTTACGTGGATGACTTAGCCGATGCGGGTGTTAAGGTACGACAGGCGATTACCCATGCGGATAAAACCACAGGGCAATGCTTGGTGCTCATTTCCGAGGATGGTGAGCGCACCATGATGACCTATCTCGGCGCTGCTGCTGAGATTGCCGAAGAGGCGATTCATGGACCGTCCTTATTGCAAAGTCGTTATTTATATATTGAAGGTTATTTGGCGGGTAGTGAATATGCGCAAAAAACCATCATTGCGGCCGCAAAGCTGGCGCAAACCGGCCAAACCAAGGTCGCATTAACTTTCTCAGATCCTTCGATTACGCGCTACTGCCGAGAAGGTTTGGAGCGGTTTCTTGAGGTGGGTGTGGATATCTTGTTTTGTAATGAGCAAGAGGCGTTGGTATTTGCACAAACCGATAATCTAGAAAAAGCCATTTCTCGCCTTCAAAGCGTGTGTAAGTACCTTGTGGTTACGATGGGCGAAAAAGGCG
>JAXHSS010000127.1:0-5256 GCA_034190675.1 Pseudomonadota bacterium
CTCTTGTACACGGTACTGCTTACCGCCTGTACGAATAACTGCGTACATAATTCTGCTCCACTGTTTAAAAAATCAGCTAAAACAAGCTGTTACTGTGTTTTCTTTTTTTGGCAGCTCGCCCTAACGCGAACATTCAAGCCGAAAAAGAGAGCGAATTATAGAGGATTTCCTCCAGTTTTCAAGCCTTTATCTCGATCTGCTGCGTTTAAAGCTGTGAAAACCGAGAAAGCACCAGCCACATTTGCTCACTGATCGCAAAAACCTGATTCACCCATTGGCGATTTTGCTTAAGGTTAAATGCCGCAGCAAGCTTTTGTCGACGCGCATTCAGCTCGGCCTTTGAGCACTTTTCAACGTACTGAGTACAGACATTTTCATTGATAATCGTTTCAATGATAGCGATCGGCCCATTCGTACCAATTTCTGCTGTCGCTGAGACCACTGTGCCAAGCCTGCGCTTCTCAGGAAACCTTTGATACACCCATTGAGTAAAATCACCCGTGGATTCAAAGCTTTCCTCGCTGGGCAGTTGCACTTCGCAAAGCTCATCGCATTCTTCATCAGGAAACAGTGTGAACAGCGTTGCCACTTCGCGATCAAAGGCTAATTGATCTTCATTCGTTGCATTCTCGGGCAGTGGGTTCACTAAAATCTGGTTAATGCCTTTGCTACCCAAGCCCGTATGAATATCAAAAATCGCCACGTTGCTATGCTCAATAATAATACCTTCCATCAAGCCTTGAACCGCTCGGCAGGCAGGATTCACATCAACGCCACCATAGTAAATCCCCTTGGGATACTGATACTGGCCGCTTAGGGCCTTTTCAAAATACGGAATCCCAGGATTCACCGCCTTTATCACCAAATCAAAATAGCTGACCTTATCCACAAAAAAGTCGCTCAGTGAATCATACTCCGGGTTTTCAATGGACAAACCCGGAAAGCCCAAAGCATCTGCCTGAGCCGCATCAAAGCAGTTGCGGTTCATATCGATATTCGCCTCGTCAAAACGGCTCAGCTTAGCTGAGCCATAAGGGTTCATAACATGAATCATCAAAACCGATGTTTGCTCCAGATTAAAACTCAATGCGGTTTGGTCATCGAGCAGTTTTCGCAGAACATCATGCTGAATATGCACGCCTGCGGGAGCCTCCACCCCATGGATCCCTGAATTAAGTATCACCAAGTTTTTTGTTTCAAGCGTTGCCGGCAGATACAGATAATCAATTGCAAACGCTTCGCCATTCACCTCAGGCAGTGGTAATGCCCCGACCTGAACATTCGTGAACGTTTGATTAGCTTGATCAGCGAGTGATGAAAACTCCATTTTCCATTGATCAAAGTCTTGATAGATCGGCGACTCCCAGCGATCTGTCGCCGAGGTGCTATTGACTAATAAAAAGCTAAGCAAACTCACACAGCAAATAAGTCGAATCCACTGCGCCTGAACTTGAGTTTTAATATCTGTATAAAAACGCATCCTATCACCTACTCCTTAACATTTAATTCGCCTTAATTTGATTCACTTCTTTGTCATTCATCGACATCGACACTTGGTGTTATAGCCAATTGCAGGCAAAAGCTCAATATTTCCATGCACTTAGTATTCATTAAGATAATGCGAAAAGCTCAAGACATCCTGAATATGCGCCTTTTGAGTTAAAGCCATCAGCAAACGATCAACCCCTAGCGCCACACCAACACAGGCCGGCATGTGAGGTAAAGCCGCTAGCAAGGCCTCAGGCATAGGCAGTGCCACTTTTTGCGTTTGCTCTCGCTTTTTCAGGTTTTGCTCGAAGCGCGCTCGAAGCTGTTGCGCATCTTGCAACTCATCATATCCATTGGCCAGCTCCACCCCGTTGACATAAACCTCGAATCGACAGGCCGTTTGCCGCTCGGGGTCAATTTTTGCCAAGGCCGCTTGGCTTGCGGGAAAATCCGTCACCACGGCAATAGAAATATCACTTAACTTGGGCTCAACCTCATGCGTCATGATCAGATCAAGGCAAGAATCACGATCCAACGCGCCAGTATCATTAGCGAGCCACGGCTGACAGCGCGCTTGTAATGCACTTAGCGAGCTTGTGCTTAAGTCTAATTGCGCAAACTGTTTAAATAGCTCGTCATAACGAAAGTGCTGAGCTTCTTGAGCCCCAAGCCCGACTGTGTCGAGCAAGGCTAATACTTCATTGATTAACTGCGCTAACGACCAACCCACGCGGTACCATTCCAGCATGGTAAATTCGCCACTATGAAAACGCCCTGACTCTTCAGCACGAAACACCTTGCCGAGCTGATAAATATCACCCGCACCGCTGGCCAACAGTCGTTTTAAATAATACTCAGGAGAGCTTTGCAAAAATCCATGCAGCTTAGAAGGCTCAGAAGAAGAGGGAAAATAAACAGAAAAGCTTTCAATAAAAACATCGGTAACGGGCTCACCGATTAATGGGGTTTCCACCTCAAGCACTTGCCGAGCTTGGAAAAAAGCTCGAATTTTTTCGTTAAGCGTTGCGCGAGCCTGAATCGCTTCAAGCTCGCAGCTGGCTTGCCAGTTCACAGGCACGCCTTAGTCCTTAACGCGGCTCGCGTATTCTCCCGTGCGCGTGTCAACACGAATGATCTCGCCTTGCTGAACAAACAGCGGAATACGAACCACAGCGCCCGTTGAAAGTGTTGCAGGCTTACCGCCTGTACCCGCTGTATCACCTTTTAGGCCTGGGTCTGTCTCAACGATTTCCAGCTCAACAAAGTTTGGTGGCGTAATCGCAATGATCTCACCATTAAACAACGTCACACCACAGACATCCTGTTCAACTAACCATTTTGCATTCTCGCCAACTGTGTCGTTATCGACTTGCTTTTGGTCAAACGTCGCTTCGTCCATAAAATGGAAAAACTCGCCATCGTTATACAAATACTGCATTTCCGTATCCATCACATCAGCGCCTTCAAGCTTCTCACCTGAGCGGAAGGTTTTCTCCCATACACGGCCAGTTTTCAGCACTTTCAATTTGACACGGTTAAATGCCTGGCCTTTACCTGGCTTTACGTATTCGTTTTCAAGAATCGAGCATGGCTCACCATCGAGCATTACTTTGAGACCTGGTTTAAATTCGTTGGTAGAATAGCTTCCCATGGTTTCCTCACAAATTTTGGGTATGAAAAATCAAGCTCGAATCATAGCGCAAAAACAACCTTGCTGTGAACCACTTAGCTGGCAGCAACAACTTCAAGAGGCTGTTACTGATCTGGCAACTCTGGCTGAGCTGGTTTCTCTACCTATCGAACAGCTCAGCGCAGAAGCCCATCAGCAGTTCCCCATCATGGTGCCACGAAGTTTTATCAACAAAATGCAAGCTGGCAACCCCAATGACCCGCTCTTACAGCAAGTCTTGCCCAGCACAAAAGAGCTCACCAGCCCCGAGAACTTCAGCTCAGACCCACTGCAAGAAACGGGCTTAAACCAGCCCAAAGGTTTATTACAAAAATACCAAAGCCGCGCACTTCTTGTGTTGGCAGGTAAATGCGCCATCAATTGCCGCTACTGCTTTCGTCGCCATTTTCCCTACCAAGACAACCGCATTAGCTCTGATGACTGGCAAAACATTCTCGATTTCTTAAAAGCCGATACGCAAATCAACGAAGTGATTTTCAGCGGCGGTGAGCCACTATTAGTCTCGGACAGCAAATTAGCTCGCTATATTGCCAACCTAGAGCAAATCCCACAGCTCAAGCGAATCCGCATTCACACGCGGCTACCCATCACGATTGCCCAGCGCCTCACCGATACATTATTAACGGCGCTAACCAACACTCGCCTGAAAACGATTATGGTCTTGCACAGCAATCATCCCAATGAAATTGATCAAACCCTAGCCAACGCCGTTGCTGTCTTCCGCCAAGCTGGCGTGCATTTTTTAAATCAAAGCGTATTACTCAAAGGCATTAATGACGATGTATCCACACTGACCCAACTAAGCGAAGCATTATTTGACGCGCATATATTGCCTTATTATTTGCACCAACTCGATCGTGTCGAAGGCGCGGCCCATTTTGCTGTAAACGAGGCTCAAGCCATTGCCTTGCATCAACAATTACAAGTCAATTTGCCGGGCTTTCTCGTTCCCAAACTTGTCCGCGAACTACCCGATCAGCCTCATAAAACACTGCTCTTTTAGTTAGCTCAAATCCGCCATTAACGCCTAATTGCTAGCAGCCCATAGGCAATATAAAAACCAGCTCTTCAACCTCTATCCACTGGCCATCACTCCAGCGCTCAACCTTGATATAAACCTCGGAGGGCAAGATCATAACTGGACTTATCCACTCGCCGTAATCGAGCTTAAGCGAATCGTAGTAATCTAAAACCTTAACCCAGTGCTGACCTCCAGCACCAAACACTGCGGCACGAAGCTCAGCTTTGCTAAATTCAGGAAAAGCAGACTGATCGACGACAATATCTGGTAAAACAGCTCGGTTTTGGCGATCAAGCGGAATGACCTCCAAGTCACTTAGCTGAGATTTCCATTCCAACAAATCCAGATGCGGACCTTCGTTTTGAATCGAAACCTGAGATTTAACCTGCATCTGCAAACGAATGGCAGCTTCCGCCGGTTCTACCTCAATGATGACGCCAGATAACATAAAGTAAAAATCGGGCTCAATAACCCAGCGCTTATCTTCATAGCTCGCCTCATAAATATCCGCGTACTGCTCGTTAATTAACAGCTCAAACTCTGACGACGAATGCGGCTTAAACGATGAATCCGTCCTAGACGAGAGCACTAACATTGGCTCTTGGTATGAATCAAAAAAAGAAATACGCTCAACTGCAAAGCTCAAGCTGAAGCCCATCAACAAACAGCATATGAGCGCCAAACAACGTTTCATAACAACCTCCCGTCTGTTATTAAAACAGCTAATAAACGGCCATCAAAGCAACCCTAAGACAACAATAACACAGGGGCACAATTGCAAAGTACCACAATCGTACAGGACTGCCTGCGAGCAGAGCATCGATCACCGTTGAGCTGTACAAACCCCAATTTATTGCGCTTGCTGCACTCTTGGCCTAAAACCCAACGCCTCGAACAAATGCCGGTCTTGTATTTCTGGAGCACTTTCCATATCGGCTAGAGTGCGAGCAACTTTTAGCAACTTATGAGCCACCCGCGCAGAAAAGCCGTTTTGCTCCATGCTTTTTTCGAGCAGCTCACTTAACTGCCGATCAAGCGAGCAAAATTGGTCAATTGA
>JAXHSS010000128.1:0-5160 GCA_034190675.1 Pseudomonadota bacterium
AAGATTTTGAGTTTGTTCAAATTTTGATCAGATTGTTACAACCCTTGTCATATCTGGCGTCATTGGATTTTTTCAGCTTTTATACACAAAGTTATCCACAGGTTTTGTGTATAACCTTTCAGGCTATTAAGCTTGGCCTCGTTTTTTGGTCGAATGCCAAGGCTGGTTTGTATTGACGTCTGCGGTGATGAGCCATTGTAGTTAATTATTGGCTATGGCTATAACCGTTGGGTTATTTCGGGTAAAATGTCAGCGTTATTTTTCTAGATGAGTCTCTCTGAGCGAAGGTATTTGTGACTGATATACAACACATCCGTAATTTCTCCATCATTGCGCATATTGATCATGGTAAGTCGACGTTGTCGGACCGCCTGATTCAAATTTGTGGTGGTTTGTCTGACCGAGAGATGAAAGAGCAGGTGCTCGATTCGATGGAGCTAGAGCGTGAGCGCGGCATCACGATTAAGGCGCAGTCGGTCACGCTGTATTACGATGCGAAGGATGGCAATAAGTACCAGCTGAATTTCATTGATACACCGGGCCACGTGGATTTTTCCTATGAGGTTTCGCGCTCATTAAATGCTTGTGAAGGCGCGCTTTTGGTGGTTGATGCGGCTCAGGGTGTTGAGGCGCAGTCAGTGGCAAACTGTTATACAGCTATTGGCCTTGATCTTGAGGTTTTGCCAGTGCTAAACAAGATTGATCTTCCTCAGGCTGAGCCTGAGCGCGTAAAGCAGGAGGTCGAGGATATTATCGGTATTGAGGCCGATAATGCTTGCATGGTGAGTGCGAAGACGGGCTTGGGCGTGGACGAGTTGCTTGAGTACATTGTGGAGAATATTCCTTCTCCGGTTGGTTGTCGCGAGGCTGATCTGCAAGCATTGATTATCGATTCTTGGTATGACCCGTATTTGGGGGTGGTATCATTGGTGCGTATCCACGAAGGTCAGCTGAAAAAAGGCGAAAAGCTCTTGGTGAAATCAACCGGCCAGACGCATAACGCGGATATGGTTGGTGTGTTTAATCCGAAGCGCCACGAGACAGATTGCTTGGTGGCTGGTGAAGTGGGCTTTGTGGTTGCAGGGATTAAGGAAATCCACGGTGCGCCTGTGGGCGATACGATCACGCATGCGAAAACGCCAGATGTACCGCAGCTTGAGGGTTTCCAGAAGGTGAAGCCGCAGGTTTATGCAGGTATGTTCCCGATCAGCTCAGATGACTATGATAATTTCCGTGATGCGTTGGGTAAGTTATCGCTCAATGATGCATCGCTGTTTTTCGAGCCTGAGACATCCGATGCGTTGGGTTTTGGTTTTCGTTGTGGCTTTTTGGGCATGCTCCACATGGAGATTATTCAGGAGCGTTTGGAACGTGAATATGATCTGAATTTGATCACGACAGCGCCAACGGTGATCTACGAGGTGGTGCTCAATAATGGCGAAGTTGTGCAGGTGGATAGCCCATCAAAGCTGCCCGAGCCAAACCGTATTGATGAATTCCGTGAGCCAATCGCTGAGGTGAATATTCTGACGCCACAGGATTATGTGGGCAATGTGATCACGCTTTGCGTTGAGCGTCGAGGCACGCAGATCGATATGAAATATATGGGTAATCAGGTGTCGATTACCTATGAAATTCCGATGGCTGAGGTTGTGATGGACTTTTTTGATCGAATTAAATCGATCAGCCGAGGTTTTGCATCATTGGATTATAATTTTAAACGTATGCAGGCCTCAAAGCTGGTACGTGTGGATGTCTTGATTAACAGTGAGCGAGTGGATGCACTGGCGATGATTTGCCATACTGATAATGCTCAGCACCGTGGTCGCGCACTAGTGGAAAAAATGAAAGAGCTGATCCCTCGCCAGATGTTTGATGTCGCGATTCAGGCGGCGATCGGTAACCACATTATTGCGCGTCAAACTGTCAAAGCATTGCGTAAGAACGTAACCGCCAAATGTTATGGTGGTGATGCAACGCGTAAGAAAAAACTGCTTGAGAAGCAAAAAGAAGGTAAGAAGCGGATGAAGCAGGTCGGTCGAGTAGAAGTACCGCAGGATGCATTCTTGGCGGTGCTGAAAACAGACCAATAATTAGGGGGAAGTATGGATATCGATTTTGAACTGTGGCTAACGCTCGCCGTCCTGATTATGGGCGCTGTTTTATTGGGCCATTGGATTTGGCGTAAGTTCGTAGTTAAGGAAGACCCAAAAGCGGCGGGTAAGAATGTAAAGCTCAAGCGCCCTTGGGCGGTGGAAGTGAGCCGCGAATATTTTGGTATTTTGCTGTTTGTATTGGTACTTCGAACCTTTTTGTTTGAGCCGAACATGATCCCCAGTGGCTCTATGCTGCCAACGCTGACGCAGGGCGACTTTGTTTTGGTGAAAAAATACGCCTATGGTCTGCGCCTACCTGTGGTCAATAATAAAGTGCTTGAGCTGGGCTCGCCTGAGCGTGGCGACATTGCCGTGTTTGACTCGGTTGAAGAAGAGCCGCGTTTATTTATTAAACGCATTATTGGTTTGCCGGGCGATACGATTGGTTTTGCTGATGACCGCTGGTACCTCAATGGCGAGCCGATGAGCAAAGACGAAGTCACCAAGGCGCTGCCTGATGACCAAGAGCTCAGTATCTACAAACAAAGCCGCCGTATGCCGGGCTTTCCATCTGAACAGCGTTTTATCGAAAATGTGGCTGGCTTTGAGCATTATATCTGGGATATTCCAGGCTTGAACTTGGATTCGCGCATGCAGAACTGGGATGGTAAGCGCATCCTTCCTTTTGTTGCGCGAGCAGAAAACCTGACCAATACGGGCTGGAGCGTTACGGTGCCTGAGGGGCATTATTTTGTGATGGGCGATAACCGCTCAAGCAGCTCAGATAGCCGTGTTTGGGGTTTTTTGCCAGATAGGAACTTAAAGGGTAAGGCGTTTTATTTGTGGATGCATAAAAAGCCGAGTGCGTGGTGGAAATTATGGGATTTGACAGTTTCTCGCAATAAATCCCTGGATGAGTCGCTTTGAATAAACTCAATAAGCTCGAAAAGATTCTTGGTTACAGATTTAAAGACCCCAGCTTGCTGGATTTAGCGCTGACGCATCGCAGCGTTTCAAAGCAAAAAAACAATGAGCGTCTCGAGTTTTTGGGCGATTCGATTGTGAATCATATTATCGCAGCGGATTTGGTGCTGCGTTTTCCTGAGGCAACAGAAGGTCAGCTAACGCGCCTGCGCTCTAACTTGGTCAAGGGTGATACCTTGGCGATTATCGCGCATAAGTTTTCTTTAAAAGACTTCATTAAAGTCGGCCCTGGTGAGCTAAAAAGCGGTGGGTTTCGCCGTGACTCGATTCTGGCTGATGCCGTGGAGGCCATTATCGCTGCGATTTATAACGAGTCGGGTATGGAGCGTTGCCGAGCCATTGTGTTGGTTTGGTTTGAGGACCTTTTGGCCAAGCAAAACCCCAAAGCCATTACCAAAGACCCGAAAACGCGCTTACAGGAGCTAATGCAATCCCTAGGCGAAACCCTGCCAAGCTACGAGCTTGTGGGTACGAGTGGGCCTCCGCATAAGCCGAACTTTACCATTAAGGCCAGCATCCGTGATGGAGCAATTGAAGCCGTAGCAGAGGGCAAATCAAGACGCAAAGCGGAGCAAACCGCCGCTGCCGACATTCTAAATAGTTTACAAAATGAGGCCTCATCATGAGTCGTTGTGGGTATATCGGATTTATTGGGCGACCTAATGTCGGTAAATCGTCTTTACTGAATGCACTGATCGAGCAAAAGCTCAGTATCACCACGCGTAAACCGCAAACAACGCGCCACCATATTTTGGCGGTGGATACCCGCGATGAGAACCAGTTCATTTTCGTGGATACACCGGGCTTGCATAAAAATGAGCCAAAGGCGATCAACCGCTCAATGAACCGTTCGGCAATGAATGTGATTCACGACGTCAATGTGATTGTTTTTGTGGTGGATAGTAACAAATGGAATGAGGGTGATGAGTGGGCGCTGAAAAAGCTTGAGCTTGTTCAAACCCCCGTGATTTTAGCGATCAATAAAGTCGATAAGCTCGATGATAAGGGTGATTTATTGCCGATCATTGAGTCGCATACCCATCGCTATGATTTTGCCGACATTATTCCGGTATCTGCAAAGCAAAAACTTCAGTTAGAAGAGCTGCGCGAATCGATCGCTCAGCAACTGCCTGAACAGCCGTTTGTGTTTGACCCTGAGACGTTAACGGATCGAAGCAGCCGATTCTTCGCAGCAGAAATTATTCGCGAAAAAGCCATGAAGCAACTTGGTGATGAGCTGCCTTATGAGCTGACCATAGAAATCGAGCAGTTTGAGGAAGACCCAAAATGTCATACGATTCACGCGGCTATCTTAGTTGAGCGTGATGGCCAAAAAGGCATTGTGATTGGCAAACAAGGGCAGCGTTTAAAAGCCATTGGTACATCGGCGCGTAAAGATATGGAGCGCTTGTTCGACCAAAAAGTGATGCTCAAGCTGTGGGTTAAGGTGAAGTCGGGCTGGTCTGATGATGAGCGTTCGCTGAAATCCTTGGGTTATGATTAAGCAGGATATTGGTTATATCCTGCACGCGCGAGCGTATCGAGAAACCAGCCAAATTGTCGATGTTTTAACGCAGTATCATGGCCGTCAGCAAATGGTGGTCAAAGGCATTCGTCAGAAAAAAGGTATGCAATCGGGATTGCAGCTATTCCAATGCTATGAGCTTCAGTTTTCTGGCCGCAGTGAGCTAAAGCAGCTGCGCCTACAAGAAGCCATTAGTGAACGTGTTCAACTGTCGCAACAGGCGCTTTTTTGCGGGTTTTATATCAACGAGCTAGTAACTCGCTTGGTGCCTGTAGATGATGTCAGCCAAGTCTTTGAGCATTATCAAGACTGCCTTTGTCAGCTACCTTCCCAAGCGCATGAACCGTTGTTACGCGCCTTTGAATTCCATTTATTGGATGATTTGGGCTATAGTTATGATTTTACAGCGGACATTTTTAGCCAGCCGATTTTGCCACAGTCTCATTATGAATTTGTTTTTGAGCAGGGCTTTCGTGCCTCAGCTGATCCCTGGGCCATGACGTTTTCTGGTGAGGCTTTACAGGCATTTGAGCAACGAGATTTTTCAGTTTTTTT